>JBEEFX010000314.1:0-8413 GCA_041166365.1 Acidimicrobiaceae bacterium
CCGGAGCCCGCCGGCGCGGCGAGCGCGAGCTCGTCGAGCTCGTGCGAGTCGGCGCCGAGCACGCGCCCGAACGCCTCGGTCACCTGCGTGGCGTTGAGCGTGCACACCAGCGGCAGGAAGCGGCCCGTTGCATCGGCGAAGCCGGACACCGCGCCGGTCTTGTCCGCCGTGGGCGTGTCGCTGACGGTGTACACCGTGCCCGACGTACCGAGTGAGATGGCGACGTCGCCGACGGCAAGCCCGACACCCAGCGCGGCCGCCATGTTGTCGCCCGTCCCGGGGCCGCACAACGGACGGCCCCGCAGCCCGAGGATTTCGTGCACCGAGGCGGTCATCCAGTCCGACGCGTCGCGCGGACCGAGGACCTCCGGAAGGCGATCGATCCACTCGCCGCGTGTCGGTTGGCCGACGACCCGATCGAGCAGATCGGTGCGCCACCGATTCTCCGTCGGCGACCAGTACCCCGTTCCCGAGGCGTCGCCGCGGTCGGTCACCAGCCGGCCCGTGAGCCGATAGGTGAGGTAGTCGTGTGGCAGCAGCACCGACGCGACACGGTCGAAGACCGCGGGCTCATGGCGCGCCAGCCACGCGAGCTTCGTGATGGTGAGCGCCGCCACCGGAACCGAGCCACTGGCCTTCGCCCACCGCTCGGCACCGAATTGCTTCACCATCGCGTCGGCCTCGGCGGCGGACTCGGTGTCGTTCCAGAGCTTGGCCGGACGCAGCACCGCACCGGCCGCGTCGAGCGCCACGAGCCCGTGCTGCTGGCCCGCAACAGACAGCGCGGCGATGTCACGGACTCCCGCTTGGCCGACGGCGATGACGAGCGCGTCCCACCACGCCTTCGGGTCCTGCTCGCTGCGCGGCGGGCGCGACGTGAGGGGATGGGGCGCGCGGCCGTACGCGACGAGACGACCATCGTCGGCGTCGCGCACTTCCACTTTTGTCGCTTGCGTCGAGGAATCGACGCCCATCACCAGCGGCACGGCCGCCAAAGGTACTTGGCCGCTTGTGCGATCTGCCCTAGCGGACGCCCAGCAACAGCTCCGTCACGAGCTGATCGAGGCGCTCGTGGCCGTACCCCTGTTGCGTGAGCGCGTCGAGATCGACAGCGAACGCGTCGCGTCGCAGCGCGGCAATTGTGTCGGCGGTGACCTTGCCCTGGAAGGTCGGCTCTCTGAGCTCGGCCACCTTCGCCACCTCGAGCGCGGCCTGGATCTCGGGGTTGTCGTGGAACCGCCGCACCTTCTCGCGCAGGATCAGGTACGTGCGCATGCAGCCGCGGGCAAAGTCCCACACACCTTCGGCGTCCTCCGTGCGGTAGGCGTGCGCGTCGAAATGGCGCATCCCGTCCCAGTGCGAGTCCTCGAGGAGCTTCACCAGGTAGAAGGCATCGCGGACGCCCTCCGAGCCGAAGCGAAAGTCCTGGTCGTATTTGCCGATGCGCTGCGCATTGAGGTCGATGTGGAAGAGCTTCCCCTGCCACAACGTCTGCGCGACCGCGTGATGGAACGACAGCCCGGACATCGTCTCGTGCGCGAACTCGGGATTGAGCCCGACCATCTCCGGCCACTGCAGCTCGGTGATGAACGCCAGGGCGTGGCCGACGGTAGGCAGGAACATGTCGCCGCGGGGTTCGTTGGGCTTCGGCTCGATCGCGAAACGGAGGTCGTAGCCGCGGTCGCGCACGTGCGCGCAGCAGACGTCGACGGCCTCGGCGTACCGATCGAGCGCGGCCCGCACGTCCTTTGCCGCGTCGGACTCGCAGCCCTCGCGGCCGCCCCACATCACGTACACGCGGGCCCCGAGCTCGACGCCGAGCTCGATCGCGTCGAGCGTCTTGGCGAGCGCGTACCTACGCACGTCGCCGTCGTTCGCGGTGAAGCCGCCGTCCTTGAACACCGGGTCGGAGAACAGGTTCGTGGTGGCCATCGGCACCTTCATGCCGGTCTGGTCGAGGGCGCGGCGAAAACGCTTCACGATGGCTTCGCGATCGGCCGGGCTGGAGCCCGGTGGCACGAGGTCGTCGTCGTGGAAGTTCACGCCGTAGGCGCCGAGTTCGGCGAGTCGCCGCACCGATTCCACGGGATCGAGCACCGGCCGGGTCTCGAACCCGAACGGGTCGCGGCCGCGGTTGCTCACGGTCCACAGACCGAACGTGAAGCGATCCTCAGGTGTCGGCGTGTACTCGTCGCTCATGAGCCCAGTAGAGCACTCTCGACCGAAATCGCGCTGGCGGACTTCGTGTGCGGTGGCTCGAGCGCGCAGGAACCGGACGGTACGGTGGCCCGTCGTGGTTCGGCGGCATCGTCTTCGCAACATCTTCGTGGCCGTCGCGCTCGTCGCCGTTGCTGCCGGCGCGGTGCGCTGGGTGAACCGTGACACGGCACCGGCCGCCGGTGCGGGCGTCGGCACGATCGTCGCCCGGCTCGTGCCGCGTGAGTCGTTGCCGCGCGACCTGACGCCGTACGCGGGCCTCGGAACGTGGGTGGACGGCTTCGACTTCGGTCCGGCGGACACGAAGACGACGCCTCCGGTGACGCCGAGCGCCATTGACGACATGGCGGCGAACGGGGTGAAGACGCTCTACCTGCAAGCGGTCCGCGACGATTCGCGCTCTCCCGAGGGCGTGGTGGACCGCGCGCTCGTGGCCGAGTTCTTGATCCGCGCCCACCGCCGCGGCCTGCGTGTCGTGGGCTGGTACCTGCCGAAGTTCACCGACCTCGACCTCGACTTCGCCCGGCTCCAGCAGATCGCGGACTTCGACGTGCTCGGCCATCGCTTCGACGGCGTGGCCGTGGACATCGAAGACGTACAGGACGTCACCGATGTGGCGGACCGCAATCAACGCCTCATCGACCTGTCGACTCGACTGCGGGCTGCGTCGGGCGGCGACGCGCTCGGTGCGATCGTCCTGCCGCCCGTGCTGACCGAGGTCGTCAACAAGCGCTACTGGCCGAACTTTCCCTACCCGGAGCTGCACCCGCTGTACGACGTGTGGCTGCCGATGAGCTATTGGACGTTCCGCTCGGAGTCGTCGGGCTACCACGACGGCTACACGTACAACGACGAGAGCACGCGTCGCTTGCGCAGCAACCTCGGCGACGGGGGCGCGGTGGTGCACGCCATCGGTGGCATCGGCGATCTCGTCACCACCGAGGAGCTCGACCGCTTCGCGCAATCGCTGGTCGATGACCGCGCCGTGGGTGGATCGATCTACGACTGGAGCTCGATGACGCCCGCCATCCGCGCCGCGCTCGCGGAGCGGTTCGCGACCGGCGCGGCCGCGCACCTCCCTGCGCCGGGGTGACGGCGATCACGACGGTCCGTACGGCAGCTGCCACGACTGCAACGCCGCCCGCAGCCGGCGGGCCACCGGAGGTGGCACCACCTCGAGCGCCGCGGCCGCGACCTGTTCGAGCGGGGGAAAGGCACCGAGCACCCATCGACTGAACGCGCCGTCGTCGAGCCAGCCGGCGACCTCCGCGGGCACGCCCTCGACCGGCCACTCACCGGCCGCGCAGGCCAGCCGCAGCACGGGCCAGCTGTGGACGTCGGCCAACAGCTCACCGAGCCGTGCCAGATGCTGTGGGGCTTGCCCGGCCCAGTGATCGTCGTGGCTCACGACCAGCGCGACGGCGGGATGGAGCTCCGCGACCTCCTGCCACGACAGCCCCGCCTCCTTCGGGGCACACCCGCGGTGCTCGAGCAATCGTTCGAGCCAGAGGATCGCCCACATCTCCGCACTGCTGCGCTCGGGCGGGGCGGTCGACAGGCCGAGGGCGCGACGGCAGGCATCGTCGATGCGGCCACTCGGCTCGTGTTCCTCGGTCGTGCCGAGCACCGTGGCGTCCTCGCCCTGCAGCCGTACGGTGCTGCCGCTCGCCCCCGTTCGATCGACGAGGTGCACGCAGCGCACCCGGTGACGCGCCTCGCGGTCGGCCAGGTGACGGGCGTTGCCCTCGGTCACGACACCGACGGCCAACCAGTCGTCGGGCGCGACGAAGCCGGCGAGGGCCTCCACCACGCTGATGTCGCCGTCGATCGGGCGCACGCCGAGGTCGAACCCCTCGGTGAGCGGCTTGGACGGCCAGGCGGTGATGCGCACCAGGAGGGGTGCCTGCCCCCAACCCTCTCGCTCGGCGGCCTCGTCGAGCGCGGCGGCAAGCCGGGGGAGGGCGGTGGACAACGCCGTGCCCCCAGGATCGAGTTGCTGCGTGTCGACCACCTGGAGGCGGCGTCGGGTGGTGCGGATCGTGCCCGCTTTGGTGGCCATCGGATCTCTCCTGCAGGAAGGCCTCGTGTGAGGCGATCACGCCCGTCGTGCGGGAGGGAGATCGCGAACCCGTTGCGTCGAACTCTACAAAGGGGGTGAGACAGTCAGAACGCGCTACGCGACACGGTCCCAGCGGTCCACGAAGCGCGACGCGGTACCCCAGCGTCGCTCGGTGAGCACACGAGCGAGCCGCGCGTCGCTGGCGGCGTAGGCGTGCAGCATCTCGTGGCTGAGGTCGTGGATGCGCGTGCGGTCGACGTCGATGGGGGTGAAGCCGACGAGCCGGGCGATCGACTTGAGCGAGCAGCTCACCTTCAGCGCCGGTCCGACGTCGGCTCGATACAGCCGGTAGGCATCGACGTGGCCGTGCTGGTGCCACCGGGCTCGGTAGGCCGATGCGTGGCCGGGAAGCGGCGGATGATCGAGCGCGATGCCGGGATCGGACCGCAAGCGCAGGCCCATCGGGATACCGTGCAACGCCGCACGATCGGCGAGGAACGGAAGATCGAACGCTGCTCCGTTCCACGTCGCGATCACTCCAGGGGCGACGACCGCGAGCCGCGCGTCGAGGTCGTGCAGGATCGTGTCTTCGTCACCGGTGAACACTTCGTCGAAGCCGTCGTTGGACAGCGCGACCGTGACCACCGCGGCCACTTCGGGGTCGAGGCCGTCGACGGTGGTGTCGGTCTCGATGTCGAGTCCGTAGACCATCGGCCGCCTACTCACGTCACCGATCGTAAAGACGCGACCGACGACGGTGGGGGATCCCCAGCGTCCTCAGAACTGCAGACGCGGGAGCAGACGCGGCCGAAGCCGGCGGGCGATCGCGGGCGTGAGCGGCTGGTCGATGTCGTCGAGCGCGAACCACGCGGTGACCGAGCCGTCCGCGTGATCGACCTCGGTCAGTCGCGCGCCGCGTGGCAACGGGGGCAACGGCAGGAAGCCGCGCAGCATGCCGACCACGGGCGCCGGCAGACCGACGATCGACGCGCGCCGCGGCCGTAGCGTCAAGAAGTGCCCGGTGACCGCAACCTCGGTGGCGACCTCGCTGATCGAGAACCCGCGCACGCTGGCCTTGGCGATCACGCCTTCCTCCGTCAGGTGCAGGCGTACGGGCAGATGGGTGCGTTGGGTCCAACGGTCGACCGCCTCTTGGGCCACGGTCGCCTTGAAGCCGATCTCACCGGTGCGCAGGCGCGGCGGGAACCCCGGCTGGATCCTGACGCTCTCGGCGTGCACGACGATTCGTTCCACCTCGAGGCCGGCCATCTCGAGCTCACCGAGCTCGAAGACGATCACGTCGACGGTGCCGAGCAGCGCGGAGACCGGCGACGTCTTCGCCCGCACCTTGAGGGGGCGGCGTGCGACTCGGCTGAGCGTGCCGTCGAGCAGGGCGATGAGGAGGTCGGCCGGGGACGGCGCGTCCTCATCGGGTGGTTCGGCGAGCTGGAGGACCCTCGGTTCCTCTTCGAGCGGCACGCCGGGAGATTAGCTAGCTAGCTAGACGTTGCCGTCCAGGAGTTGCGTGACCAACGCGGCGATCGCGCTGCGCTCGGAGCGGGTCAACGTGATGTGGCCGAACAGCGGATGGCCGCGCAACGCGTCGATGACGGAGGCGATGCCGTCGTGACGGCCGACGCGCAGGTTGTCTCGCTGCGCGACGTCGTGGGTGAGCACGACACGGCTGCCTTCACCGAGACGCGAAAGTGCGGTGAGCAGCACCGGTCGCTCGAGATTCTGCGCTTCGTCGAGGATCACGAAGGAGTCGGTGAGGCTGCGTCCGCGGATGTGCGTGAGCGGGAGCACCTCCAGCAGGTTGCGCGACACGACCTCGTCGATCACTTCTGGGCCGACGATGGACTCGAGCGCATCGGTCACGGCGGACGCCCACGGCGACATCTTCTCGGCCTCGGTGCCGGGCAGGAAGCCGAGATCTTGCCCTCCGACGGGGTAGAGCGGGCGGAAGACGACGACGCGCTTGTGCGTGCGCTGCTCGAGGACGGCGTCGAGACCGGCGGCCAGCGCGATCACGCTCTTGCCGGTGCCCGCCGGGCCGCCGATCGACACGATGCCGACGCGGGGGTCGGCGAGGAGCTCGATGGCGATGCGCTGCTCGGCCGAACGGCCGTGCAGGTCGAACAGCGTGCGGTCGCCGCGCACGAGGTGCACGCGCTTGTCGTCGCGCACGCGGCCGAGCGCAGACTGTGAGCCCGTCGGGCCGGCGACCAGCGCGACGCCCGTGTTGCACGGGAGCTCGCGCGCCTCCGCGAGATCCACGACGCGTTCGGCGAACAGCTCGTCGATCGTGTCGCTGTCGACCTCGAGCTCGACGAATCCGCTCCAGCTCGAGTCTCCCGTGGCCAGCTCGTTGCGGTACTCGTCGGCATCGAGGCCGACGATGCTCGCCTTCAACCGCAACGGAAGATCCTTGGTGACGACGGTGACGGCATGGCCCTCGTCGGCCAAGTTCTTCGCAACGGCGAGGATGCGATGGTCGTTGTTGTCGGACGCCAAGGCTGCGGGCAACCCGGCAGTGTCCTGATGGTTCAGCTCGACGCGCAACGTGCCACCGGCTTGGTTGGCGACGAGCGGTTCGGTGAGCGAGCCGGCCTCCGTTCGGAACTGTTCGAGCATTCGCAGCGTCTGCCGCGCGGCCCACCCGAGCTCCGGGTGATTGCGTTTGGCCTCGAGCTCCATCAGCACGACGATCGGCAGCACGACCTCGTGCTCGTCGAAGCGCACCAACGCCCGCGGGTCCGCGAGCAGCACGGAGGTGTCGAGTACGTACGTGCGTTGGGCGCGCGCGGCTACGACGACTTCGGGTTCGGTCACGGCTACCCCACGGTGTCAGGCACGACCGGCGACGCTGGTGTCGGCGGCTCCGTGCAGCGAGGGATCACTGGCGCCCATGAAACCGCTCGCGCGCCCGTCGGTGGGGGATGGTCTACGTTCCCGCTCGTGGTGGGTCGGGTCGAGCTCGGGACGGACAGGACGGCCGGATGAAAGCGTGCCTCTTCTGCGCGATCGTCGCAGGAACGGAACCTGCGCACGTCGTGCTGGAGACCGAGGACACGCTCGCCTTTCTCGACATCCGTCCGCTGTTCCCCGGGCACACGCTGTTGGTGCCCAAGGAGCACCACGAGACGCTCGTCGACTTGCCGGAGCCGCTCATCGCTCCGCTGTTCGCACAGGCGCAGCGGCTGGCCGGCGCGATGGAGACGGCCCTCGGAGCGGCGGGCTCGTTCGTGGCCATCAACAACCGCGTGAGCCAGAGCGTCGCTCATCTCCACGTCCATGTGGTGCCCCGCAACCGCAAGGACGGACTCCGCGGGTTCTTCTGGCCCCGCACGAAGTACCCGTCCGTCGACGAGGCCGAGGCGATGGCGGCCAAGCTCCGAGCGGCGCTTACGGCTCCACGATGACCCGGTCGTCCGGCCGGACGACGCCGTCGCGCAGCACGCTCGCGTACAGGCGACTGATGCCCGGCTCGCGATCGTGGTTCATCCGGTTGAAGTCGCCGTCGAGGAACCAGGCGCGGTTCTTCTTGCACGGCGTCGCATAGGCGGACACCTCGACGAGCACGTCGTCGCCGATGGCGATCCGCGCGCCGGGCCGCAGCGTCGACCAGTCGACGCCGCGGATGGTCACGTTCTCACCGGCGTGGCCGAAAGCGATCGGATGGCCTTCCCGTTGGAGGCGCTCGATGACGTCGGCCGACCACAGGCACAGCGCTTGCCACACTCGGCCGTGGTGCTCACGCGATGCTTGGCGGTCGCCATCCACGCCGCGGTAGCCGACGATCGCGTGGTCGATGGGTCGCTTGGGCACGCCGCCGCGGGACGAGAACAGGCCGGCGACCGACCCCTCGCCCTGCGGCGCGCCGGCGCCCAGCGCGTGCATCGCGCGCGTGGCGAGCAGCAGGTGATGGCTCGTGCGATGCACGACGTCGAGCAGGTCGTCGTCCGCGGCGCGGAGCTGTTCGATCAGGTCGACGGCATCGACGTACGTCGCGGCCTCGTCGACACCGGCGGCGAGGGCGGCGTGTTCGGTGGGCGCGAGCGAGCCGGGAGTGGGGCGAGTCGCCAGTACGAACTCGCTGACGCCGTCCGCGGCCCAGCGCCATCGGATGGCAATCGA
>JBEEFX010000315.1:0-41245 GCA_041166365.1 Acidimicrobiaceae bacterium
GCGGTGCGGAAGGGCTGGCTCGAAAACGGGCCGGGGCCCGATGGTCGTCGCGGCGCGGACGAGTTCGTCGAGGTCGAGTGGGCGGAAGCGCTCGACCTCGTGGCCGGAGAGCTTCAGCGCGTGCGCGCGACGCACGGCAACGAGTCGATCTACGGCGGTTCGTACGGTTGGGCCAGCGCCGGCCGCTTCCATCACGCGCAGGGCCAGCTCCACCGCTTCCTGAACTGCATCGGCGGCTACACGGCGTCCGTCAACAGCTACTCGCTCGGCGCGTCGGAGGTGATCCTCCCGCACGTGGTCGGGAGCGCCGCCGAGGTGCTGCGCCGGGCGACGACGTGGAAGGCGATCCTCGAGCACACCGAGCTCGTCGTCGCCTTCGGCGGGATGAACGTGAAGAACGCGTGGGTGAGCCCGGGCGGCGTCACGCGCCACACACTGCCGCCGAGCCTCGCCACCGCCGGCCGGCGCGGGTTGCGGTTCGAACTGCTCAGCCCGCTGCGCTCCGACCTGCCGGACGACGTGCACGCCACGTGGCATCCCGTCATTCCTGGCACCGACACCGCCGTGATGCTCGCGCTCGCACATGTGCTCGTCACCGAGGGCCTGCACGACACCGAGTTCCTCGACACGTACACCGTCGGAGCCGACCGCCTCATCGCGTACGTGCTCGGCGAGGAGGACGGTCGACCGAAGACGCCCGAGTGGGCCGAGGCGATCAGCGGCATCGAAGCCTCGACGATCCGTGAGCTCGCGCGGCGCATGACCGAGCACCGCACGCTGGTCACGGTCAGCTGGGGCCTGCAGCGCACCCAGCACGGCGAGCAGCCGGTGTGGATGGGCACGGCTCTGGCCGCGCTGCTCGGCCAGGTCGGGCTGCCCGGCGGCGGGTTCGGTCACGGCTACGGGTCGATGGCCGACGTCGGTGCACCAACGGTGCCGTATCCGCTGCCATTGTTCGAGCAGGGCCGCAACCCGGTCGACACCTACATCCCCGTCGCGCAGATCAGCCACCTGCTCGAGAACCCGGGCGGCACCCTCGACTACGACGGCCGCACGCTGCGGTTGCCCGACATCCGCCTCGTGTACTGGGCCGGTGGCAATCCCTTCCACCATCACCAGGACCTCAACCGGTTGCGGCGAGCGTTCGCGCGACCCGACACCATCGTCGTGCACGAGTCGTACTGGACCGCCACGGCCCGCCACGCCGACATCGTGCTGCCGGCCACCGCGTCGCTGGAGCGCGACGACGTGGGCTGCGGCCGCAACGACGGCTACATCATCGCCATGCCGCGTGCGCTCGATCCGATCGGTGAGTCTCGCGACGACTACGAGGCCTTCGCCGAGTTGGCGAAGCGACTCGGCGCGTGGGACGAGTTCACGGAGGGGCGCACCGCTCGCGAGTGGGTCGAGCACATCTACGAGCGCTTCCGCTCGCGGGTCGCCGAGCGCGATGTCGTCGTGCCGCCGTTCGACGAGTTCTGGGAGGCCGGCGAGACCCGCCTCCCGTTCAACTCGGATGACCACAGCCTGTTCGACCGCTTCCGCGACGACCCGAGCGGGCGCAAGATGCCGACGCCGAGCGGTCGCATCGAACTGTTCTCGTCGACGATCGACGCCTTCGGCTACGACGACTGCCCCGGTCATCCGGTGTGGTTGGAGCCAGCGGAGTGGTTGGGCAGCGAGCGGGCGGCGCGATTCCCCCTGCACCTGATCGCCAACCAGCCGACGCCGCGCCTCCATGGCCAGCTCGACAATGGGAGCCACAGCCAAGCCTCGAAGGTGGCCGGGCGGGAACCGATTCGCATCCATCCTGCCGACGCGGCCGCCCGCGGTATCAGCGACGGCGACGTCGTGCGCGTGTTCACCGATCGCGGATCATGTCTGGCCGGCGCGGTCGTCACCGAAGAGGTCCGGCCGAGGGTCGTGAACCTGTCGACCGGCGCGTGGTTCGATCCCGTGGATCCAACGAAAGCCGACGCGCTGTGCGCGCACGGCAACCCGAACGTGCTCACCACCGATCGGGGCACGTCTCGCCTCGCGCAGGGATCCACCGGGCAGCACGTGCTCGTGGAGATAGAGCGCTTCGACGGCGAACCGCCGCCAGTACGCGCGCACGAGCCACCTCAGTTCGTGACTCGTTCCTAGGCCTGCGGCAGCCGTTCCGCTCGCAGCTGCGCGCGTCGCACCTTGCCGGCGTCGTCGCGCAACGCCTCGCTGACGTACTCGATCGTGCGCGGAACCTTGTAGCGCACGAGGCGCTCGCCGAGGAACTCGAGCAACTCGGATTCGCTCACGTCGGCGGGGTCCGCCTCGACGATGGCGTGCGCACGACTACCGAGGTCGTCGTCGGGCAGCCCGATCACGATGACCGAACGGACGGCGGGGTGCTCCTGGATGGCCGCTTCGATCTCGGCCGGGTAGATGTTGGCGCCGCCGCTGAGGATCATGTCCTGCATGCGGTCACCGAGATACAGGTAGCCGTCGGCGTCGACCCAACCGATGTCGCCGAGCGACTCCCATCCGCCTTCGCGCGAGCGGGCCTCAGCACCGATGTAGTGATATGTCGGCGTGTCGCGACTCGACCGCATCCACACCTCGCCCTCCTCACCCGCAGGAAGGTCGTTGCCGAACGCATCGAGGATCACGATCTCGCCGTTGATCGGCCGCCCGACGGAGCCGCGGTGCTCGAGCCATTCCGTGCCGATGATCACCGTGGCGGTCTGCGCTTCCGTGCCGGCGTAGAGCTCGATGATGCGGTCGCCGCCGAGCCAATCGATCCAGGCGGCCTTGAGCCATTCAGGGCAGGGTTCAGCGAGGTGCCAGACCCAGCGCAACGACGACAAGTCGTAGCGGTACCGCACGTCCTCCGGCAGACGCCAGATGCGCTTCATCATCGTCGGCACGAGGTAGACGATGTCGGCCTTGTACTGATCGATCGCGGCCAGCGTCGCCTCGGCGTCGAAGCGCGGGAGCACGACGACGTGGTTGCCGAACAACAGCGCTTGGCACGCCCACACGATCGGCCCGTTGTGATATAGCGGTCCGGGCAGCACGAACGCTCGGTCGTGCTCGAACAGCAGCGGCGACGGCGCGTCGGGATCAATGGTCGACGGATCGCCGGACACGATCAGCTTCGGACGGCCCGTCGAGCCACCGGACGTCGGCGCCTTCCACGCCGGTGAGACGGCATCCGCCAGCGGGCCGTCGTCGATGTCACCGGACGACGTGTACCCCGCGGGCAGGCAGGTGCGATCGCCGAACGCGTCCGAGTCGACACCGAACACGACCTTGGGGTCGGCCAGCTCCACGATGGCCGCCAACTCGCGCCCCGGCAATCGGGCCGAGACCGGCTGCGGGATCGCGCCGATCTTCCATGCCGCCGCCACGGCCACGAACCACTCCACGGAGTTCGGCAGCGCCACGGTCAGCATGTCTCCGACCCCGACGCCGCGCGCCGCGAGATCCCGGCCGAGGCGGTTCGCCCGTGCGTCGAAGTCCGCTCTCGTCACGTGCTCGTCGCCGCACGTCAGCGCGACGCGATCGGGGGCTGCGTGCGCGAGGTCCGTGAGGCGCTGAGCGAACGACACCATGACCATCGCGCAGTGAGCGTAGGTCGCTCGGCCAGAATTGGCCGGACCGTGCGGACGAGTCTCGGTGGTGAACCATGAAAGCGTGGACGGGTGAGCTGACGGTGTTCGGCGTAGCGCTCGAAGGGTCGTCGGTGCGAGTGGATCTCGTGGGCGGCGACCAGACGGTGTGTGGCTCGCTCCTCTACGAATTCGAGGACGAGTTGGAGTGCGAACGCAACTACGCCGTGCTCGGCCAATGGCGCGACGCCGGGACACCGGTGCTGGCGTTCGCCGAGGACGATGTCGTGACGCTGGTCGATCCGCAAGCCACGGTCGAGAACCTCTTGGCCGAGCTCTCGACGAACTGGCCGTAGCACGCGCCGCGCTGCACCGCCGCGTTACACCGCCGGAGGCTGGCCCCCTCCCAACGCGCGTGGACACCGTCGTCGCGGTGCGGGACCGAGGCACTACAGAGGTAGCCCCTTGGCACTATTTTCGGCCGAAAGCGTGGCGTTTCCCCGACACTTCCGTCACAATGGTCGATGAAGGCGGAGTCCCGACAATAGGGATTGGGGCTCGAGCGATGAGGGGTTGGGGTGCTTTGCGCGGGCTATTGATCGTCGTCACGACTCTCGTGACGGCTTGCTGTCTCTCTGTGGTAAAGGCGTCACCGGCAGGAGCGACGCCGTCGACCGGGTTCTCGGTGGATTTCACGACGGCCAACGGGCCGCTGGCATCAGGATTCGCCCGGGACAGTGGGAGCTCCTATTCGAGCTCGCGCGGCTACGGATGGCAGACCATCTCCGGCGCCGGAGCCGACATGACCCAGGAGACGCGCGCCCGCACCGTCGACACGTGGTCGCGCTGGCAAGGGCTGATCGTCACTCGTGACCTGGCGACGAACGCTGAATCGGTGTGGCAACGCGACGTCGCCAACGGGCTCTGGACGGTGACCGTGGGAGTGGGTGACTCCGAGTACGTCGACAGCAGCTTCCACACGGTGCGTCTCGAGGGGAAGACCGTGATGGATCGGTGGCCGTCCACACAGGCCAAGTGGCAGAACCAAGTCACCGCGCAGGTCACCGTGACCGATGGCAAGCTGACCGTCGACGCCATCGGCGGACAGACCACCAAGTTCTCGTGGATCACGGCCGCGCTGTCGACGAACGCTCCGGTCGCGACGTCCCCGGCGCTGATCGGCTGGCACTACAAGCCCCCGACCGACGGCTCGACCGCGGCGGCCCTCGCGGCGCGCTACGGCCGCTTCACGTTGTCTGGAACTGACGAACCGTTCCGCGATGCGGTGGTGCTTGCCGGCGGGCCGCAGCCCCTGCTCTACATGCAAACGCTCGCGATTCAAGATCCCGGCTCCACAACCGCGCAGCCGTGGCGCAACCAAACGGCAAACCAGCCCGGCGACTTTGCCGCGATCTCGCGCGACCATCCGGACTGGTTCCAGCTCGATTCCGCCGGCAACCGACTGCACATGGACCGCGCGACGGACAACTTCTTCATGATGGACCCCGGCAACAGCGGCTGGCGGGCCTTCGCCTTGTCGCGACTCAAGGACTACTACGTCACCAACGGCTGGAAGGGTGGCGTGATGCTCGACAACATCGAGCTCAACCTCAACAAGCGCGATCGCGTCGGAAACATCCCGGCGAAGTACACGACGACCACCGCCTACACCGCGGCCATCGAGGGCATGCTGGCGTACTTCTACAACAACTGGGCCAAGGGCGCGAGCATTCCGCTCACGGCGAGCATGATCGAGTGGAACTACGACGACGCCGATCTCGCCACTCGCGCTCGCTACAGCCAGTACCTCTCGGGCATGCAGCACGAGTGCTTCGGAACGACATGGTCGTCCGGCTCGTGGTTGCTGCCCGATCGCTGGCTGATGGACCTGCGCCGTGTCGAGGAGGCCACCGCCCGAGGTGACTCCGTGATCTTGTTCAGCCAAGGTGACCGCACGGACACCACCCGGCAGCAGTTCGCGTACGCGTCGTACCTGCTCGCGTGGGCGCCTGGCGTGTCTTTCCGCTATCACAAGACCTCGACGCACTACACCGAGGACTGGTGGTACTCCGACTACGACCTGAAGCTCGGCACGCCCACCGGGGCGCGCTATCAGTCGGGCAGCGCGTGGAAGCGCAGCTTCACGCACGGCACCGTGACGGTCGACCCCGTCGCCCACACCTCCACCATCACCGTCACCTGAAACGCGCGTCCTTCGGGCGGTTCGTCCGCGGGTGATGGCTACTCGGAGAGATCGAGCGCACCGACCGTGGTGGGCCGGCCGGTCACGACGTCGACCAGCGGCATCGAGGCCATGACCTCCTGGCGACGCTCGAACGGCAGGAACGTACGGACACCTTCCGGCGAGAACGACTCACGAAACCTCGACGGGGCATAGCTCTCCTCCACACTCGCGGGGGGAACGCCGCCGAGCACGTCATCGCGCACGAAGAACACGTTGTTCCCGGCGGAGTTCCCACCGACGAGGGTGTAGCCCTTCTCGCGGCCGAGGTGCTCGAGGGCGGCGATGGAGGCGCCGTAGTACAGCCGCGAGTAGTGCGCATCGACTCGAGTGAATGACGGGTCGTACGGGATGCTCACCGCATCACGCCAACCGAACGTCGAGTTGTACTCGGCGACGACGATGCGGGGACTGATGCAGTCGATCGCCTGCCACACCCAGTAGTCGTTGCCGTCGATGTCGACCGACAGCAGGCCGATGTCACCTTTGATGCCGTTGCCGGAGATGAGGTCGTTGATGTTGTCGCGATCGATGAACGCGCACACGGCATCGAGGCCGTAGTACAGGTAGGGGCGGTCGGCCTGGATGTACGCGATGCCCTCGGCATTGCCATCCATCACCAAACCCCGCCAATTGTCGTTGTGCAACAGGTACCGCGTGTTGCACTCCGTGTAGCGCGTCACGCCGAACTCCACGAACACCGGATTGGGGATCTCGACGTTGCGGACGAGGTACTGGATGATCCCGTCCTCGCCCCACTGCGAATGGACCTTGAACTCGTGGTCGCGGAGGCGGCGGGGTGCAGTCGGAAATCGCATCTGCTGTTCGAGATGCCCCACCTGACGTTGGAGCATCTCCACGTTCTGGGCCATCGAGCGGACGGCCTTCACCAGGTCCGACAGCGACCGCGCGTAGCGAATCGGCGACTTCATCTCACCAGCCCTCTGAGCGCTTGGCCTCGGTCATCCGAATCCTGGATTCGCGAGTCGTCGATCGCCGCCAGCACGTTGTCCCGGAGTCGCGAGCCCACCACATCCCAGTCGTAGCGCTCCTTCGCGAGCTGTCTGCTCCTCGCGCCGTACGCCGCCTGCAACTCGCGGGCGCCGACCAGGTCGCGGAGCGCCGATGCCAACGCGGCCGTGTCCCCAGGAGGGACGAGCCTCCCGTTGATTCCGTCCTCCACCATGTCGGGCACCGCACCGATGTCGGAGGCCACGATCGGCAGCCCGGCGTCGAGTGCTTCGACGAGCACCACTCCGAATGGCTCGACATGGGTCGGAAGGCAGAACACGCCAGCGCGTGCGAGGTGCTCGCCGACTTCCGAGGGAGGGATGCGCCCGACGACCGTCACGCCGTCCGGTACAGGCTGTGGATCGCACCCCACCACGGTGAGCGTCGCCGTCGGATGGGCGGCGCGGACCGCTTCCCAGGCTGCGAGAAGGTCGGGGCCACCTTTTCGCTTCCAGTCCCCGCCGATGAACAGCACCTCGTTCGGATCGCGACCGACGGAAGGACCCGTACGCACCGGCACGTTCGCACCCATGTACACGCAGCGGACCTTGTCTTCCGGGACCCCATAGCGCTCCACGAGCGAGCGCGTGACGTTGGTGCTGCGAGTGAGGACGACCGCCGCGTGATCGAACACCTGACGCTCGGCTTCGATCCAGCCGCGCGAGTAGAGGTGGCGCGGATCGAACGACGGATACGAGAGGTTCGTGAGGTGCGTGTGATCGGTGTACACGACGTGTGGCACGCCCGGGATCGAGCCGTCGAACAGCGACTGCATCTGGAACGTCGCAGTCCATTCCTGGCCCGCGAGCGTCTCCAACACCGTCTCGCGCAGCAGATCGAACGCGGTTCTCGTGCGGAACACGGCCTTCTTCGGATCGTGATGGCCGCGGAGTACTTGCGGCGCGTAGCGGAGCCCCGCGACAGCGATGCGCGCCAGGCGAAGCACGTGCTTCCGGAAGGCCAGCTTCACGTCGAACGCGACGATGTCGTACTCGGGCAGTTGCTCGACCAAGACGTCGTGGACGGTCCGGTTGGCGAGCGGCCGCACGCCGAACCGCAGGTAGGCGATGCGCGGCTTCATGGCGCGCCTGGCGTGCTGCGCTGTGGTGTCCAGACATCGCGCCGGTTGCCCCGCGCCAATTCCGCCATCGCCCGTAGGACGGCCACATTGACGAGGTCGAAGTACGTTGCCATCGCCGCCACCCGGAGGACCGCACCCTTGCGCCGGCCGCGGCGATGCGCGAACCATCCGAGCGCCGCCAAACCGTGGACTCCGACCTGAGCGGCTGTGGCCGCGCGGTACATGCGACCTCTCCGCCACAGGAACGGCGACACGATGGCCAGCAACACGATCGGGATCGCGACCAGCCGTCGCACGATCTTGTGAGACGCGAGTTGGATGGCGTACCAGCCGTGCGTCAGAGGATTCAGGGCGCGCCGGTGCTCCCACACGCTGCGCAGACCGCGCGCGATGTATCGCGCCTTGCGCCGGGCCTCTTCGCGTACGTCCTGTTCGACCGGACCGGTGGCCGTCGCCGCCGGCTCGAACACCAGTCGGTGATGCGCTTCGGCGACGCCAACCGACGTGAAGCTGTCGTCGGCCACACCTGACGGCACCGGACTCCACAGCGTCCGCCGTACCGCGTGGAGCTGCCCGGTGGCGGACGTGACCGAGCCTGCCCGCGTCTGCAACTGCTTGGTGAAACGGTCGATGCTCCAGTACGTCCGCTCACCCTCCCCTTGAGCGCCGTCGGCCACGTACTGGAAGTCGCCGGCGACACCGCCCACCTCCGAATCGGCGAACGGAGCGACCAGCGCGCGGAGCGAATCGACACCCACCTTCGTGTCGGCATCGCTGAACACGAGCACCTCACCCGTGGCGCAGGCGACAGCGTCATTGAGGGTCGGGTTCTTCCCTCGGCGGGGCAGGTCGAGCACGATGGGCTTGGTCGGGTGCGTCGACGCGATCGCCACCGTGGCGTCGTCCGAGCCGTCTGACGCGACGATCACCTCGAGGGAGTCCGGCGGATAATCGATGGCGGCGACATTCGTCAGCTTGTCCGCGATCACGGCGGCCTCGTTGTGCGCCGCGATGATCAACGAGACCGTCGGGGTGATGGGAGCCCGTCGCACAGGACGTGGGGCCGCCACGGCCCGCACCCCCAACAGGAGAGGGAATCCGAAGTAGGCGTAGGCAACGGAACCCGCCGACCCCCAGAACACTGCCGTGCGGAGCCGCATCGACGAGTTCACGGCAGCAGCTCCTCGTAGAGCTTCTCGAACTGGCTGACGGTCCCCTCGATGTCGAACTCCGCGGTCACACGCTCTCGCGCCGATTGCCCCAGTTGAGCGCGCCGCGCCGGGTCGCGCGCGAGGAGTTCGAGCGCGGCGGCGAGTCCATCGACGTCGCCGGGTCGGATCAGGAGACCATCGACCTCGGGACGCACGATGTCAGCAGCCGCGCCAACGTCGGTCAGAACGACGGCGGTGCCACTGGCGCACGCTTCGAGCGCGGCATTCGAGAGGCCCTCGGCCTCCGAGCACAGCACGAAGATGTCCGCCGCGCTGTAGAGCGGTGCGACGTCGTCCTGAATGCCGAGGAACCGGATGCGGTCGTCACCGGCCGCCTGGGCTTCGAGCGCGGCGCGTTCTGAACCGTCGCCCGCGATCAACAGGACCAGGTTCGGATTCGGCAGCCGGCGACACGCACGAACGAGATCACCGACGCGCTTCTCCGGAGCCAGACGGCCGACGGCGAGAACGATCACGGCGTCGGCGTCGAGCATCAACCGGTTCCGCAAGGCCAGTCGTTCGGTCAACGTGCGTTGTCGAAAGCGATCGGAGTCGATGCCGTTGCGCACCAAGCGCACTCGATCCGACGGCACGCCCAAACCCTGGATCTCCTCGCAGATCTCCTCGCTGACGCCGACGAGCATCGCTGCGCGTCGAGACAGCGCCGCAACCCGCCGCCGACCCGTCCTTCGAGAGCCGTAGCGCTGCACGTCGCCGATCGGCCCGCTGCGGTGGGCCACGGCTACGAGCGGCACTCGGCGGAGCCTGGTGGCCAGCAGCCCGACGCGCGCGGTCGACAGGAACTGGTGCACCTGCACGACATCTGGTCGCAGTCGAAGGACACGGATCGTCGCGGCGACAGTGAACACGACAGAGGCGAGTACCTTCGGTCCCCTGACGCGAATGCGATGGACCGGGATGCCCCGGATGAGTTCGAACGGAAGTGTGCCGGGGTCGCGGCGACAGACCACCGAGGGCTCGAAATGCCGCTCGCGCAGCCTCGCGGTGACCGCAGCGCGCTGACGCTCGATGCCCCCAATGCGCGGGTAGTAGCCGTGCGAGACCACCGCAATCCTCGGGCCTCGCCCGCCGGCATCACCCGGGCGCATCACACCACCACCGGTCTGCGGCGCAGCGTCGCTCGAAGCTCGTCGACGATGACCCGGCCGCTGAAGTACACCGTGACGAGGTACGCCGCGCCTCCGGCGAGCGTGACGAGCGTCAGCCGAAGGGCCGGTGCGGCGCCTTCGAGCAGGGCGTGCGTGCCCATCGCAGCAGGAACGAGTACCGCCACGCCCACGGCCGCGGGCCGCAACGCGTTCAGCAGCGGCCGGACGCCGGCACCGATCAGGCGTGCGGCGATCGCGAGTTGCACCACACACCCGGCGCCTACCAGCGCCGTTTGCGCGGCGGCAACCGCAACGATGCCTCGGTCGGCCACGAGCAACAGCACGACCACGGTCACCACGAGCCGTGCGGCGGTGATGATCCACAAGATTCGCTGGCGGCCCAACGCCTTGTAGACGTCGCCGGCCACGAACACGATCGACTGCGCGATGAAGTACAACGAGATGAGCGACAACACGGGTGCGGTCGTCGCCCACCGTTCCCCGTACGCAACGTGGACGAAGTCCTGCGCGATCACGGCGATTCCGACCCCGAGCGGCGCGGTGACCAACGCGAGTGCGGACACTGCACGCAAGTACGTGCTCCGCAGCGCGGTGCCACCGGCCCGCAAGCGACTGAGCGCGGGGAAGAAGGCCTCGCTGACGGCGTAGGTCACTCCCATCAAGACGAGATCCGGAAGGCGAAAGCCGAGCGTGTAGCGCCCGAGCTCGGCCGCGCCCAGCCGCTGGCCCACGATCAGGTAGTCCACGTCCCGGGCCACGACGGCCAGGAACGTCACGAGCATCATCCCGCCGCCGTACGTCAGGATCTGACGGGCGGTGTCGCGGTCGAAATTCCATCGCGGCCGCCAGGGCAACGCCTTCCAGTAGACGATCGTCGACACGGCCACTCCCGCGAGCTGGCCCCACACCAATGACCACACGCCGAAGCCGGCAGCAGCAAAGCCGACGGAGACGACGGCCTTCACCGCGCTCTTCGCCAACTCAGGAACGACCCGCCGTCGGAAGTTCATCATGCGCCGCAGGCGTGCCGAGTGCACCGCCGACAGGCTGACGAGAACGTACGAGAGCGCGAGGATCCGCATGATCGGGACGAGGTCGGGCTCGTTGAACAGCCTCGCCATCGGTGCGGCGGAGAAGGCGACCACTGCAGCGGCCGCGATGCCGGTGGCCATCGTCATCACGAATGCCGTCGACGCGGTGGTCTCGTCGTCGCGATCGAGATAGATGATCGCCTGGCCGATGCCGAAGTCGTTCAGCGCGTCGACGTACGTCATGATCGCGAGGCTCAAGCTCATGACACCGAAGTCGTCGGGTGCCAGCAGGCGTGCGAGGACGACGGTGGAGGCAAACAGCGCCAGCTTCGACCCGACGAAGGCGGCGTAGCTCCACAGCACGCCGCGCACCGCCGCCCGCCCGATCCCCGGCGGGGTCGGCGTCAGTCCGCCTTCGTCTGCACGAGGTTCGACGCCGACGGTGTCCGGCGTCGCCTCCCTCAGCGTGGAGCTCAACCCGTCACCCGATCCGCTCGGCCAGCGCCCATCGGCCCGTCGAGGAGGTCTTGTCGGACGGACCGGCCGTGCCGGCCGGATCCTCCTCGTGGGTCAGGATCGTCTGCCGCGACGCGAGGCACAGCCCTACCAGGCACCAGAACAGCCGCGGGTAGGCGAGGTGGAGGAAGAGCCCGGCCGTGAGGAACCCGAAGCAGGCCACCGTGAGACCCTCGGCGATGGAAGCGCTGACGGGATCGGCGCGACGAGCGGTCCTGCGAACCGCGACCCACATGAGTGCGAGCACCGCTCCGAGTTGCACGAGACCGATCGCGCCGGTCTCCGCGGCCTGTTGGAGGAAGAGGCTGTGCGCGTTGCGGTCATTGGCGTCGTTCTCGACCCCGAGGCGCGACGCATATTCCGGGTACGCCGCCGGGAAGCCGTTGGTGCCGATCCCGACAAGCGGATGATCGACGAACATGTCGTAGGCCGATCGCATCTCGGAGAAGCGACCGAGCACCGCGGGGTCATCGACGGCCGTCGTGCCGCCCCGCAGCTGCCCGAGCTCGTCCAAGCGCGCGAAGAAACCCGATGGCGCGAACACGGGTACCGCGACGATCGCCGCGAGCGCCATGACCCCGACGGCCGCCCACGACCGAAACCAGGCGACGCCGACCACGAGCACAGCGGCAAGTGCGATCAGGCCGCCGCGGCTGAGGGTCAGGAGGACCGTGATGCTCCCAACGCCGACTGTCACCAGCGCGAGCGTGCGCAGCAACCGACGCGGCTCGCGAAATGCGCGCTCCAGCGCGAGCGCAACCACCACGACCATCGACTGGGCAAAGAAGTTCGGGTCACCGAGCGGCCCGGCGGCGCGGTTGCCCTGGGTGGTCCCGACGACACCGACCAGCGGCGCCTTGGCCAACTCCATGTAGGTGTTGTGGTAGTCGCCGCGAGCGAACTGCAAGCATGCGATGCCACCGAGCAGGAGGCCCGCAGTGATCACGCCGTACACGGCGGACTTCAACGCTCCTGGTGTGCACACCGCGGCAACGAGCCCGACGATCACGGCGCCGTCGCGGACGAATTCGAGCACGGCGGGCATGACCTCCGCCTGGTTGAGCGCCGCCGGCCAGCCGAGCAGCATCACGGCGGCGCGGGTACCCAACAGCACCAAGGTCAAGGGCACCGCCGTTGGCGCGTAGCCGCGCTTCGCCGCGGCCGACACACCGAGAACTCCGACCGCGATTGCGAGCGGGACGGTGATCGTCGGAACATGAAAGCGCGACTCGGCGATCTCGGGCAGGCGCGTGAACAAGCAGAACGTCAGCAACCCCGCGCCGAAGGCCGGACGGCCGAGCAGCACGAACGCGCCGACGATCGCCGCTACCGCGAGGAGCGACAGGATCACCATTGGCGTGTGGTTCGCGCGGCGAGGATCACTACGAGAGCCGCGTGCTCACGGTTTCTTCGTCGCTTTGCGGGGCGGTGGCCCGGGGACGAGCGGTCGCGATCTCCCACGCTCGGCTGAACGGCGGGTAGGTGTAAGCCGCTCCGGCCTGGGCCTCCTCCGCGGCCCGCCCTCGTCGGGGCCGGTTGCCGTTCACCGGCTGCGCGGCACCACGCTTCAGCCCCCCGGCCTGCGCGATGGCGAACCGGGCCACCGCGAGCAGGAATGCCACGACGAAGCCACCGACCGCGCCGACGAATCCATACAGCGCCGCTTGTGACTTCTGACGCGTCGGAACGGCAGCATCGAGGGCCTCCGCCTTGAAGCTCCGGTACAGCGTTTGGAACTGCTCGACACCGGACCTGGCGATCCCGTCTGCGAGCTGTGCCGCCCGCGTCGACTCGGGTCCGTTCACCTCGAGCTGCACCGCGGCCGTCTCATTGAGGGAGAAGGCGTCGACGGTGTACTCGCGAAGGGCCGTCTGGTCGATGCCCGCGGTGCTGGCCGCCTTCGTTACGACATCATCGCTCTTCAACATCAACGCGAACGTCTTGAGCACGGCGCCGTTCGTCGTCAAGTTCCGTACCGCGTCATCGATGGCGCTTCCCTGGATGCTCTCACCAGGACCGACGACCACCCGCATGCTGACCCGATAGGAGCGCGGGGCGGTGGTGTTCGGCACCGAGACGGCCACCGCTCCTACGACGGTGAACAGCACGATCCACAGCCAGCTCCTGCGCAAGGCAACGACGTAGTCGATGAACTTCACGTTGAGATCAGCCTTTCCTCGGCCTCAGCGGAAACTGCGGCGATTGACGAAAACAGGTCGACCATCTGCCCGGCATTGGCGTGAAGGTCGTGCACTCGGGAGACGAGGTTGCGGGCGGCCGCGACGCGCGTCGACACGTCGTGGCCTTCGAGCACGGCGGCGATGGCTTCTGCCAATGCCGCGGGATCACCCGGCGGCACGAGCCACCCGGTGTCATCGGGGCGTACCAGCTCACACACTCCGGAGACATCGGTCGCAACAACGGGCACTCCCACCGCCATTGCTTCCATGAGCGCGACCGGAACTCCTTCCATGCGACCCCGGCGATCGACGACGCTCGGCAGGACAAAGCAGTCAGCAGCACGGATTTCGGTCAACACGGCGTCACTTTCGAGCCGGCCGCGCCAATGAATCGCGTCGGCGATGCCGAGTTCCTCGGCCTGGCGCTGGAGCCGAGGGCGAAGCTCTCCATCGCCGACCAGCACCAGTTCGACGGCGAGTCCTCGGCTGCGGAGCTGAGCGAGCGCCGTCAGCAGATGTCGGTGACCCTTCTTCTCCTCGAACGCCGCGACGCAGAGCACCCGCTTGGTGCTCGCTTCGACCGGAACGCCATTCTCGGGACAGAAGCGAGACAGGTCGACGCCACAACGGATGACGTGCAGATGGTGCAGGGAAGGACCGGCGATCGCTTGCAGGGTGCGGGCGTTGTAGTCGGAGATCGTCACGACCGCGGCGGCGCATCGGGCCTTCTCGGCGAGCATGGTCTGGTCGACGTAGATGTCGTGGGCGTGGGCGGTGAAGGTGTACGGGATGCCGGTGAGCCGGTGGATGATGTGCGCGGCGAGTGCGGCGTGTGTCGCGAAGTGGGCGTGGACGACATCGACGTCCTCATCGGCCATCTCAACCGCCCACGCGGCCGCGATCGGAAACACGACGAGCGCCCTCACGAGGAATCGAAGCGACGTCCGGTTGCCGGCCACCGTCGCGAGGAAGGTCGCGAGATAGCGCCGAGGTGACGTCCGCAACCAATGCAGCTGGGCGCGGACCGCTCGGAGCCCGCCCGCCCCGAAGCGCGCGTCAGCGAGCAGTCGCGCCGCCTCGGGGTGAACGATGTCGGCGCGTTCCCTGACCAGCGCCCACACCCGCACCCGAACACCGTGCGCCGCAACCTGCTCCGCCTCGCGCGCGACGAAGGTCTCCGTCAGCTTGGGAAAGCGGCTGACGACGTACGCGACCGTGAGCGGCGGACGCGCGCGCGGTGAGTCGGTGATCTCGGCCGTCAGCTTGCTTCTCCGTAGTTGGGGTCGGCGATGCGGTCACGGAACCAGGCGACGGTCGCCGCCATCCCGGTCTCGAGGTCGACGCGCGGCTCCCAGCCGGCCAGCGATCGAGCGCGTGTGATCGTGCCGCCGGTGCGCGCCACGTCGCCGGGCTGGGGATCGCGTTGGTCGATGAGGACGGGACGGCCGATGTGCCGACCCGCGAGGTCGAGCAGCTCGACCATCGAGATCTCGGCGCCGCCGGCGATGTTCATCACCGTCCCGGGCGCGATGTCGGCGTCGGCGGCCGCGAGATTGGCGCGCACGGCATCGTCGACGTACGTGAAGTCGCGGACCGCGGAGCCGTCACCGAACAACGGGAAGGCCACTCCGGCCAGGCCGGCGGTCACGAGTCGGTGAATCGCCATGTCGGGACGCTGCCGCGGCCCGTACACGGTGAAGTAACGCAGCGAGACCGTGGAGAGACCCCAGTTCGCGGCGTACAAGTTGCACAGGTGCTCGGCCGCGAGCTTCGTGACGCCGTACGGCGAGTGCGGCTTGGGCAGGTCGTCTTCGGTGGTCGGGTACGAGGCGGCCTGGCCATAGACGGACGAGCTCGACGCGTACACGACTCTCGGTACTCCGACTCGTGTGGCCGCCTCGAGCAGACGCTGCGTCGCGAGCACGTTGTGGCCCGTGTACTCGGCGAACCCCGTCGACCACGACAGCCGTACGCCGGGCTGGGCCGCCTGGTGGTACACGACGTCGACACCGTCGAGCAACGGCTCGAGCTCTGCGGAGCGAAGATCCAACTCCTCCAGGCGAAAACGTGGATGTACGCGGCAGGCCACGAGGTTCGCTTCCTTCGCGGCGCGCTCGTAGTACGGCGTGTAGCAGTCGACGCCGACCACCTGCTCGCCGCGGGCGAGGAGCGCCTCCGCCAACGTCGATCCCACGAAGCCGGCAACGCCGGTGACCAGAGCGGTGCTCACGCGCGACCTCTCGCGTCGTCGAGCGTGGTCGGAGCGGTCGCGGCGACGGGTGGCCTTCGACCGCACGCGACGGGGCCGAAGGTCGCCTCGAACCACTCGATCACGTGGGCCAGGCCCTCCGACAACGACACCGACGCGCGATGCCCGAGCGCCGAGAGCTTCCGCGGATCGCCTTCGAACTCCTCGACGTCACCGGGCCACGAGACTCCGGTGAAGGAGAGCTCCGCGTCGAGCCCGAGGAGGTCGATCATCGTCTTCGCCACGTCGGTGACGGTGTGCGACTTACCCGTGCACACGTTGTACGCCTCTCCGGGCTCACCCCCATCGACCAGCGTGAGGAGACCAGCGGCGGTGTCGCTCACGTAGCTGAGGTCCCGTAACTGACGTCCGGTTCCGATGATCTCCAAGTGGTGCGGGTCGCGCTGCAGCTTGTGCAGGAAGTCGACCACCACGTAGCGCGGCATTCGGGGTCCGTAGGTGTTGAAGATGCGGGCGATGACCGCCTGCACCCCGTACGTCTCCTTGAACGCGCGGGCCATGGCGTCAGCGGCAACCTTGCTCGCGCCGTACGGGCTGATCGGCGCGAGGGGTGCGTTCTCGTCGATCGGTAGCGATCGAGGCGTGCCGTACACCGCCGCACTCGAGGCCACGACGACGCGGGTGGTGGGCGACAGTCGACGTACGGCATCGAGTACCGCGAACGTTCCCCCTGCATTGGTGTCGTGGTCGTACGCGGGATCGTTCACCGATGCCGGCACGTCGGCGTTGGCCGCCAGGTGCACGATCGACGTGAGATCGTGCTCGGCAACGAGCGCATCGACTGCGGCCGCATCGCGAACATCGAGCTCGACGCGCGTGACCACCCCGCCGTGCGCGTCGAGGTTCGACCATTTCCCGGCGCGGAGGTTGTCGCACGCGACGACCGACGAGCCTTCGGCGACGAGCGAATCGACGACGTGCGAGCCCACGAAACCAGCGGCACCCGTCACCGCGACTGCGGACCCGGCCCTCATGATGGTGCGCCCGATGCGATGACGTCCGGCACCTCGTCATACAGCTCGGCATAGGTGCGGGCCACCGTCCCCATGGCGAAGCGTGCTTCGGCCGTTCGGCGGGCGGCCGCGCCCATGCGGCGCGCCTCCGGAAGGTCACTCGACAGCCGTTCCAGCGCGGTCGCGAGCAGCTCTGGGTCGCCCGGCATGACGAGCAGCCCGTCGCTTCCGTCCTCCACCATGTCGGGGACGCCGCCGACCGCGGTGGCGACGCAGGCCAGCCCGCACGCCATGGCCTCGAGCAGGCTGATGGGCAATCCTTCGGCGAACGAGGGCAGGACCCAGATGTCCGCCGCCCGCAGGTACGGCGCGGTGTCCGGCACGCGCCCGGTGAAGGTCACACGACCCGGAGCAACGGCCACCGCCCGCTCCTTCATCGCTCCCGACAACGGGCCCTCGCCGACCACGACCAGGTGTGCCGGCGCGGGGACGCGCGCCCACGCGTCGAGGAGAACGTCGATCCCCTTCACCTCGGCGACTCGACCGAGGTAGATGGTGAGCGGGACGTCAGCTGGGAGGCCGAGGGCGGCGCGAGCCTCGACGCGTTCGGCGTCTGTCGCCGGAACGTAGGTGGTGGTGTCGACGCCGTTCCACCGATGTCGTACCCGGTCCTCGGCCGCTCCGTGAGCGAGCAAACCGCTCGCGATCTCGTTGCTGATGGAGAGCAGCACGACCCTCGGGTCGGCGCGGTAACGCCTCCAAAGCGCACGGCCGAACGGACGGCGCATCAGCGCGGCGAGATTGCCGTCGGGCCCGCCTCGGTGATCTTCGATCACGAGGGGATGCCTCGTGAGTCGCGAGGCCAGCCACGCAGCGAGCGTCGCGTCACCAAAGGTGTGGGAATGCACGATTCCGTACTCGCGACGCGTGCGCCACAGCTCGAGAACGGTCCCCGCGATGGCGATCGCGCCTCGCAACGCGCCCTTGCCCGGCCCGCCCACGCGATGCACGGAGAGCCCACGCCGTACCTCTCGACGTTGCGTTCCTTCCGGCCGTTGCACGGTGACGACGCGCACCGGACACCCGGTTGCTTGCAGCGCGACGGCCAGTTCCTCGGTGTGGACCTCCAGACCCCCTCGGAAGGGATAGAAGTGGTCCGTCACCATCGTGACCCCACGATGACTGCACGATTGGATGGGCCGCACCGGCGCGCGGACGTTCATTTGGCGATCAAGGGCAGTCGGCGGCGACCGAGACGGAAGCCGAGCTCGCGATCGAGCGCATCGTTCGGCTCGATGACCTCGAAGCGCTTGCGCTGCCACGCGGCCTGCGATCCGTAGTGGCACATCAGCGCGAGCCGCGTTCCACGCTCGACGAAGCCGCCTCGGTGATAGCCCGCCGTGTTGGCGAACACGATCGTCCCGGACGGCCCCGTTGCGATCCGCCATGCCTCCCTCGGAACGCACGCGGCCATCGCGTCGTCGTCGACACGCGGCACGTAGGACGAAGGGGTCGCGGCCGGGGCGATGTCGTGCAACACGCCGCCGGGCTGCGTGCCCGGGATGTAGCCGAACGGGCCACCTTCCGGGCCGACGTCGTTCAGGTAGACGAAGCATTTCAACATGCGGCGGTCAGCCGGCCGGTCGCGGTGCCACAGCTGCGCGCCGGAAGGCTCACCGGAGATCGGGACCGATCGCCACAACTTGCATTCGACGACTTGCACCGACAGGCCGAAGAACCCATCGGCGACGGCCAGGAGCTCGGGCGCCATCGTCAGCGCGAGCGACGGGTGCGTGTGGGACAGCCGGGGGAGATTGCCGAGCAGCGAGATCGGGCCCTCCTCGTCCACACCGGACCGGCCCGTGCTGTCGTTGTCCGGCACCATGGCGCGGAGCGCGTCGAACGCGGGCCGAGCCGATGGCAGCGCGTCGATGCTGCTCGTCGCCACGCCCTCCGACTGGAGCTCGACGAGGATACGAGCCACCTCGCTCGTCGCGGAGGCGGGCCGGCGCCGATGCGCGAGCGTCGGTCCGAGGTTGAAGCCCCAGCGCCAGAGCACCTCGCTCGATCCTCGTACCGTCCGCAGCACCGACCATCGCACGCCCATCGGCTACGCCGTCACGTGATCGCGCCGCGGTAGAGCGAGATGAGCTCCCGATCCGACAATGCGTGGTCGTTCTTGCGACCGATGAAGTAGTAGCCGGACGCCGCGTCGTAGCCGCCTGGTCGGGTCGCGAGGAACGGGTCGAGATGCTTCAACGGGAACGCCAGCGCACTCCCCACGTTCCAGAGCACGCTCCGGAGGACACGCGAGCGGGGAAAGCTCACGAGGAAGTACTGGAACGACCACGCCAACGCCATGCCGGGCCCGCAGGCCGGCCCACTCTCCACTTCGGCGAAATTCCGGAACAGCCGGCGATGGCCGAGGTGCGTGAATCGGGTGAAGTCGTAGCGACCCATGTGAACCTGTTGCATGAACGGCGTCTCGGCGAAGACGAGACCGTCCGGCTTCAGCACCCGGTGGATCTCCTCCACGCAGCGGTACGGGTCGGCGACGTGCTCGAGAACGGCTTGGACGATCACTCCGTCGAAGGAGTCGTCCTCGAACGGCACGTCGTGAGCGTCACAGATCAGCACTGTTCTGGGACCGAACGACACGTTGCTCTCGACGATCTCGATGCGCGGTTCCTGTGCGAGCGCGTCCATTCCCCGGCCGAGCTCGAGGCCTCCCCCGAGGACGAGCAACCGAGGGCTGTCGTTCTGCTCGACGAGCAGCTGGGCGAGCGTGGCGCAGTTCTTCGCTGCGTTCAGGTTCTTGCTCGTGCTCGGGATGGCGCGCTTGATCCGTCGTCGAAGCCGGCGACCCCGGCTGGCCGCGGCCTGCCGGTTCAGCTCCGGTCGCCGCGACTCGACCAGCTCGGCGGTCGTGAAGATGCTGTTGCTCTCGTTGAGCAGCACGGGGACACCGTCGACGATCGGAAAGGTGGTGGCGCACGCCTCGTCGACGCAATGGAACTCGGACGCGATCTGCTCGAGCCCGGCTCGGCACACCGGACAGCGGAGTCGCTCGACCACCGCGGGCTCGAGCCTCACATCGGCGAGCGGGGTGCGCGGTTCGATCATCGGAACGACTGCCATCGTCAGGCGACCTTGATCATCTTCATGACGACGTACCGCGCATACCGGCGCGTTGCCGGCCAGCGACGGAAGATCGCCTGATCGACACGGGCAAGGTTCGGAAGACGAACCTTCCACGCATACGGAAACGCGCGTTCCACCATGGACAGGAGCTGCAATTCCTGCCACTCGTAGATTCCGGCCCAGGAACCCCAAGCACGCAGCTCGGCGTCGTCGAACGGATGGTCGTCGCCGACGGGGTTCTTGTTGGGGTACGGCACGTGATCGCGGACGTACGACAGCACTGGGTTGATCCCGAGCGGTTCGATGAAGCACGCCCGTCCTCCCGGCACGAGCATCCGTTCGAGATGCGGTGCGGCGAGCGTTGCGTCGAGGTGATGCAAGATCGCCCGGCCGAAGATGATGTCGAACGACTGATCGTCGAAGGGCGGATCCTCGGCGTTCGCAACTTGGAGACGCACGTCGCGGAATCCGTTGGCGTCACAACGCCTCCGAGCCAGGTCGACGCTACCTGCCGAGATGTCGAAGCTCGTGACCTGCGCGCCGGATGCCGCCAGGAGCACGGTGAGGAACCCCGAGCCGCAGCCGTACTCGAGCACCCGCATCCCACGGAGGTCGCCCATGAATGCGCGGACGCCCACTGACAGCGAATCGCGTTCGCAATACGCCGCGAAGTTGTCGCCAGGCGACATCAGCAGGCTCTGGTCGGCCTTCGCCGCCGAGACCGCGTCCCACTTCTCTGCTTCGCGTTCGGCGATCACTGCTCGTTGCGCGGCGGTCATGGCAGGTAGAACTTCCACCGGTCGAACACCGCGGTCCACGGCGTCGACGCGGTCGACGACACCACCACACCGGACAGCGACGCCTGGTTGAACCAGAGCTGTTGGTGCACGACGTCGAAGATGTTGCTACCGACCACGGTGCCCGAGTTGGTGCCGTCCGTGCGGTAGACGACGTACTGGTAGCCGATCCGAGCGGTGCCCGCGAACAGACGCAGGGTCAGGTCGACGTAGCGCACCGTCGCGCAGTCACTCACCGGTGCTGTCGCGAGCACGGATCGGACGCCGAGCTCCTCCTTGATCACCTGGACCTCGGTCGCCGCGCCGGCGTTGGCAATGACGAGCTTGTACGTGTGGTCCTGGTCGGGACCGAAGAACACGCCGGCTTCGGTGCGACCGTCGCTCGGAAGGCACAACGGTCCGTTCAGCCTCACCGAGACCCGCTGGTTGTCCGCCTCCGTCGCGTCGATGACGTTCGCCAGCATGTTCGCCTGGTTGTTCGCCGTACCGTCAGTGGTCCCCGGACGGGCCGTGATCGACAACGTTCCGGCAGACGGCGACAGCAGGAGGTCAGCGGGCACATGGCCCGTCGCCGGCCCGACGACGGTCTTGAAACCGGTACCGAGCCCGTTGCGGTCCGCGAGCGTTCCCGCGGTTGCGGTGGAGAACGTGCGCTCGAGTGGCGTGCTCGCACCATTCGTGGGGAACGTCGGCGCGACGTTCGTCATCAGCCACATCAAGTCGTTGTAATCCCAGTTCTTCGCACTGTCGCCGGTGGGGTCGAACAGCACGAGGTACGCGTTCGGGATCAGCGCGCCGCTGGGATCGCGAGCGGGATAGAAGCGGAAGTTGTGCAGGTTGTACTTGTTGAACCGCTCGTCGGAGAAGTCCGAGTAGTAGCTGTACAGGCCGAACACCCCCGAAGGCGTGAACGACGTGTCACCGCGGACCTCGGGGAACAAGCGTTGGTTCTGCCCACCGCTGATGTCGGACCCTCCCGGATACGTCATCACGAAGTGACGCGTCGGGACCGCGGTCTGAGAGGGAGGCGCGAAGTTGGCCCAACCGGTGGCACCCTGCTCGAAGTCGACGCGGTTCGAGAACTTGGCGAGCGGCACCATCCCGACCGGTGCGTTCGTGTCGACGCGCTGCCAGTACGGCGAGATGATCTCGTCACCCTTCGGCAGTTCGCAGTCGGCGCGCTCGACGGAGCCGGTCTGCTGGCACGACTTGTAGCCGGACCACCCGACGTTCGTGGTGTACCCCAGGAGGTCCACGATCGCGGCGACGCTCGGCTCCAAACTGCCCTCGTAGCCATCAGCGTTGAGGCCCCGCAACGCCACCTGCGTCGTCGGCGTGGCTTGGTCGGACGAAGAGACCGTCAACGTGGCGAAGTTCTCGACTCCTTGCGCGGTCGGGCGGAACTCGATCGCCACCGGCCGGGTCTCGCCCGCCGGCACGACGAACGACGAGGGTTGTCCCGCCGCGAGTTGGAAGTCGGCGGCGTCCGGCCCACTGATCGCCAGCCCGTTCACGTTGAGCGGACCGGGACCGTTGTTGCGCACCGTCAGGCTCTTGCCCGGTCGGGCCTCGTTGGCGACGGTGCTGAACACCAGCCGCAGGCCCGTGCGAAGACGGTCCTCCGGACTGGTGACCTGGATCGAGCCGCTCGCCGAGACGCCCGTCGAGAAGGACGACGCAAACGGTTGGAACGGGTCGGCCGTCGGCGTGCGCAGCGCGCTCGTCACCGCGACCTGATACGTAGCGAGACTGGCGAGCGGCGCGGTCGGGTCGAAGGTGATGGTCCCGCTCGGGCCGTCCGTGGCATACGCGCCGGCGACGGGGCCGTCTGGCCCGGTGACGCTCACCGACGAGCTCGAGACCGACGCGGGATCGATCGCCTGGTTGGCGGTGATCTGGATGTTCGCGGTCTCGGAGACGCCCGAGGCGCTATCGGTCGGCACCACCGCCGCCACCCGTGGGGTGACGTCGACGATGTCGATGTAGCACAGCTTCGTCTGCGTGCCGCCCGTGGGATCGAGCGTGAGACGTCCGTCGGTGACCGTGACACGCTTGGTCGCGGTCAGGTACAGGTTCGACGTCGTCGGCACGAAGTTGTCGACGAGCACCACACCGCCGTCGGCGGTGAGCCGATGGACGGAGTCGGTGTAGCTCGGGTCGCCGACGGCCACGGTGACCTCATAGGTGCCGTTCGGCAGCGCGTGCTCCCAACGACCGGGCGTCGTCACGCCATTCGTGCCCTGGTATTGCATGTTGACGTGCGTGTCGAGCCGTTCGTCGTCGAGATTCACGTTTCGGTTGCGCCCGTTCCCGACGAGCGAGAGTGGATCGGAGGTGTCGACGCGGACCCAGCCGTAGCCACGCGTGGCGTCATACGGCTGGCCGTAGTCGCGGACGTAGCCGGCAGGCACCGGGCCGGTGTCCCGCTGGAAGTTCACACGGTCGACGTATCCGCCCGCGGCGGCCGCTGGTGCGACCGACGTGATCAGCGGGATCGTCAATGCTCCGAGGAAGGACAACGCCGCGAGCGCTGCTCGACCGCTTCTCAAAGATTTCGTCATGCTCCATCTCTCTTCATGACTGACGCGAAGGTCGAAGTCACGACCTTCACGTCAGTGAAAAACGACATGTCCCGGATGTACGCGAGATCCATCCGCAGGCGTTCGTCGAACGTTGCGGAGTTGCGCCCCTTCACCTGCCAGTAGCCGGTGATGCCCGGACGCACCTCGAGCCGCGCGGTGTGCCACAGGTCATAGGTGTCGACGGCGAACGACGTCGGCCGCGGGCCGACCAAGCTCATGTCGCCGACGAGGACATTCCACAACTGCGGCAGCTCGTCCAAGCTGGTCTTACGAAGAAACTTTCCGAGGCGCGTGATCCGCGGATCGTCGATGAGCTTGAAGTCCGGCCACGGGACGATCGAGAGATGCCGCAGCTCGGCCTTGAGCTCTTCGGCATTCCGGACCATCGTGCGGAACTTGAGCATCCGGAAGCGACGGCCGTGCAGCCCGGTGCGTTCGGCCGCATACACGACCGGGCCGGGCGATTCGATGCGAATGGCCAGCGCGATGAGAAGGAGCGTCGGGGAGATCAGGATGAGCCCGACGAGGGCGACCAAGATGTCGATGGCGCGCTTCACCGGGGCGTAGCGAATCGATGGCATCTCGATGGCCGAAATCGCACTCATGACGCGCCCCGCATCTGGTCCGCACCAGGCGTTTCGCTCTGCAGCTCAGCCTTGTTCCGCAGGTCGATGACGAGATCTGCCGTCTCGGGTGCTGTGCGGCGACCGGACCCAGCGGCGCGGCCTGGACCCAGGTGCACACCGTCGAGCGCCGCGAGCAACGCACCACACGTCATGCCGTCTTCCGGGAACGTCGCGATGGTCATGAACCCAGCAGTTCGTTCCGAGGCGAGCATCTCCTGCAATCGGCGCGCCGCGTATTCGGACCCCTCTCGCCCCTCCTCCGGGAGCAGCAGATAGGTGTCCAACTGGTCCGACCACATGAAGTCCGACTCGCGCACCACCGACGCCAGCCGCGCCTCGGCGTCGGCGAAAGCTTTGAAGCGGATGATCGAAAGATGCAGTTCATGCCGTCGCGCGCGCGCGAGCTCGCGATGCAGGATGTCGGTCCCCTCGTTGCCGCCGGTCGACGGGGTACGCGCCGCCTTCGGCCGCTGTTGACCATCGAACGCGCGCAGGAGAACGCAGAACGTGGTGGCGCCGCCGAACGCGGCGACGAGAATCGACACGGAGGGTGAGGTCTGCACGATGATGAACGACCCGAGGAGTGCTATCTCGCCCACGAGTAGTGCCGCCCAACGGCCGCCCAGCCGCTTCAGGGGTGGGTGACTGACCCCACTGCTATGGCGTGTCATTGAATTCCCCAGACTGAATCGCCGCCGCGACTTCGTACGGTGAGCTTCGCAATTCGCTGTTGTACGGACGAAAGCGACGTTACGGGCTCGATGTTGCTGACAGATGACGACTGTGTCAACTGCAAGAACACACACCGTGTTCATTCGTTCGCAGGCGATGACTTTCCTGCTCGCGCGACGAGCAGTTCACCGCACGCTCCGCGCGGCCAACGCGGCGTGCCGTGATTCGCGCAGAGCGTGCTGAAGACGTGCACGCGCTCAAGAAGGGGCGCCCCCGGCGCGACTCGAACGCGCGCACACGGCTCCGGAGGCCGATGCTCTATCCACTGAGCTACGGGGGCGAGGAAGCGATGCTAGTTGTCGTGTTCCGCGAGCCCGTCGAGAGTCCGTCGGCTAGCAGCTGACGCCGACCGGGGCTTCACCCGGGACGACACCGACGACGGTGGTCGACGTCGTGGTGCTCGGCGGCACGCTGTCCGCCGGTGTCGTCTCGTCCACCGCCGGCACCGTGGTCGTCGTGACCGACGGCGCACGTGGCGTCTGCATCACCGTGGTGAAGTCCTTGCCGGTGACGAGCGCGAGCTCGTTGGCCGCGAGCGTCGGATCCTCGACGAGCGTCGAGGGACCGGTCAGGTGGCGGGCCAGCAGATCTGCGGCCGCTTCCGACCCGGGCGCGTACTGGATCACCGTCTGATCGCTGCCCGGGGCGTTGCCCGCCGAGCCGACCGCGAAGCCCACGGCCTGCAGCGCCATTCCCACGTCGCGTGCCTGCCCTGCCGTTCCGCTGCCGTTGAAGACCTGCACGGACACCTGGCCCTCGGTGAGCACTCCGGGGTCGCGACCGCGGAACACGTCGAGCGCCGGCTGTGCCGCCGCCTGATCGAGCAACAACACGGACGCGCCGGCGTTCGTGGTGTGATTCTTCACCGGCAGCGAGTACGACTCGATGTCCGTCGGCTGGAGCTCCTTGAACCGCTGCACCAAGGCGAACAGGTCACCACGATCGATCGTCTGGTCGATCGTGACGCTGTCCTTCGCGACGTTGAGCAGACGCGTGAAGGTACCGAGGTCGGTGATGCCGATCGCGAAGGCCTTCGACAGGGCCTTGCGCACGAAGAACTGCTGCCGCGTGATGCGACCGAGGTCCGACGTGCCGTCCTCCTCCCAGCGGCCCCGACTGTTCTGGAACTCGAGGTAACGGGATCGGGCGAACGCCAACGCCTGATCGGGATCGAGGGTCACGCACCCGGCCGTCGGGACGTCCAGGCCGGACTTCGTGTCGCGCATGGGCGTGTCGAAGTACATCGGCACGCCGCCGATCGCGTCGACGAGACCCTTGAAACCGGCGAAGTCGACCTCGATGTAGTTGTTGACCTCGACCCCGAAGTCGTTGCGGATGGTGTCGACGAGCACTTGCCGGCCGCGTCCGTAGGCGGAGTTGATGCGATCGTTCTGGCCGGTGTCCGCCATCGGGATCCAGAGGTCGCGAGGGAACGACAGCATCTTGACGGTGCCCGCGAGGGGATCGATGCGAACGAGCAGGATCGTGTCGGAACGCTTGCCAGACGGCGCGTCCGGCCCGAGGAATGCTCCCGCGTTCGGGTCGTTCGGGTCGACGTTGTCGCGGCTGTCCGAACCGATGACGAGATAGTTGCGCGGCTCCTTGCTGCTCGCGCTGTCGAGCGCGAGGTCAGCCCGGAGGAATTGGCCCGTGACCCAGTACAGGTAGCCCACTCCCGTGGCCGCCGCGATACAGCTGAAGGTGAGGAGCACTCCGGCCGCGATCGCGAGGCGTTGTAGCCAGGTGCGGGAGGAGCGCGACGCCAAGTGTCGCGGGACGGTTGCCACGGGAATCTGACGGTAGCGCGGGGCTTGTTTCCGTCAGTAGTCGCCCGACCAGCCGGTGAGCTCGGTCATCCGGATGACGATGGCGGGCCCCGCCGGAGGGTGGTCGGCGTACTGCTCGTACTTCGCGACGAGCAGCTCGAGGAGCGATGGCTCCGGAACGTCGACCACGTGAGCATCGCCGCGCGCCCGCACCCACCACAGCGTCGACCAATCGTCGTCGTAGTGATCGACGAGCACGGTCACGGATGGGTTCATCCGCACGTTCTCCAGTCGTTGCAGCCGCGTGGTCGTCTTCGGCTTGTGATCGACGGCCGTGACGATCGTGTCGTCGTCGACGAGCGCGAACGTGCACGGCACGAGGTCGATGCCACCGCGCTGGTTGTGCGTCGCCAAACGCGCCACGCGGGCCGAGCGAAGGAGGCTCAGGTAGTGCGCCTCTACGGCTTCGGCTCCTTCGGCAATCCGAGCACCCGCTCGCCCACGATGTTGCGTTGGATCTCGGCGGTGCCGCCCCAGATGGTCTCGGATCTCGAGAAGAAGAACGAGGCCTGGAGGATCGACACGGGGTAGTCGGCCCGACCGTGGCGGCGACCGTAGCCCGGCACGAATTCCTCCTCGTCGGTCACGTGGCCGGTGAGGATCTGTGCGTACGGGCCGAGGATGTCCATCGCCAGGTTCAGCGTGTCGCGATGCGTCTCGCTCCAGAACATCTTGTTGGTCGCGCCCAGCGCGGCGACACCGAGGTCCTTCTTGTTCTGCACGGTCGCGCTCAGCGTGCGGTAGCCGTTGATCCGCATGATCTGGATCTTCGACCACTGCCTGGCGAGGTCCTGGCGCACGGTGGGATCGTCGATCTTCCCGTTCTCCCTGGCCTTGTCGATGATGACCTCGAGCTCCTTCTCGAAGCGCCGATGACTCGTCGTCGCCGACGAGCCCCGCTCGAAGCCGAGCGTGGTCATCGCCACCTTCCAACCGTTGTTCAGGCCGCCGACGACGTTCTCCTTCGGCGCTCGCACGTTGGTGAAGAACACCTCGTTGAACTCTGCCGAGCCGTCGGGCTGCACGATGGGCCGGACCTCGATGCCCTCCTGCTTCATCGGGACGAGCAGGTAGCTGATACCCGCGTGCTTCGAAGCCGTCGGGTCGGTGCGGGCGAGCAGGAAGATGTAGTCCGCGTACTGCGCCTGCGTCGTCCAGATCTTCTGCCCGTTGATGACCCACTCGTCACCGTCGAGCTCGGCCTTCGTCTTCAGCCCCGCGAGGTCGGAACCGGCGTCCGGCTCGCTGAAGCCCTGACACCACGAGATCTGTCCCGAGAGGATCTTCGGCAGGAACTCCTGCTTCTGCTCCTCGCTCCCCCATTGCAGGATGGTCGGGCCGACGAGCGTGTCGCCGAAGAAGTCGGCCCGGAGCGGCGCACCGGCGCGGGCGAACTCTTCGTTGAGCACGACGCTCTGCATCGTCGTGAGTCCCTTGCCGCCGTACTCCTTCGGCCACGACGCGCAGATCCATCCGCCGTCGAAGAGCTTCTGCGTCCACTCCTCGTGGAACTTGCGCCGCTCCTCCGACGTCATCTCGAAGCCGTCCTCGAACCAGCCCTCCGGCAGGTTCTCCTCGAGCCAGGCTCGGATCTCGCCTCGGAACTCCTCGGCGTCGGGCGGATAGGTCAGGTCCATGACGGAATCTTGACCCACGGGTCAGGTCGCGTTCTAGTTGAGGCGTGCGCGAGCTCGAAGCCCTCGTCTACCGCTATGCCGAACTGATCGACCAAGGCGACCTCGACGGGGTCGCGGCCCTGTTCGAGCACGCCACCTGGGGATCCGGCACACGCCGCGAGCGCATGCGGGGCCGCGAGCAGGTGCGGCGCATGTACGACGGCGTGATCCTCTACGAAGACGGGACGCCGCACACCAAGCACGTCATCACGAACCTGGTGATCGAGCACGAGGAAGGCGCTACTCACGCCGCCGCTCGCTCGTACTTCACGGTGCTCCAGGCCCACGACGGCGTACTCCAGCCGGTCATCGCCGGCCGCTACCACGATCGGTTCGAATGCGTCGACGGCACATGGCGCTTCGCCGAGCGCATCATCCATCCCGACCTCCAAGGCGACCTCTCGCACCACATGCAGGGCCCGACGCGGTAGCGGCGGGCCGCCGACCGCGAGGGGGGCGCCGCCACCAGAATCGAGGCCTGGCTCGGTGACTGGTTAGTTTTCGCCGATGACGATCGTCGAGGACGCACCGGCACCGAAGGCCGAGCGATGGACGGCGCAGTGGAAAGAGCTGTTCGAGGAAGTCATCGACAGCGGACTGTGCACCGGCTGTTCCGGCTGCGTGATCGCCTGCCCGCACGACGTGATCGGCTACGACGACAAGAACGGTGTCTACAAGCCGTTCCATCTCGAAGACGAGCTCGGTCCCACGGACTGCGGCCACGGGGTCAAGGGCTGCACGAGCTGCACGCGGGCCTGCCCTCGCTTCCGCAGCTGGGAGCCCGAAGCCGACGAGCACCTGTTCGGCCGGGTTCGCCGCGAGGACGAGCCGTCGGGCATCTACCAGGACATCCTCCTGACGCGCGCGGGCGACGACCACATCCACGAGACGGGTCAGGACGGCGGCTTCGTGTCGGCGATGCTCGTCTGGCTGCTCGAACACGACTACATCGACGGCGCGCTCACGTCGTACCTCGAGGGTGACAAGGGCGATTGGAAGGCGATTCCGGCCGTCGCCACCAACAAGGAAGAGGTGCTCAAGGGCGCCGGTAGTCGTTACACCTACTCGGCGAACCCGATGGCGGTGTTCGAGGCGCGCGAGCGCGGGCTGTCACGCCTCGCGCTGGTCGGCATGGGCTGCCAGACGTCGAGCCCCCCAGTGATGTGGCACCGAAGGGTGGGCAAGGCCGGCAAGCCGTTCGTGTTCACTATCGGGTTGCTGTGCTCGAAGAGCTTCGACGATGCGATCTTCGAGGAGCTGTTCGAGACGAAGTACGGCCTGCGCAAGCAGGACATGGTGAAGATGAACATCAAGGGCGTGTTCCAGATCTGGATGCGCGACGGCAGCTACCACGAGATCAATCTCAAGGAGTGCCACGCGTGGACGCGAGAGGGCTGCAACACGTGCCCGGACTTCGCCGCGGAGCATGCCGACATCTCCACCGGCGGTATCGGCAAGTACGCCGACTGGACGCTCACGGTCGTGCGCACCGATCTCGGCCGGGAGGTCATGAGTCGCATGATCGAGGACGGCACGGTCGTCGCCCGCCCCGGTGACGACGACCCCGATGCCATCGCGTTGATGCACAAGCTGTCGAAGAAGAGCCGCGAGCGCTGGCCCGGTTTCGCCGTCGACTTCCCCCGCAACCCCAGCTAGTTCGGGCTACTCGAGCTGGTGCTCGAGCTCGAACTCGAGCTGCTGGTGCTCGAACCGGAGCTGCTGCTCGAGCTCGAACTGGAGCTGCTCGAGCTGCTGTTCACCCGCGAGGCGCAGTCGGAGACGATGCGAAGCAGCTCGTCCGGCACCGCGTCCGGTTCCTTCTGCAACTGCTTGTCGATCTCGACGTAACGATCGAAGGACATCTGGCGGGTGATCTCGTCGTAGGTGCACTTGCACACCCGCGCGGGCTGGCCCTGCGTGACCGTGCACGACTCCATGAACGCGCCCTCCGTGTCGCCGGAGTACCCGCGGCTCGGCTTTGTGCACGCCGCGGCGAGCAGCAGGATGAATACCACGCTGGCGAAACGGCGCACGGCTGGACCTTACGCAAGCTCTCGGGCTCGGTTGAACACCGCGTCGAGCATCTCGGGCGTGAGCACGCCGGTGAAGGTGTTCTGCTGACTCACGTGGTACGAACCGAGCAGCGTCCGCCCGTCCGGCAGGGCGACCTCGACACCGTGACCGAACCGCGGTTTCGGTCGCAGCCCGTAGTGCGACGTGATCGCATCCCATCCGAACTGTCCCAGCGCGACGATCACACGGGCATCGACGAGCGCGGCCAACTCGCGCTCGAGATAAGGACGGCAGGTGTCGCGCTCGGACGGTGTTGGCTTGTTCTGCGGCGGAGCGCACTTGACTGCGGCCGTGATGAAACCGTCGATCAGCTCGAGGCCGTCGCCGCGATGCGTGCTGGTCGGTTGATTCGCGTAGCCGGTACGAAACAGCGACGCGAACAGAAAGTCGCCGGACCGGTCACCTGTGAAGACGCGGCCGGTGCGATTGCCGCCGTGGGCGGCGGGCGCGAGCCCGACGATCAACAGACGGGCGTGCGGATCGCCGAAGCCGGGCACCGGCCGAGCCCAGTAGTCCCAGTCACGAAAGCGCGCCACCTTCTCGATGGCGACTCGTTCGCGCCACTCGACGAGACGCGGGCACAAACGGCATTCGACCACTTCGCGCTCGATCTGCCGTAGGGAGTCCACTGAGGTCCACGGTAGGTTGCAGCGCTGTGTCCAAAGCTCCGGCGCCCACGCTCATCCTGTTGGTGCGCCACGGACAGACGCCGACGACGGGCACGACGCTGCCCGGGCGCGCCAAGGGCCTGCACCTCGCCGAGAAGGGTCAGCAACAGGCCACCGCGGTCGCGGAGCGCATCGCGCCCTTCGGAACCAAGGTTGCCGCGGTGTACGCGTCGCCCCTCGAGCGCACGCAGGAAACGGCTGCACCCATCGCCAAGGCACTACGCAAGCGCGTGCGCTCATCCCGCGGCTTGCTCGAATGTGACTTCGGCGAGTGGACGGGTGGCGCGCTCAAGGCGCTCGCAAAGTTGCCGGAGTGGAAGCAGGTGCAGCGGTATCCGAGCGGCTTCCGGTTCCCGGGGGGCGAATCGTTCACCGAGATGCAGATGCGCATCACCGACACCGTCGCCAAGCTGGTAGCCGCACACCCCGGCAAGACCGTCGTCGCCGTCTCGCACGCCGATCCGATAAAGGCGGTCATCGCACACGCGATGGGCACGCACCTCGACTTGTTCCAGCGGATCGTCGTGTCGCCGTGCTCGGTCACGGCCATCCTCTACACCGCGGACGGCCCCGTCGTGCTGTGCGTGAACTCGACGGGCCGCGACCTCACGACGTTGGCGCCCTCGTGAGTGCCGACTCGAACGCCAGCTTCGAGATCGACACGCCGCTGGTGTTCACGACAGGTACCGTCGGCGAGCCCGGCCACCGCGTCTTCTACATGCAGGCGCAGGGCGACGGTCAGGTGGTGACGCTCAAACTCGAGAAGCAACAGATCGGTGCACTCGCCGAATATCTGAGCGGACTACTGGCCGACTTGCCGACCGTCGACGACAAGAGCATCCCGACGCTGCTCGACCTGGTCGGTCCCGTCGTCCCCGAATGGACTGTCGGCACGCTCGCAGTCGCGTGGGACGAGTTGAACGACCGCATGGTGCTCGTCGCGGAAGAACTGATGACCGAGGAGGAAGTCGAGTCCGCAGCGGAGCCGGCTACGGCGCGATTCCGCGTCACGCGTGAGCAAGTAGCGGGGTTCGTGGAGCGAGCTCGCATCCTGGTCGCCGGGGGGCGACCACCGTGCCCGTTGTGCGGTGGCCCTCTCGACCCTGAAGGTCATGCGTGCCCTCGGCTGAACTGATCGAACTCCTCGAACACGGCGACGTGACCGTCAAAGGACGGATGCCGTGGAGCTCGAACGCCACCTACCTCACCGAGGTCTGCTCCAACGACGAGCTCACGCTGGCCGTGTACAAGCCACTGCGCGGCGAGCGCGAGCTGTGGGACTTCCCGCGCGGGCTGGGCAAGCGCGAGTACGCCGCATATCAGCTCTCCGAGACGCTCGGATGGGGTGTCGTCCCTGACACGGTGTTCCGGAAGGAAGCGCCTCTCGGAGAGGGCTCGCTGCAACGGTTCGTGTCCGCTGACTTCGAGCAGCACTACTTCACGATGTACGAAGACGAAGAGGAGCGCTGGCACGACGACCTGCGCCGCATCTGTGTCTTCGACCTACTGGCCAACAACACGGACCGAAAGAGTGGTCACTGCCTGCTCGGCGAGGATGGCCGCGTCTACGCGATCGACAACGCACTCTGCTTTCACTCCGAATTCAAGCTGCGGACCGTCATCTGGGAGTTCGGTGGCGACGACATCCCGGTTCCGTTGCTCGAGGACGTCGACCGGTTCGTCGCCGACGGCATCCCGGACTCGCTTGCCGAGCTGCTCGATCCGTTCGAACGCGACGCGTTGCTCGCTCGCAGCCGGGCAGTGTTGAGCGAGCGGCGCTTCCCGATCGACGGCACCGGCCGTCGCTACCCGTGGCCGCTTGTCTGACATCTCCGATCCCGAGCTGGAGGAGCTCCTCCGCGAGATCGACCGGCTCGCGGCGCGACGCGACTGGGAAGGGTTGCTCGCGTTGCGCGACCGAGCCCGCGCGGCGCACGAGCGCGGCAGGCAGCACTGGCCGGCCGCCGCACACGCGGAGTACCGGCTCGCGCTCGAAGCCCCCGGGGAGTTCGCGGGCGCCGTGATCGTCGAGGGAGCCGGTCGGTTTGCGCCCGGCCCGCTCGCAGAGGTCGCGGCCTCCACCCACACGTGGAGCGAACTGGCACCGCACATCCCGGCGGGCCCGCTGGTGTCGATCACCGCCCACGAGCGAATCGTCCGCGGCGAGGATCTCCGCGACGACGATCGCGTCGATCCTCTCGTGCTCCCACTGCCACTCGCACGGCGCGAGTGGGAACCGTCGTATCCATTGGCCACCTACGAGCACGACAAGGCGGACTTCCCCGCGCCGGAGTTGCCCGCGCTCGAGGCCGTCGACCTTCCCGCGCCGCCATTCGAGTGCACGCCGGACGTCGACGAGGCGCTCGCGCTGCGGGCGTTGGTCGCGACGTGGCTCACCGATTCGAACGGCCGGTCGGAAGCGGTCGGGGTCGAAGGCTCCGCGCTGACGGCCATCGCCGCGCTCGGAGTCCCTAAGGCCCGGATCGCCGAGGTCGGGCTCGCCGGCGCGACGGCGTTGATGGCGTGGGCCGGCGCCAGCGGAGGCGCCGCCGGTCGCCGGCGGGGCATGGCGTGGGGTCGGTTCCTGGCCTGGGAATGCGCGGCCGAGCTGGCGGGCGTCGACATCGACGACGAGGTCGGCGACGCGGCGGCCGAGTTGCGCTGGTTCGTGTGGGACACCGGTGCGGCTGACACCGGTTGGTCGCTCCGGCTCGCGGTCGAGGATCCGGAAGCGGGTTGCGCGTGGGCGCTCGCCGCCACCGACCACGCGGCCTAACCGAGAACGCGGTCCAGGTACGGGTTGGTGAAGCGGCGTTCGGGGTCGAGCTTGTCGCGCACTGCTTGGAACGCGTCCCAACGCGGATAGCGGGAGGCGAGCGTGGCCGCCGTCTGGAAGTGCATCTTCCCCCAGTGCGGGCGGCCGGCGTAGTCGTTCATGATCGCCTCGACGCCTTGGAAGTACTGGTCGTACGGCGTGTGCTGGTACACGTGCACCGCGATGTACCCCGTCGCCCGGCCGTAGGCCGTGGACAGCGGGATGTCGTCCGGCGCGACCACGCGCACCTCGACCGGGAAGCTGATCGGTACGCCAAGGCGATCCACGAGCGCGCGCACGCGGTTCAGCGCTTCGGGAATCGCCTCACGCGGGATCGCATACTCCATCTCGTAGAAGTGCACGAGGCGCGGGCTCGTGAAGACCTTGTCGCTCCGATCGGTGTACTCGACCTTCGACGACGCCGACGGGATGGCCTTCGCGAGGCGAGGGATCGCCCTCGGCCACCGGCGTCCGAGCCGGCACAACAGACCGAACGCGCCATTCGTCAGCACGATGTCATCGATGAATTCCTTCGCTCGTCCACGTGCGGCGATCGGCTCGTCCGTGCGACGGTTGCGCTTCGTGAGCGCCCAGCGCGTGTGAGGTACCCAGTAGAACTCCACGTGGTCGGCGGAATCCATGAAGCCGTCGAAGTCGGCGAGAACGTCGTCGACCGGCATCGCCTCCTCGATGGCATGCACCCGGAACGCGGGAACGCATTGCAACGTGACCGTCGAGAGCATGCCCAGGGCGCCAATGCCCACACGCGCCGCCTCGAACACGTCGGGGTTCTCTTCCGCCGAGCACTCCATGACCGAGCCGTCCGCGGTGACGAGTCGCAGCGCCATGATCCGACTGGAGATGTTGCCGAACGTCGTACCGGTTCCGTGCGTGGCGGTCGACGTGGCGCCGGCGATCGACTGATACGCGATGTCGCCCATGTTCTCGAGCGCGAGGCCGCGCGCATCGAGCTCCTCGCAGAGCTTTGCGAGGGAGATGCCCGCCTGCATCGTGACGCTCTGGTTTGCGGGATCGTGGGCGAGGACTCGGCCGTAGTCGCTCATGTCGACGAGGTGTCCGTCAGTGCAGGCGATGCCCGTGAACGAGTGCCCGGCACCGACGACCTTCACCCGGCGCTCGTTGGCCGCGGCTTCCTTGACGATGTGGACGAGCTCCGCCTCTGACGTCGGTCGCTCCTGGGCGAACGGCGCACAGGCCTGGTTTCCGGCCCAGTTCTTCCAGAGCTTCGGCACGTTGCGCGGCATAGCTGCTCCTTCTGGCGTCACTCAGCCGTCTATTTGCCGCTTGGTCGACGCCAGACGGAAGTTAGCTCTTGGCTTGCAGGGCCTCGATGAGCTTCGGCACGACCTTGTGCACGTCGCCGATGATGCCGAGATCGGAGATCGAGAAGATCGGCGCCTCGGCGTCCTTGTTGACGGCGATGATGTTCTTCGAGCCCTTCATGCCGACCATGTGCTGCGTCGCACCGGAGATGCCGAGCGCGATGTACACGTTCGGCTTCACGACCTTGCCGGTCTGACCGACCTGATGCGAGTACGGCACCCAGCCGGCGTCGACGATCGCGCGGGACGCACCCGGCGCGCCCTTGAGGAGCTTGGCCAGCGTCTCGACCATCTCGTACTTGCTGGCCTCACCGAGGCCGCGGCCGCCCGAGACGACGACTGCCGCTTCGTCGAGCTTCGGTCCGCTCGCCTCTTCGACGTGCCGATCGGTCACCTTGGCGGCGCCCGTGGCGCCGACATCGGGAACCGCCAACGCTTCGACTTCAGCGGCGGCGCCACCTGACTCCTCCACGGCGAACGACTTGGGCCGCACGAGCACGATGTTCGGGGTGCCGGCGGTGAGCTTCGTACGCACCATCTGCGTGCCGCCGAAGATCGGGGTGCTCGCGACGACGGTGTCGCCGTCGACGGTGATCTCGGTGTTGTTGGTGAGCACCGGTTTGTCGAGCTTCACCGACAGACGCGCTGACACGTCGCGGCCGTCGTACGTCGTGCCGAACAAGATCAGGTCAGGTGCGTTGCCCCCGTTGATCAGCTCGGCGATTGCCGCACCAACATGCGAACCCGGAAGCTTGTCGCCGAGATCGCCGGTGGCGTACACCTTCGTAGCTCCGTGCTGGCCGAGCGTCTCGGCCACGGTGCTTCCGTCACCGCCGTAGATCGCCTCGACCGTGTCGCCGATCTCGCGCGCCTTGGCGAGCATCTCGAGCGTGATCGTCTTGACCTTGTCGCCGTCGGACTCGGCGTACACCCAAACCTTCGCGATTCCCATCGTCAGATCACCTTCAAGTTCTCGAGCGCTTCAACGATCTTCTGGAAACCCTCGCCGTCGTCTTCGATGATCGTGCCGGCCTGGCGTTCCTCGGCCTTGTCGACGGCGACGATCTCCTGGCCGGCTCCGGCCCAACCGACGATCGACGCATCGATGCCGAGGTCGGCGACCTTGACCTCGTCGACCGGCTTCGACTTGGCCGCCATGATCCCCTTGAAGCTCGGGTAGCGCGGCTCGACGACGCCCGCAGTCACGGACACGACGCACGGCAGCGGGCACTCGACCTCGTCGTAACCGGATTCGGTCTGGCGCTGCACCTTGGCGGTGGTGCCGTCGATCTCGATGTGCTTGGCGAACGTGACGGACGGCAGACCGAGGACCTCGGCCACCTGCTCCGGCACCGTGCCGGTGTAGCCGTCGGACGATTCCGTCGCGGCGAGCACGAGGTCGAACTCGGTGCGCTTGATGGCCGCGGCCAGGACCTTCGCGGTGTCGAGCGCACCCGCGCCCTTCAACGCGTCGTCGCTCACGAGCACGGCTTTGACCGCGCCCATCGCGAGTGCGGTGCGCAGGCCGGACACCTCGCTGTTCGGTGCCATCGAGATGAGCGTGACCTCGCCACCGCCGGCCTTGTCGACCAATTGCAGTGCCATCTCGACGCCGTACGAGTCCGACTCGTCGAGGATCAACTTCCCATCGCGCTTCAACGTGTGATCGGCGTTGAGCTGCCCAGGCTCGGCCGGATCAGGGATCTGCTTCACACAGACGGCGATATTCATAAGGGTGCGATCTTGCCAGTAGCGGCGTGCAGTAGACCAACTCACATAGGTTCAGGCGGCGTGCGACTGCTGCTCATCGTGAACTCGTCGGCGTCGTCGGTGACGGCGCGGGGTCGCGTGGTGATCCGGAAGGCACTGTCGGCAGATCACCAGGTGACGATGGCCGAGACCAACCGCCGGGGCCACGCGACTCGCCTGGCCCAGGGAGCCGCGAACGACGGAGTCGACGTGGTCGTCTGCCTCGGTGGCGACGGCACGCTCAACGAGGTCGCCAACGGTCTCGCCGGCACGGAGACGGCGCTGGCCCCGCTACCGGGGGGTTCGACCAACGTGTTCGCCCGCACCATTGGCCTGCCGAACGACCCGATCGAGGCCACGGGCGCGCTCCTCGACGGGTTGAGCAACGAGCGGATCGAGCGGGTCGGCTTGGGGTCGGTCAACGGCCGCTACTTCCTGTTCCACGTCGGGATCGGGTTCGACGCGGTGGTCGTGAAGCAGGTCGAACGGCGCGCCGCCCTCAAGCGCTACATGTCGCATCCGCTCTTCATCTACGCGGCGTTCGCCACGTGGTTCCGCCATTACGACCGCAGCCGGCCGCGCTTCTCCGTGCGCGAGGACCAGGGTGCGGTGATCGACGACGGCTACTTCGCCATCTGCCTCAACACGAACCCGTACACGTATCTCGGAAACCGTCCCTTCGACGTGATCCCGGAAGCGACACTCGATCGCGGGTTGGCGATCGTGACGTTCCGGTCACTCGCGCTCGTGCCTCTGCTGCAAGCCGCGGCCAGCGCACTCGGGTTCGGACGCGACATCCGCCGCCAGAAGCACCTCGACGTCCGCACCGACCTCACCAACTTCGTGGTGGACGGTCATGGGCCATTCCCGTACCAGGTCGACGGCGACTACCTCGGCGAGACGGAACGCCTCACCTTCAAACACCAACCCGAGATCCTGAAGCTCGTGATGCCGCCGTAATTCGTCACACCGGTTGGCCGCGGCCCAGCACGGCAGCGGCGACGTCGGGGACGTTGGTGACGATGCCGTCGACACCCATCGCGGCGAGGTCCTCCATGCGGGCGGGTTCGTCCACCGTCCACACGTTGATCGCGAGTCCGACCGCGTGCACGAGCTCCACCAACTCGTCGGTCACCGTGCGATCGAAGGGGTGCAGCGCCGCGTGGCCAGCCACGAGCAGGTCGTCGATGACGCGTGCCGGGTCGCTGAGATCGAAGGTGAGCAGCGCGGTCGCCACCGACGGGTCGACGGACCGCACACGTTCGAGCGTCGGCGCGTGGAAGGACGAGACGATGATCGGCTGCGAGCACGCCTGGATCGCCGCAACCACCGGCTCCACCAACGCGGCGGTCGCGTCGAAATCGACGTCGTGCGGTGAGTTCTTGATCTCGACGTTCACGCCGAGCGGCGCACAGGCCTCGAGGGCCTCGACGAGCGACGGCACGTCCGGCGGCAGGTCCGCGGTCACGAGCTCCACGATGGCCCGGCCGTCGCCGAGGTGAGCGTCGTGGTGCACCGCCAGCGCACCGTCGAGGGTCCGGCGCACATCGAGCTCGACCCAATTGGCGCCGAGGGGCCCTGCTGCCCGAAATGCCGCCACCGTGTTCTCCGGGTGGTCAGCCGATGCCCCTCTGTGGGCAATTATCGCGGTTTGCAGGAATCTCATTTCGAGCAGCGAAACAAGTGCTTGCCCCTGCTAGCAGAGGCAGTTACGATCCCGAAACATCCAGCTACACCCGTTCTTGGAACTGGACGGGGTAGCATGTGAAACTCGTCACAAAGTGCAAACCGTGACACCGAACCACCTGGAGGACCGGTGGCGCTGCCCCAGACATTCGAGCCGATCTCAATTGAAAACGACGACTGGCGCGATGTTGCGGCCTGTCGCGACACCAACCCCGACCTCTTCTTCCCCGTCGGTACGACCGGCCCGGCGATCGAGCAGATCGACCAGGCCAAGGCCGTCTGCCGCCAGTGCCCGGCGCAGACGGCGTGCCTGGAGTTCGCGTTGGTGACCAACCAGGACTCCGGCGTGTGGGGCGGCACCTCGGAAGAGGAACGCCGCAAGCTGCGCAGGGCATGGGTCGCCCGCCAGCGCCGCGCTTCCTGAACGACCATCACCCCACCGGCTGGTCGAGCGGAACGTTCAGCTCGACCACCGTCCCCGGCCGATCCGGAGCCCCCGTTCCGGCCCGTAGCTCGATCGTCCCGCTCAGCTCCGACGTCACGAGCGTGCGCACGATCGACAAGCCGAGACCCATCGATGTGTCCAGGTCGAACCCGTCCGGCAGCCCAGCCCCGTCGTCGACCACCTGCACGTTGAGGGCACCGTTCCCCCGCTGAAGGCGAAGGACGACCTCGCCGGCGTCGATCTCCTTGCCCTCCGGGTACGCGTGATCGAACGCGTTCTGCAACAGCTCGTTCAGCACGACCGCCAGCGGGGTCGCCACCTGCGCCGGCAAGTTCCCGGCATCGCCGTCCACGCGGCAGCGCACCGGCCGGTCCGGTGTGTGGAAGGCCTCCTCCACCATCCGGCAGACGGGCCGGACGATCTCGACGAACGGCACGTCCTCGCCCGCTTCGCGGCTCAGGATCTCGTGGACCAACGCGATCGATCGCACGCGTCGCACGGACTCCTCGATCGCGGCCTTCGCCTCGGGAGACTCGAGCCGGCGCCCCTGTAGGCGCAGCAGCGACGAGATCGTCTGCAGGTTGTTCTTCACGCGGTGGTGGATCTCGCGGATCGTCGCGTCCTTCGAGAGCAGCAGCCGATCCCGGCGCCGCAGCTCGGAGATGTCCCGGAGCAGCACGACGGCACCGGACACCTCGCCTTGCTCGAGCAGCGGGATGCAGCGGAACAACACCGTGATCTCGGGCCCCTGCTCGAGCTCCTCCGTCACTGGGCCCGGCATCGCGAAGGCGCGTCGTACCGGAGCCTCGTCGAGGCCCAGCTCGCCGAGGCGCATGCCTTCGGTGTTCGCGTGAACGCCGACGCGGTGCAGCGCCGACACCGCGTTGGGCGACGTGTAGACGACGCGGCCCTGCGGGTCGAGCAGCATCACGCCGTCACCGACGCGGGGCGCCTCTTCGGGCTCCGGATCGTCCGTGGAGAACGGGAACACGCCGGCGGCGATCATTCGCGCGAACCGATTGAAGATCTCGACGTAGACCCGCTCGAGCTCGCCCGGCTGGCGACCGAACGTGAGGGCGGACTCGCGGGTGGCGACACCGATGACCTCGCCATTCGAACGAACCGGGATCGCAAGGACGCGAACCTGCTCCTTGAGGCCCGTGATCTCGACGGTCGCTTCGACGATCTCGCCCGAGCGGAAGCTGTTGGCCACGAGCGGTCGCTCCGCCGCGGTGACCACCGTGCCGACCCAGTCGCTGCGGTACACCGTCTGGGTCGTCGCCGGGCGGATCTGGCCGAGGATGATGAAGGACTCCTCGGCGTCGCCGCGCACCGGCACGTACAACAACAAGTCGGCAAAGCAGAAGTCGGCGAGCAGACCCCAGGTACCGACCAGGCGCTGCAGGTGCGCGAGATGCTGGCCGTCGACATCGGTACGCAGACGCGCGAGCTCGGCAAGCGAAGCCATGGGAACGAACGTTAACGACGGCGGGGACGACGTCCCCGGCGATCAGGTGCTGCTGGCGAGCTCCTGCTCGGACGTCGTCCATTTCGCGAGGCAGGTCGGGCAGTGCTGGTACATCGTCTGCTCGACGATGTCGATGCTGTCGAGGTAACCGTTCGCCCCGCACTCGGGGCACGGGGTCGGGTAGCCGAACCTCGGCTCCGGCCGCCGCTCGCGCAGGTCGATCACCGTTTTCTTGGATGTCTTACGCCCGAACAGCGCCATCTCCCTGCCCTCCCAGTCGCACGTGCAGTACCCGAGTGGTCACGCACAGTGTAGGCCGTTGGGCCCACACGAAACAGTCATTCGTTCACGAACCGGGCCGTTCCTCCCCGGCGAGGATCGCCGCTTCCGGTTCTTCCGGGCTGCAC
>JBEEFX010000316.1:0-19056 GCA_041166365.1 Acidimicrobiaceae bacterium
GACGAGGAAGTAACCACGACTCTTCGCACGTGCGAAGCGCCGGTAACGGGCGATCAACGCCTCGAGCGCGAGGCGGTCGCCAGACTGGAAACGTGCAGCCAACTGGTCGTCGGCTACATCGGTGAGCGGTGTTGCGGCCACGTGGATTCTCCTGCTGCTGCTGTGAGGTGGGTGCGAGTCGCTACGTGGAGTAGCCACCGGGGACTAGTCACTATGAACCATGTCAGGGTGCCTATGTCAACCGTCACTAGCAGGAAAAACGCAAGAAATCATGGGTCGAAGCGTTCCATAACGCCGTAAATCCGGAAGAGTCGGAAGGGGCCGACGGCCCCGGCGAACGAGTGATCCGCGCGAGGTGTCGTGACCGAGCTTCAGGCTCAGGTCACCCGTCCTGAGCCCGTTGCCGGGCCACCTCGTAGCAGGCGATCGCGCCGGCCGCCGCGACGTTCAGGGACGCGAGGTGCCCGCGCAACGGGATGGCGGCCACGACGTCGCAGCGCTTGCGCACGAGCGGCGACAGCCCCCGGCCTTCCGCCCCGAACACCATGATGAGGGGCTCGCTGGCCAGAGTCAGGCGGTCGATGCGCTGTTCGCCCCCACCGTCGAGCCCGACGACCCAGAGTCCCGCGGCCTTCAAGCGCTCGAGGGTGGCCGGCAGGCCGGGCACCACCGTCATCGGGAGGTGTTCGATCGCTCCGGCGGCGGCCTTGGCGACGGTCGGGGTGATGTGCACCGCTCGATGACGGGGCAGGACGACACCGGTGACCCCGGCGCACTCCGCCGCCCGCAACAACGCTCCGAGGTTGCCCGGATCGGTCACGCCGTCGACCGCGAGCAGCAACGGGGGAACGCCCTTGCGCCGCTTGACGAGCGCTTCGATCTCGACCTCGTCGAGCGGCGCGCAACGAGCGATGACCCCTTGGGGGGACTCGGTACGAGCGGCGGCCGCCAGTTTGCCGGCCGACACCTGCTTGACCGGCACACGTGACCTGCTCGCGAGATCCATCAGGTCGCGCAGCGACCCGCGGCCTTCGTCGCTCGACGCGACCATGAGCTCGAACACTCGCCGGCGGCCGGCGACGAGCAGCTCGCGCACCGCTTGGCGGCCCTCGACCTGATCACCGCCGAGATCCCGGCGGGTGGGCTTGCGGCCAGCGGGGCTCATGGCCGTGCTTGCTCGGGGGCTGCGCCCCCGGTCCCCATCGTCGTCCGGCTCGCGAGCGCTCGCTCGGCCGACCGGCCCCGAGGTCTCCTCATGGCCGTTCGACGAGCGCGACGGCCCAGCACGCGACGCCTTCGCCTCGCCCGAGCGCGCCGAGCCCTTCCGCCCGCTTGCCCTTCACCGTCACCGGCGCGCGCACGACGTCCGACATGCGGTCGTTCATCGCCTGCCGCCGCGGCGCGAGCTTCGGCGTCTCACAGACCACGGAGCAATCGACGTTGACCGGAGACCAGCCGGCGTCTCGGACACGATCGACCACCTGTTGCAACAGCGCGAGGCTGTCCGCGCCGCGCCACCGTTCGTCCGTGTCCGGGAACAGCTCACCGAGATCGCCCAGGCCGCACGCGCTCAACAGCGCGTCGGCACACGCGTGTGCAACCGCGTCCGCATCGCTGTGCCCGGCGAGCCCTCGCTCGCCCTTGAACGTGACACCGCCCAGTACCAGCGGACGCGACGCGTCGTCGCTGAAGGCGTGCACATCGAAGCCCTGCCCGACGCGGATCACCGGACGAGCAACTCCGCCATCGCGAGGTGCGACTCGTCGGTGATCTTGATGTTCGTGGGGTCACCGTCCACCAGCACCACCTTCGCACCTATCGCTTCTGCGAGTGATGCGTCGTCGGTGCCGTCGAGCTCCTTCTCGTGTGCGGCGCGCAGCACGGCAGTGCGAAATCCTTGTGGGGTCTGCACGGCGACGAATCGCTCGCGATCGACTGTCGCCCCGTCTCGCTCGCGCAAGGTGTCGGTGACCGGCACGGCCGGCACGACGGCGTCCGCGCCTTGTTCGAGAGCGTCGAGCACCCGGCGCCAGACGTCGGTGACAGGCACCGGGCGAGCGGCGTCGTGCACCAACACGTGTGTCACCTCCTTCGGCACGGCGGCCAAACCCGCTCGCACGGACGCCGACCGGGTGCTCCCGCCGGCCACCACCACATCGGCGAGCGGCTCGTTGTCGTCGACGTTCTCGGCCGGCACGACGAGCACGACGTGATCGCTCAGCTCACGGGCGATGAACAGCGACCAGTCCACCACCCGCCGGTTGCCGAGGGTCTCGTACTGCTTCGGCTTGCCGAACCGGGCGCCGGAGCCGGCGGCCACGACGATTGTCGCGATCAGCTCAACGCCTCGTCGAGCTTCTTCTCGGCTTCTTCTTCGTTCACGTTGATCGCGAACGTGAGCTCGGACACGAGGATCTGACGTGCCTTTGCAAGCATGCGCTTCTCGCCCGCGGACAGACCCTTCTCGTTCTCGCGCAGCGAGAGGTTTCGCACGACTTCGGCGACTTGGTACACGTCGCCGGACTTCAGCTTCTCGACGTGGTTCTTGAACCGCCTCGACCAGTTGGTCGGCATGCGGGCTTCCTTCTTGCGCAACACCGCGAACACTTCTTCGACCTCTTCGAGGTTGATGACATCACGCAAGCCGACCGAGTCGGTGTTGTCCGCCGGCACCATCAGTGTGAGATCGCCGTACGCCAGCCGCAGGATCAGGTATTCGCGCGACTCGCCCGATGGTGACTCCCGCTTCTCCCGCTTCTCGATGACGGCGGCGCCGTGATGCGGGTACACGACCTTGTCACCAACGTCGAAGGGCATCGCTCAAGGGTAGGTACGGCCATACCGCGGCACAAGCCGCACTACATTGACGCCCGCCATGGCCGCGCTCGATCTGCTGTCCCGCGTCGACCTCTTCGCCGAGCTGCTTCCTGAGGAACTCGAGAGGATCAGCGTCGCCGCCGAGAACCGGGCGCTTCGCCGCGGCGACGTGTTGTTTGCCGAGGGTGACGAGCCCGCCGAGCTGTTCGTCGTCGTCTCCGGACGCATCGCGCTGGCCAACAAATCGATCGACGGACGCGAGTCCGTCGTGGCTCTCGTCGAAGCGGGCGACGTGTTCGGTGAGATGCCGTTGTTCGACGGGCTGGGCCGCTCCACCGAGGCCCGCGCGCTCGAACCGTCGGAGGTCATCGCGATCCCGTACGCACCGGTCCAGGACGTGTACGAGGCGCGCCCGACGCTGTTGTGGAGCGTTGTCGCGCTTTTCTCCGGCCGTATTCGAGCCATGGACGCGGCGTTGGCCGACTCCGTCTTCCTCGACGTCACCGGCCGCACGGCGAAGCGGCTGCTCGAGCTCGCCGGCGACGCCGACGAGTTCGTGTTGCCGGTCACGCAGGAGGAGCTCGCGGCGATGGTCGGCGCCTCGCGCGAACGAGTCAACAAGGCGATCGCCGCGTTCGTGAAGCTCGATTGGGTCGAACAGTCGGAACGCCGCTACAAGATCACGAACCGTCCGCAGCTCGAACTCCGCGCTCGTTAGCGACGGAACCAGTCGGTGACTCGACGCCACGCGTCTGCGGCGTCGTCGGCGCGGTGCGCCGGCCTGCTGGCATCGTGCACGAAACCGTGCTCGGCCCCTTCGTAGCGCACGACGGTTGCGCCGGCCGCTTCGAGATCGTCGACGTCGCGCTCTGGCGTGTACGGGTCAGCCGTTCCGATGATCGCCAGGATCCGCTCGGCGGAACCCGGTGCCTCGGCCAGGACGTCGATGGCGTCGCGCTGCGTCGCCCCCCGCCAGGCTTCCGACACGCGGATCATGCCGTAGAAGGAGGCAGCCCGATCGAAGCGGCCGCTCGCCGCGGCCTTCATCGCGTACATCCCGCCCATGCAGAAGCCCAGGATGCCCACCGGCTCCATGTCGAGCAGGTGGGCGGCGGCGGCGAGGTCGGACACCTGGCGCTCGTCGTCGAGACCCGCCATCGCGGCCATGCGCTCCTCGATGCTCATCGACTCGCGTCCAGCGAAGGGCTCGACGGCCGCGACCGCCCATCCGTACTCGGAGGCCAACCGCGCCACCATGTCGTCGAACAACGGTCGGAGACCCATGATGTCGGGCACAACCACGACACCACGCGTTGGGTGGTCACTCGACGCGATCTCGACGGTGGTGCCAGTCGGCAGATTGGTGCGCACGCTCGTTTTTACCGCACCTGGCCGGCGACGAGCTCAGCGACGAAGGGGTGATCGATCACGCCACCGCGTGCGTCGAGCCAGTCCGCGATCGATCCGTGCAGCTCAGCCCGTTGCTCCTCGGGGAGGATGCGGTGATCGGAGTACGTCCCCAGCAGGTCGATGTACTCGCGTGTCGTGTAACGACCGGTCCAACCGAACTCCTCCGTGACACACGGTCCGAAGCGACGGCTGCGTCCGAGTTGGACCGCAGCGCGCTCGAGGTTGTCGGCCAACGTCAAACGATTGTTGGCGTGGGTCATGTGCGGCGTTACTTGCTGGTAGATCGGCTGGAGCTCGTCGTGCCAGATCGAGCCGCCGAGGTCGGGGCGGTTCCAGAAGAGGGCGATCCAGCCATCGGGACGAAGCAACGCGGCCGCCCGCTCAGGGCCGATCACGGGATCCACCCAGTGCCACGACTGCGCGGCGGCGACGATCGTGAACACGTTCGGCTCAGCGGCGCAGTCTTCGAACCCCGAGTCGTGCACGACGACGTCGGGGAAGCGCGAACGCAGCACCGCGGCCATGCCCGCGCTCGGTTCCGCGGCCGTGACTCGAAGGCCGCGCTCGACGAAGCCCTCGGTTGCCTTGCCCGTGCCGGCGCCGATCTCGAAGACCGCGTCGCCCGTCTCCGCGCCCGCGATCGAAACGATGGCGTCGAAGAGCGCGGCCGGGTACGGCGGGCGGGCCCGTTGATACGCGTCCGCGACCTCGCCGAAGACCAGCCGCTGCTCGCGGACCATCACGTGACCGTCCACACGACCTTGGTGTAGGCGACGCCGAGGCCGGCGCGTTCGAGGTTCCGGTGGCTCACGGACGCAGGCCCCGCCAGGGTGAGGAACAGCTCGCAGCCGGCGGCCGTCGCGTCGTGCTGCCGCCGGCGGATCAGCGCCTGTTGAGCGCCGCGGCCGCGAGCCGCGGGCAGCGTCGACGCGTTGGCCAGATAGCCGATGCCGTCGAAGATCATCAGCGCCGCGGCGCCGACGGCCTCACCGTCGACCTCGGCGAGGTAGCACCACCACTCCGGTTCCGCGGGCCAGAGGGCCACTGCGGCCCAGTGCTCCGTGAACGCGTCGTCAGGCACCTCGTGCCCGGCGAGATGCACGCGCGCGAAGCGCTTGGCGTCCTCACCGCCGGGCTCGACGGCGTGCACGACCACATCGGAGGGGACGTCCTCCAGCGGCTCGGGACGTGACCACAGCGCGTCGATGAAACTCGTCTGGCGGGCCCCGACGTCAGCGAGCGCGGCGGCCAACGGCTCGAAGCCCGGGAACGGTGTGATCTCGAACCGCGGTCGGATCATCTTGCCGTGGTACCAAGCGGCGATCTTCGGAACGACCGCCACGTCGGCCGGCGACAGGCCCGTGACGTGTTGCAGCCACACGACGTCGGGGCGCTTGCTCGCCGATGTGGCGACGACGTCGTCACCGAACCGCCGGATCTCGATTCCGCTCGGGTTGCCCGGCTGATCGCGCAGCAACTCGAGCCAGCGCGTGTGGAACACCTGGCTGCACGCGTCGATGCGCGCCCGCATCCCGTCTGTCAGCAGCGGAGCGGTCAACTCAGCGACCCGGGTCAGTTGTAACGATCGAGGATGCTCGACTCGGCGAGACGAGACAGCCCTTCCTTGATGGCGCGGGCGCGGGCCTCACCGACACCTTCGACGTCGTCGAGGTCGTCGATCGTTGCTCGCATGATCTTCTGCAGGTTGCCGAATCGCTCGACGATCCTGTCGATCACGCCGTCGGGCAGCCGCGGGATCTTGGCCAGCAGGCGGTGACCTCGAGGCTGCAGGCTCACGTCGAGATCGATTGCGCCAGACAGATGCAGCATCGAAGCCACGATCTTCAGGTCGAGGAGGTCGTCGGTGTCGAGGTCGGCGAGCGCCTCCAGCGCGTCGCCCACATGCCAGCCCGTGTCCTCGTGGAAGTAGTCGAGGATCACCAGACGGCGGTCGTCGTCGACGCCACCCATGAGCTCCTCGAGCTGGAGACGGACCAGCCGACCGTCGACGCCCAGTTCGACGATGTGACCCTCGATCTCTTCGGCGATGCGACGCACCATCTCCGTTCGCTGCAGCACCGTCACGACATCGCGCAACGTGACGAGGTCTTCGACCTCGAGGGCGGACAGCGCACCCGACACGCCGTCGAGCCGGCTCTTGTAGCGCTCGAGCGTCGACAACGCCTGGTTCGCCTTGTTCAACAGCCGAGGGATGGGCTCGAGCGGGTACTTCTCGTCGTCGACGTACACCGCGATCACCTGCATGTCCTCGGACACCGAGATCACCGGCACTTCGATCGAGCGCGCGACTCGCTCCGCGGTGCGATGGCGCGTGCCGGTCTCCGATGTCGGGACGTTCGGGTCCGGAACGAGGTGCACGTTGGCGCGCGCGATGCGGCTCGCGTCGCCGGCGAGGATGATGGCGCCGTCCATCTTGGCCAGCTCCGACAGCCGCTGCGGACTGAACGCGGCGTCGAGCAAGAACCCACCCGAGCAGATGTTGAGCACCTGCGGGCCATCGCCGACCACGATGAGCGCGCCCATTCCGGCCTGCAGGATGCGGTCGAGGCCCTCGCGCAAGGGTCGGCCAGGGGCGACCGCAGCCAACGCATCGAGCAGCGCGATGCTCCGGCGCGGCGCCACGCTGTGCGAGTACCCGCCGGTCGAGAGAACGTCTGGCGTGCGTCCTCGCCTCGGCCCCCCGGGCTTGGTCATCTTCGAAAGGTTAGGTCGGCGGCGCAGCCGCTGTCGGTCGTGGGCGGGCGGCGGGGCGGGCGGTCGAGGAGTCGAGACCTGCCAGCGTGATCGCCTCGCCGATCGTCGCGGCGCGAACGGGGGTCAGCCCGCGTGGTGGCTCCGGCGCGGAATGTGGCAAGAGCACGCGCCGAAAGCCGAGCCGCGCCGCTTCGGCCAGCCGGCGTGGCGTCTGGCTGACCTGGCGCAGCTCCCCGCCGAGCCCGAGCTCCGCGCACGCGACGAAATCGTCGGCCAGGGCCACGTTGGCGAGCGACGACGCGACCGCGAGCGCGATCGCGAGATCGGCACCCGGCTCCACGACGCGCGCTCCCCCGACCGCGAGGGCGAAGACGTCCTGCTTGACGATCGGCAACCCGGCATGCCGCTCGAGCACCGCGAGCAGGAACGCGAGCCGGCCGGCGTCGAGGCCTTGCGCCGACCGTCGAGCCATCGGCGCATTCGTGTCGAGCGTGAGCGCCTGCACCTCGACGAGCAGTGGTCGGTGCCCGTCGAGTGCGGGCACCACGGCGGAGCCGGCCACGCCTGGACGGCGGTCCGCGAGGAACAGCGCGCTGGCATCCGGAACGGGGATCAGACCGTGTTCGCCCATCTCGAACAGGCCCACCTCGTTGGTCGAGCCGAAGCGGTGCTTGACCGCTCGCACCAGCCGGAGCGCGTGATGGTGCTCGCCCTCGAACGAGAGCACCGTGTCGACGACGTGCTCCAGCACCCGAGGGCCCGCGAGCGAACCGTCCTTCGTGACGTGGCCCACGAGCACGACGGCGACGCCGCGCTCCTTCGCCTCGCGCACGAGCCGGTGCGCGCACTCCCGCACCTGCACGACAGAACCCGGCGCGGAGCCGAGCTCGGGGTCGTGCACCGACTGGATGGAGTCGACAATGGCCACGTCGGGCCGCACCGCATCGAAGTGACCGAGGATGGTGGGCAGGTTGGTCTCGGCTGCCAGCAACAAGCGGGGTGCGAGGGCATCGAGCCGCTCGGCGCGCAAGCGCACCTGCTGGCTCGACTCTTCGGCGGTGACGTAGAGCACCCGGCCGCCGGCGTGCGCCATCGCCGCCGCCACTTGCGTCAGCAGCGTCGACTTGCCGACGCCCGGCTCACCGCCGAGGAGCGTGACCGAGCCGGGGACCAGCCCACCGGCCAGAACTCGATCCAGCTCCGCGACCCCCGTGGACCTCGCGGCCCACTCGGCCATGTCGATCTCGCAGACGGGCACCGCCGGCTGATGCAGCGCCATCGCGACCGGCCCAGGCGTGGCGACCAACGCCGCCCCCTCCTGCAGCGTGTTCCACGCCCCGCAGGACGCACACTTGCCCGCCCACTGCGGCGCCGAAGCACCGCACTCGTCACAGCGGAACTCGACCCGTTGCTTCGCCATGGGCGAACCCTACGAAGGGGGTGTGACAGTCACGCGGGTGTGACAGTCACGCGGCAAGGGCGCGTCGTCTGCGCCGAGCCCGAGCAAGCGTCAGGATCAACACGACGGGCAGCAGCACCGGCCCGGCGACGACCGCGACGGCGGTTCCGATGATTGTGAACCAGCGGGTGCTCGAGCTCGAGGCGTCCAGCGTGATCGCCGCCGGCTGGGACAAGCGCGGCTGCCACACGGCGCCGTTCGTGGCCTGCCCCGGCGCGTTCGAGGTGACGTCGCCCGGCATCCGCACCGCGATGCGGATCTCGAAGACGTTGTCGAGACTCTCGCCGATGCGCTGCTCGATGGCCTTGACGTCTTCGCCGATCGGCTTGCCGTCCAGTTGCTGCGCCAGCTCGCTGTCGCTGAACGATTCGATGCCGCCGGTGAAGTCGACCGTGCCCGAGAAGTGGAACTTGCTGTGGGCGAAGGAGCGTGCGCGGCTGATCGTGAAGTCGCGGAACGGGCCCTTGTCGCCCGAGATCTCCGTGAAGATCTTCTTCGCATCGTCGGGATTCGCGAACGGCTTCGCGGCGGAGAAGTACGTGAAGCCGTCCGTCTCCTTCACCGGGCCGGTCACCGTCCATCCGTGCGCTGTGAGATCGTCGACCTTGAGCGACTGCTGGAAGTTGGGCGCCTTCTTCATCGCGTCGTCGTCCAGCCCGATCCTCACGGTGACGGTGCCGCTGCCGTTCTCCTTCATCTCGATTCCGATGTCGGTACGGACACGACAGGCGCCGGAGGCGAGAACGACGACGAGAACGAGGAGGGCGAGTCGGAGTCTGGGCGCTCGCCTCGGTGAAGCCGTCGTCAAGTGGTCTTCACGATGAGCAGGCTGCAGGGCAGATGATGGCTCACCTTGCTCGGCACGGACCCGAGCCGCAGGAACCGGGTGACACCGGTCATCCCGCGATTGCCGATGACCATCAGGTCGTAACCCCCCGACCGCGCGATGTCGATGAGCGCGCCGACTGGCTCGGCATCAGTGACACGCGTGTCGATCGAGACGCCCGAATCGGCGTGGCGCTGGGCCTCGGCGGCGACCACCTTCTCACCGCGGGCCGGCGGCGACGCGGTGAAGATCGTGAGGGTCGCACCCGCGGCCTTGGCGACGTCGACGGCGCGGTCGACGGCCTTCGCTGCCGTCTTGGAACCGTCGGTGCCGACGAGGATCTTCCGGTACACGAAGGCTGAATCTAACCGCTACCCCGGCGAGCGCCGGGGTCGCGAACGGCACATCGGAATGCGTCGGCGGGTGGACTATTCGGCTGGTGGGCCGGCCTCGGCGAGCTCCACCGGGGGCGGTGGTTCGAAGCCCTCGACCGAACGGAACACGATGATCTTCTCGCCCTGCGCGTTCTCGGGATCGGCCTCGGCGTCGACGATGATGATCTCACCGGCCCGGAACGACTTGTAGAGCAGCTGCTCTGACAACGGATCCTCCACGAGGCGCTGGATGGCCCGGCGCAATGGGCGAGCTCCGAGCGTGGGGTCGTACCCGCGGTCGGCCAACAGGATCTTGGCCTCAGTGGTCAACTCGATACCGATGCCCTGACTCTCGAGTTGGGTGGCGACCCGGCGCATCATGTGGTCGACGATCTCGACGACCTCTTCCTTGGAGAGCTCGTGGAAGACGATCGTCTCGTCGATGCGGTTCAGGAACTCGGGCCGGAAGTGCTGCTTGAGCGCATCGTTGACCTTTTCCTTCATCCGCTCGTACGACACGGCCTCGTCGGCCTTGCCGAAACCGAGGTTGATCTTGCGTAGATCGGCGGTGCCGAGGTTCGACGTCATGATCAGCACGGTGTTGCGGAAGTCGACCGAGCGGCCTTGTGCGTCGGTCAGCCGACCCTCTTCGAGGATCTGCAGCAGCGTGTTGAACACGTCGGGGTGGGCCTTTTCGATCTCGTCGAACAGCACCACCGAGAAGGGCTTGCGCCGCACGGCCTCGGTGAGCTGGCCACCTTCCTCGTAGCCGACATAGCCGGGAGGCGAGCCGACGAGACGAGACACGGTGTGCTTCTCCATGTACTCCGACATGTCGAGCGCGATCAGGGACTGCTCGTCGCCGAAGAGGAACTCGGCAAGCGTCTTGGCCAGCTCGGTCTTCCCGACGCCGGAGGGGCCGAGGAAGATGAACGAGCCCGACGGGCGCTTCGGATCCTTCAGGCCGGCGCGTGTGCGGCGGATGGCCTGCGACACCGACTTGATGGCCTGCTCCTGGCCGACAACCCGCTTGTGGAGCTCGTCTTCCATGCGGAGGAGCTTCTGGGTCTCTTCCTCCGTGAGCTTGTAGACGGGGATGCCCGTCCACACCGAGAGGACCTCGGCGATGGCCTCTTCGTCGACCTCGTCGAAGAGGTCGACACCGGACGCCTTGATCTCGGCTTCCTTCGACTCCTTCTCGGTGAGGAGCTCCTTCTCCTTGTCGCGCAGCTTGCCGGCCTCTTCGAAGCGCTGCGCCTCGACGGCCTCCTTCTTCTGCTGCTGCACCTGCGCGATGGAGTTCTCGAGCTCCTTGTAGTCGGGCGGCGTCTCCATGCGCTTGATGCGCAGACGCGACCCGGCTTCGTCGATGAGGTCGATGGCCTTGTCGGGCAGGTGGCGATCGGAGATGTAGCGATCGGCGAGGTTCGCGGCGGCGACGAGGGCCTGGTCGGTGATCGTGACGCGGTGGTGAGCCTCGTACCGATCGCGCAGACCCTTCAGGATCTCGATCGTGTGCGCCACGGTGGGCTCGTCGACGGTGATCTTCTGGAACCGACGCTCGAGGGCGGCGTCTTTCTCGAGGTGCTTGCGGTACTCGTCGAGCGTGGTGGCGCCGATGGTCTGGAGCTCACCGCGGGCGAGCATCGGCTTGAGGATGCTGGCGGCGTCGATGGCGCCTTCGGCCGCACCGGCACCGACGAGCGTGTGCAGCTCATCGATGAACAGGATGATGTCGCCGCGCGTGCGGATCTCCTTGAGCACCTTCTTCAGGCGCTCCTCGAAATCGCCGCGGTAGCGGGAGCCGGCCACGAGCGCGCCGAGGTCGAGCGTGTAGAGCTGCTTGCCCCTCAGGGTCTCGGGAACGTCGTTGGACACGATCTTCTGGGCCAGGCCTTCGACGATCGCGGTCTTGCCGACCCCGGGGTCGCCGACGAGCACCGGGGTGTTCGTCGTGCGGCGGGACAGCTCTTGCATGACCCGCTCGATCTCACGGTGGCGGCCGATGACGGGGTCGAGCTTCTTCTCCCGGGCCTGCTGCGTGAGGTTGCGGCCGAACTGGTCGAGGACGAGCGAGCCCGAGGGGGTCTGCTCGCCGCTGCCGCCACTCGCGGCCGCGCCGGCCTTCTCCTGCGAGCCACCGGGGCCGCTGTAGCCGGAGAGGAGCTGGATGACCTGCTGGCGCACGCGCGACAGGTCCGCGCCCAGCTTCACGAGCACCTGCGCGGCGACGCCCTCGCCTTCGCGGATCAGCCCGAGGAGGATGTGCTCGGTGCCGATGTAGTTGTGTCCGAGCTGCAACGCTTCACGCAGCGAGAGCTCGAGGACCTTTTTCGCGCGAGGCGTGAACGGGATGTGCCCGCTCGGTGACGAGCCGCCTTGGCCGATGATCTCCTCGACCTGACTGCGCACGGCCTCCAGCGAGATGCCGAGCGACTCGAGGGCTTTGGCCGCGACGCCTTCACCCTCGTGAATCAGCCCGAGCAGGATGTGCTCGGTGCCGATGTAGTTGTGGTTGAGCAGCCGCGCTTCCTCTTGAGCAAGGACGACGACGCGACGGGCCCGGTCGGTAAAACGTTCGAACAAGATCGCCTCCCCTGGCGGGGTCTCTAGTGGCGTGAGTCTACCCGTGACCTATCGGCCTGCCATGTGCGGTCTTGATGGTTGGCTGCGAGCGCTCGCTGTGATCGCTGTCCCCGCAAACTGGCGCCTCCTCGCTGCCGCTTCCCTCGGCGCGTCCCATTTGGGCCATCGAACAATCTCTCCTCTAGCCTCGGAACGTGGATGAGAAGGCGCTCTCGCGGGTGCAGGACGCCCTGCGTGAGGCCGTACGCAGCGACGACGCGTATCTGACCGAGGTCGCCAGCCATCTCCTCCTGGCCGGCGGCAAGCGGGTTCGACCCCTTTTTGCCATCGCCGCGGCCGCTTCGGCGGGGGGCGAGATCACCGACGACGTCATCCAAGGTGGCGTCGCCGTCGAACTCGTGCATCTCGGCTCGCTCTACCACGACGATGTGATCGACGAAGCGCCGACGCGCCGCACGGTCGAGAGCGTCAACGCCCGCTGGGGCAACCTGACCGCGATCCTCGCCGGCGACTTCCTGCTGGCCAAGGCATCGGAGATCGCCGCTTCGCTGGGAACGGAGGTGGCCGGGCTCCTGGCCGCCACCATCGGACGGTTGTGCGAAGGCGAGGTCGGTGAGCTGCGGACCGCGTACGACGTCGACCGCACCGAGGATGCGTACTTCTTGGCGATCGAGGGCAAGACGGCATCGCTGTTCGCCACGGCCTGCCGCATCGGTGCGATCGTCGGCGGACTGCCCCGAGATCAGATCGACGCGCTGACCCAATTCGGGCTGGCGTACGGCATGGCGTTCCAGATCGTCGACGATGTGCTCGATGTGACCGCCACGGAGGCCGAGTTGGGGAAACCCACCGGCCACGACCTGGTCGAGGGCGTGTACACGCTGCCGGTGCTGCGAGCTCTCGCAGCTACGGGCGACGGGTTGCGCGATCGCCTCGGGCGCCCGATCGAAGGCGCGGAGCTGGAGGCGGCGCTGTCTGCGGTGCGCGGCAACGGCGCGGTGGCCGGTGCGCTCGACACCGCCCGCCAGTACGCCACCCGCGCCATCAGCGCGCTCGACCCGTTCGGCGACAGCGAAGGCGCGCAATGGCTGCGCGGCGCCGTCGACGAGCTCTTCGCCCGCGTCGAGACCGTCGCCTCGCCCTCCTGACCGCTAGGGCTGTTCGGGCCTGAGGGTCGGGAACAGGATCACGTCGCGGATCGTCGGGACGTCGGCCAGCAGCATCACGAGCCGGTCGATGCCGATGCCGAGACCGCCGGTCGGCGGCAGGCCGTACTCCAGCGCCCGCAGGTAGTCGTGGTCGACCGGCTGCGCCTCTTCATCGCCCGCGGCCTTGCGCGCCGCTTGCGCGTCGAAGTTGGCGCGCTGCACGTCAGGGTCGATCAGCTCCGAGAACGCGTTGCCGATCTCGCGCCCGGCGATGATCGGTTCGAAGCGTTCGACGTAGCCCTCCTTCTCGCGATGCGGTCGTGCGAGTGGCGAGACCTCCTGCGGGTAGTCGGTCACGAAGACCGGCCCCCACAGCTCGGCCTCCGTCGTCTTCTCGTACAGCTCGAGGATGAGCTTGCCCGGCCCGTCGCCGGTGTCGTAGGGCACGCCGTGCTCGTCACACAGTGCTCGCAGCTCTTCGATGGGCGTGCGCAGATCGATGTACTTGCCGATCTGCTCCTCGATCAGCTCGCTCATCGTGGCTCGCCGCCACGGTGGTGCGAGCTCGATCGTCTTGCCGAGGTACGGCAGCGATGTCGTCCCGCACAGCTCAGTCGCGAGATGGGCGATGAGCTCCTCGGTGAGCTTCATCATGTCCGTGTAGTCCGCGTAGGCCTGATAGAGCTCGAGCATCGTGAACTCGGGATTCCAGCGGTAGCCGAGCCCTTCGTTCCGGAACACGCGGCCGATCTCGAACACCTTCTCGAACCCGCCGACGACGAGTCGCTTGAGATACAGCTCCGGCGCGATGCGCAGGTACACGTCCATGTCGAGGGCGTTGTGGTGCGTGACGAACGGCTTCGCCGTCGCGCCCCCCGGGATCGGATGGAAGATCGGCGTCTCGACTTCGATGAAGCCACGTTCCTCGAGCCACCGGCGCGTGAGCGACACGACCTTGCTGCGCAGCAAGAGGGTGTGGCGCGCTTCGTCGGTCACCCACAGGTCGACGTAACGCTGCCGGTAGCGCGTGTCGGGATCGTTGATCCCGTGCCACTTGTCGGGGAACTGCCGCTTCGCCTCGGCGAGCAACGTCCAGTCGTCGACCTTCACCGACAGCTCACCGCGTCTGGTCGTCATGATGACGCCCGAGACGCCGATCCAGTCGCCGAGCGACAGCGAGGTGAATTCGTCGAAGCGCGGCGTGGTCTGCACCGGCGCGAAGAGCTGGATGCGCCCGGTGCCGTCTTGCAGCGTTCCGAACGCGAGTTTGCCTTGCACGCGGCGCAGCATCAGCCGGCCGGCGACCGTGACTCTCCGCTCGGTCTCGCTGCCCGGTTCGAGCGCGGCGAACTCGGCCTGGAGCTCGGCCGCGGTCGCGTCGGGTTCGTAGCGGTACGGAATCTGAGTCAGGGCTGGTTCTTTTCGAAGATCAGGCGGAGACCGTGCAGGGTGAGCCACGGCTCGTGGTACTGGATCGCATCGGAGAACGGAGCGATGAGTGCGGCCAACCCGCCGGTGGCCACCACCGTGGCCTCGCCGAGCTCCTTCACCATCCGCGCGCAGATGCCGTCGACCTGAGCCGCAAAGCCGTAGAGCGCGCCCGACTGCATCGACTCGGTGGTGTTCTTGCCGATCACGCTCCGGGGCTCGACCATCTCGACGCGGAACAACGCGGCCGCCCGGCCGTACAACGCGTCCATGCTGATCTCGACGCCCGGCAGGATGGCCCCACCGAGATATTCGCCCTTGGCGGAGATCGCTTCGAGCGTGGTCGCCGTTCCGAAGTCGATGACGATCGTCGGTCCGCCGTAGAGGTCGTACGCGGCGAGCGCGTCGGCGATGCGATCAGGGCCGACCTGCTTCGGGTTGTCGTACAGGATCGGCATGCCGGTCTTCACGCCCGGCTCGACGACGATCGCCGGGAACCCGAAGTACCGATCGGTCATCTCGCGCACCGCGGCCGTGATGCTCGGCACCGACGAACAGAGCGCGACGCCGTCGACGTCCTCGTCGAAGCTGAACCCGTGGAAGCCGAGGAACTCCTGCACGAGCAGCGCGAGCTCGTCGGAGGTTCGCTCGGGGGAGGTTGCGATGCGCCAGTGGTCCATGAGGTCGCGCTCGGCACCGGTTCCGGTCGAGTTCCCGTCGTCGCGGCCGTAGAGCCCGATGACGGTCTGCGTGTTGCCAACGTCGATTGCTAAGAGCATGGACGGCTCGAAACTCGTCGGGCAGGCTCTCTTTTCACGAGGAAACCTCGATGTCGAGGCCGATGTCGAGCACCGGCGCGCTGTTGGTGATGGCGCCGACCGAGATGCAGTCGACACCGGTGCGGGCGTACAAGCCGGCCGTCTCGCGTGTGATGCCTCCGCTCACCTCGAGCAACGGTCGCGTGTCGCCGTGGTCGCCGGCCAGCGCGACGGCGCCGCGCACTTCCTCAGGAGTCATGTTGTCGAGCAACAACGCGTCGGCGCCGGCGTGCAGGGCCTGCTCGACCTGATCGAGCGAATCGCATTCCACGTGCACGGTCCTCGCGGGCCACTGCTCGCGGGCGAGCCGGACGGCTTCTTCGATGCCCAGCACGGTGAGATGGTTGTCCTTCAGCAGGACCCAGTCCGACAGGTTGCCGCGATGGTTCACGCCGCCCCCCGCGCGCACCGCGGCCTTTTCCAGCGCACGCAGCCCGGGAGTCGTCTTGCGGGTGTCCCAGATGCGCGCGCCGGCGGCGGCGACCACGAGCTCGTGCGTGAGGGTGGCGATGCCGGACAGGTGCCCGAGGAAGTTCAGCGCGGTGCGCTCCGCCGTGAGGATCGAGGCGAGCGGACCGGACACGTGGCCGATGAGCTGCTTGGCGTCGACATCGTCGCCGTCGGCGGCGGCCCAGTCGACGACGACCGCCGCGTCCACCTGGGCAAACGTCTCCGTCGCGCACGCCACACCGGCAAGCACGCCCGGCGTGCGCACGACGAAGTCCGCATCGCCGATCAAGCCCGCGGGTAGTAGGCCCGAGGTGATGTCGCCCAACGGGGTCAGATCCTCTTCGAGGGCGCGCGCGACCGCCAGACGTACGGCGCCGATCGGGGGTTGCACGCCTGCGCGCATTGGGTCAGCCTGCCAGAGATGAGTCGCGTCTCCCTAAGCACGCTGCTCTGGCGGGCCGTTCGACGGCGGTGCCCCCGATGCGGCGGGAAGGGGATCTTCTCGTCGTGGCTCAAGCTGCGGGAGCGTTGCCCGACGTGTGGCTACCGCTTCGAGCGCGAGGAGGGCTTCTTCACGGGGGTGTACCTCGTGAACTACTCGCTGATCGCGGTGGCCATCGTGATCGAGCTCTTCTTCTACGTCATCTACGCGAACGCGCAGGACGGTGACGCGTCGCTCGTACCGGCGCTGGTCGTCGGTTTCGCGACGGCGATCATCCTCCCGGTGATCACCTATCCGTTCGCCAAGGCGACATGGGCGGCGATCGATCTCGCGGCCCGTCCGCTCGAACCCGTGGAGGAAGCCGACGCGGCGTTGCACGCCGAGCCGGAGTCAGTTGATCCCGCGTGAGTCCTGTTTGAGCGCAGTGTCGACGGCCAAGCCCGCAGCGACCACGAGACTCCGCAGCGGCTCTTCGAGGGGCCGGTGGATCTGCACCACATAGTTGTCGGCGGTGGTGAACATCGTCTTGGCGAGTCCCTCCCACGTCTTCGTGATGCGCGCGACCTCGATGCCGGTGTGGTCCTGGATGTTGAAGTTCCAGGCGCGCCAGTTCTCGGCGTTGATCGAGCCATAGGTGTTGCCGCCCGACTCGAGCCCGAAGTGGATCTTGCCGATCATGTTCTGTTGCACGATCGTGCCGATGTCGCGGCCATTGCCGTCCTGCACCACGACCTTCGACTTCATGAGCTTCGCCGGTCGGGTGATCGCGAGCTGCACGTTGCCCTGCATGTCGACGATCTGGAACTTGTGCGTCAGGTACTGGTCGACGTCCGACACCAGACGGATGAGCTTCTTCGCCTTGCTCTGTCCGACCTGACGTACCGCGCCGATCTGCGTTCCGTGCTGGTCGTAGATCGCGTACTCGTTGTTGATCTCGATGAGCTTGGCCTTCTGGTTCACGACGAGCACCGGCTCGGTGAAGATCGAACCGGTGCCTTGCGCCGCGCCGGCCTGGACGCCGACCTTCGCGACATCGCGCTGGACCTTCTCGGTCGCACGGTTGACGACGGGCACGTGGCTCGCACCACCGGGCGGGTCGACGGACTGCCTGCCATGGCTGGACACGTGCTCGGTCCATTGCGAGCCGTCGTGGTACCGCATCTCGTGGCGGCCGAAAGGATCGGGATACCAATCAGGTGCGGTCGTGCCGGTTTCACTCATCCCGGTGACCCTATGACGAAGCGGAGGCGGAGGTCGTCGCGCGTCTCGCGGAAATCGATGCGTGTGTGCGAGCCGCGGCTCTCCTCGCGCGCCAGCGCCGCGGCGATCAGCGCTTGCGCCACCGTCGCGAGGTTGTGGAGCTCCGGGTCGTCGTGGTCAGCGCGTTGCACAACATCACGCGCCCCCAGGAGCGATTCACGAGAGCGGAGCACACCCGCGAGTCGCGTCATCGCTCCTTGCAGCTCGTCGCGCGTCGCCGAGCCTGCGTCCGCCCACTCGAGCTCCAGATCGAGCCGGCGTCCACCGATACCATCGCCGCCGAGCACGGCGCGCATCGCACCCGTCGGTTCCGGCTTGTGCTTGCCTCGCTCGATCGCCTCGACCACCCGGGGAGCGAACACCATGCCGTCGAGCAACGAGTTGGACGCGAGACGGTTGGCGCCGTGCACGCCGTTGCACGCGGTCTCTCCGGCGGCCCAGAGGCCCGGGAGCGTCGATGCGCCGTCGAGATCGGCGACGATGCCGCCACAGAAGTAGTGCGCGGCCGGTGCGATCGGGAGCCAGTCCTCGGTGGGGTCGAGGCCGACCGAGTGCAGCGCGGCGGCGATCGTGGGAAAGCGGGCATCGAAGTCGGCGAGGTCGGTCGCGTCGAGCCAGAGGTGGTCGATGCCCTGCTCGAGCATGCGCGCCGTCATCGCCTTCGACACACGGTCGCGCGGCAGCAACTCGTCGACGAACTGCTCGCCCTTGGCGTCGCGCAACAACGCTCCGTGGCCCCGCAGCGCCTCCGACAGCAGCGGCCGCGGCATCGCCGGATGGTGCAATGCCGTCGGGTGGAACTGCACGAACTCGACGTCCGCCACGGCGACCCCGGCGCGCAATGCCATCGCGACACCATCGCCGGTTGCTTCCGCCGGGTTGGTGGTGACAGCGAAGAGTTGGCCGGCGCCGCCGGTGGCGACCAGCACGTTGGCCGCCCGCACTTCCGTGCGCACGCCGCTCTCGTCCAGGGCGACGACGCCCCGACACTCGTCCCCTTCGAGGAGGAAGTCGAGCGCGAACCACTTCTCGTAGATCGCGGCCGCGGTGGCACGCACGGCTTCGACGAGCGCGCGCTCGATCTCGGCGCCCGTCGCGGCCCCGCCTGCGTGCACGACGCGCGCGCGGCTGTGGCCGCCCTCGCGGGCGAGCTCGAGCTTGCCTTGGTCGTCGACGTCGAAGATCGCGCCGAGGGCGATCAGCTCGTTGACGCGGCCTGGCCCTTCGTCGACGAGCACGCGCACCGCGTCGGGGTCGCAGAGGCCCGCGCCGGCCGCCAGCGTGTCGGCGAGGTGCAGGTCCGTCGAGTCCGGATCGTCGCCG
>JBEEFX010000317.1:0-4005 GCA_041166365.1 Acidimicrobiaceae bacterium
GTCCGCCGCCACTCGCGGGAACGCCGCGGCCAGCGCGCCGTACAACATGGGCAAGCACGCGATGGAGTCGCTGGCCTTCACGCTCGCAAAGGAGGAGCGGTCGAAGGGGATCCACGTGAACATCGTCGCTCCCGGCCTGGTGAAGACCGAGATGGGCAAGCGCTTGATGAAGGCCTTCGGGCAGGACATCGAGGAGATGGACCCGACCGCGCCCTATGGACGTGTCTGCCGTCCGGAGGACGTCGCCAACGTGGTGCGCTGGATCGTGTCCGATGGCGCCGGTTACCTCAACGGCGAGCGCATTTACGTCGACGGGGGAGCCCAGTAGCTCACCCGGTAGCCTTTGTGCCGATGTCTGACACGATCACCGAGCCGATCATCCACGTCACTGAAACCGCGCTCGCCAAGATCCTCGAGCTGCGCGCCGCGGAGGACGATCCTGACGGGCTCGGCCTGCGCATCGAGGTCACCGGTGTTCGTGGCGCGGAGTTCAGCTACGACCTCGCCTTCGAGCCGCTTGCCGAGTGCGACGCCAACGACGTGCAGCACGAGCAAGGCGGGCTCGCCGTCGTGGTGCCCGCGGAGAGCGTCGACAAGCTGCTCGGCGCCACGCTCGACCTGCCGAGCAACAAGGAGCAGGCCGGCCTCGTGCTCCGGAACCCGAACCGGCCGGAGGTCCCTGCGCTCGGCGACCCGATCGAGCTGACGGGGACGACCGAGGACAGGATCCGCCAGCTGCTCGATCAGCAGGTGAACCCGGCCATCGCCGCGCACGGCGGTTTCGCCTCGCTGATCCGTGTCGAAGGCTCCACCGCGTTCATCGCGATGGGCGGGGGCTGCCAAGGCTGCGCGATGTCGGCGTTGACACTGCGTGAAGGAATTCAGTCGGCGATCCTCGGATCGATCCCGGAGATCACGGCCGTCGAGGACACCACCGACCACGCGTCTGGCGAGAACCCCTTCTACTGAGGCAAGGTTCCCCCAGTACGAACAGGGGGAAACGAGTGCAAGGAATCGTCGCTTACGGCGCGTACGTGCCGTACTGGCGCTTGCAGCGGTCAGCCATCGGCTCAGCGCTGGGAGCAGCCGGTGGCAAGGGAACCCGCGCGGTGGCATCGTACGACGAAGACGCCACGTCGATGGGAGTCGAATCCGCCCGTCTCGCGCTGAAAGCTGCGCCTGAAGGGGTCTCGCCCGAAGCCGTCCTGTTCTCGACGGCTTCCCCGCCGTATCTCGACAAGACCAATGCGACCGCCATCCACGCGGCGCTCGGACTCGATCCGTCAGTGATGGCCGCGGACGTGGGGGGCGCGGTGCGATCGGCGATCGCGTCGATGGGCTTCGCCAACTTCGCGCCGTTCCCTGTCCTCACCGTCCTCTCCGATGTACGCGTCGGGCTCCCTGGTGGCGCCGACGAGCGCGACGGCGGGGATGGTGCGTCCGCGTTTCTGTGGGCACGTGGCGACAGCGTGATCGCCGAGCAGGTGTCGTTCGCCGCCGCGACCGACGAATTCCTCGATCGCTGGCGGATGCCGGGTGAACCCGCGTCCCACGTGTGGGAAGAGCGCTTCGGCGAGCAGGTGTTCGTGCCTCTCGCCGAGCAGGCCGTCAACGATGCGCTCAAGAAGATCGGGATCACCGCGGAGGAACTCGATCACGTGGTGGTGACGGGGGTGCATGCACGGGCCGCTCGCTCGGTGTCCGCGCGGATCGGCGCTCGTCCCGAGACCTACGCCCCCGACCTCGGCCCCGCGATCGGAAGCGCGGGTACGGCGCAGTACGGCATTGCGTTCGCCGAGGTGCTCGATCGGGCAACGTCGGGACAACTCGTCCTCCTCGTACAGCTGGCTGACGGGGTGGCCGCCTCGGTGTACCGCGCCACCGACGCGATCACGTCCTACCGATCACGGCGAGCCGTCACCGTGGCGGAGCAGATCGCGTCCGGTCGCGACGACCTCGACTACAACACCTACCTCACGTGGCGTGGATTCCTCGATCGGGAGCCACCGCGGCGGCCCGATCCTGAGGCGTACTACGGCCCGCCGGCGCACCGTACCGAGGCCTGGAAGTTCGCGTTCGTCGGCAGCAAGTGCACCGAGTGCGGCTTTATCCACCTGCCCCCGGCGCGTGTGTGCAGCCGGTGCAGCTCGATCGACCAGATGACATCGATCTCGCTGGCCGACACCCAAGCCACCATCGCGACCTACACGATCGATCGGCTGGCATACACGCTTTCGCCGCCCACCGTGGCCGCGGTGCTCGACTTCGACGGCGGTGGTCGGTACACGTGCGAGCTCACCGATGTCGATCCCGACACCGTCGCCGTTGGCCAGCGCGTCGAGCTCACCTTCCGGCGCACCGTCACGGCCAAGAACATTCACAACTACTTCTGGAAAGCACGCCCGATTCGGGGCGGGTCGGAGCGAAGCGATCGAGACGTCACGGGCGAGCGAGCGCCAGCGAGCCGCACGGAGATGGGGTCCGGGGGCGCTGCCCCCGCAGAGGAAGGAGGTCAGTAGGCATGGGTTCACACGGCATCAAGGACCGCGTCGCGATCATCGGCATGGGCTGCACGCAGTTCGGCGAGCACTGGGACAAGTCGACCGATGACCTGCTCATCGACTCGACGCAGGAAGCGTTCGGATCGGTCGGGCTCACGAAGGACGACGTCGACGCGTACTGGCTGGGGACCATGGGCTCCGGCCAGGGCTCGGGGCTCACGCTCTCGCGTCCGCTGAAGCTCGACTACAAGCCAGTGACTCGCATCGAGAACTACTGCGCCACCGGATCAGACGCGTTCCGCAACGCGTGCTACGCGGTTGCGTCCGGCGCGTACGACATCGTGATGGCTGTCGGCGTCGAGAAGCTGAAGGACTCCGGCTTCTCCGGCCTCGTCGGTGCGATCGCCCCGCACGACGGCACGACCGTGCCGATGACGGCACCGGCGACGTTCTCGTTGCTCGCACCCGCCTATCGCAACAAGTTCGGTGTCTCCGAAGAGGAACTGAAGGACGTTCTGACGCACATCGCGTGGAAGAACCACTACAACGGTGCCCGCAACCCGCGGGCGCAGTTCCGCAAGGAAGTCTCGAAGGAAGTCATCGCGGCCGCGCCACTCATCGCTGGACAGCTCGGCATCTTCGACTGCTCAGGTGTGTCCGACGGTTCCGCCGCGGCGATCATCGTGCGCGCCGACGACGCGTCGAGGTACACCGACAAGCCTCTCTACGTGAAGGCGCTGTCCTTCGCGGCTGGCCCGGCCTCGGGGCCGATCGATCCCGACTACGACTACACGACCTTCACGGAAGTCGTGCGGTCGTCGGAGGACGCGTACCAGCAGGCCGGAGTCACCGACCCGCGCTCGCAGATCGCGATGGCCGAGGTGCACGACTGCTTCACGCCGACCGAGCTCGTGCTGATGGAAGACCTCGGGTTCTCCGAGCGCGGCCATGGGTGGAAGGACGTGCTCGACGGCTCGTTCGACCTGCTCGGAGACCTCCCGGTCAACCCCGATGGCGGGCTGAAGTCGTTCGGCCATCCGATCGGCGCATCCGGACTGCGGATGCTGTTCGAGTGCTGGCTCCAGCTACGGGGCGAAGCGCCGGCGGAGCGCAGGATCGCGACGGTCGACCAAGGCCGCACCCTCGGGCTCACCCACAACCTCGGCGGCGCCCCGGGTCAGTGCGTCAGTTTCGTCTCCATCGTGGGCGCCCAGCCCGGCTGATTCGCGACGAGGCCCGGACCTTGTGTGGCCCGGGCCTTCCCCCCTTGGCGTCGCCCCCAACGCGAGAGGCCAGAGAGTAGCAACGCGTTTCTTGCGTGTCACCTGCGACAACCCTGTGCCCAAAAACGCCGAGGCGCCCCGGGGGTCGTCGGGGCGCCTCGGCACAGACGCAGCGATTTCGGGAGGGAGATGCGCTGCCCCCTTGGAACGGGCGAGCGGGGACTCCCTTGCGGTCGGTCCCGGAAAATTCAGCGATGAACGAGGGTGGCCAGCAGGCGGCG
>JBEEFX010000318.1:0-3201 GCA_041166365.1 Acidimicrobiaceae bacterium
GAGCTGCCCGGCTGGCACTACGACGATGTCGACGCGGCACTGCTCGATGGACGCGTCGACTGCGCCGCGGCGTGGCCCGGCGCCTTTGGCTCGATCCGCGCCGCGGCGATCTACGACGTGCTCGCTCCCGCCCCCTACTTCGCGGGACCGACCGCCCGCGTCTCGTACTCCGGCTGCCACGGGTGGGCCATCCCGACGACGTGCGGCGACCTCGACGGCGCCATCGAGCTGGTGACGCTCCTGTGCTCCGCGGAGATGCACGAGCGTGAAGCGACCGCCGGCGGAGTACCGGCTCGCACCGACGTGCTCGCCGCCACCATTCCCGTCGACTCCACCGACGAGGCACGGCTGGCCATCACCCGCGACACGGTCGAGCACGGGATGATCACCTATCCGCCGCTGGTGCGATTCCCCGAGGTCGAGGACGCGGGCTGGGGCGCGATCCACGACGCACTGTGCGGTGAGCTCTCTGCAGCCGAGGCCGTCGCCAGCATGCAGCACGCCGCCGAGTCCGCGCTCACGTGACACAGCTCGGTCTCGGGTGTGCGCCGATCGGAAACCTCTACGAGCCCATCACCGACGACGACGCGCGAGCCGTCGTCCAGGCGGCGTACGACGCCGGCATCCGCTACTTCGACACCGCGCCGCTCTACGGCCACGGGCTCTCGGAGCGGCGCCTGGGGGCGGCCTTGGCCGGGCTCCCGCGCGACGAGTTGACCGTCTCGACGAAGGTGGGCCGGCTACTCGTGCCCGATGAGCCGGGCATCGCCGAGACCACGATCTTCGCCGACGTTCCCCCGGTGCATCCGGTGTTCGACTTCTCCGAAGACGGCGTGCTGCGCTCGCTGGAGGCCAGCCTCGAGCGTCTCGGACTGGACCGAGTCGACATCGTTCACGTCCACGATCCCGACGATCACGCCGAGGAGGCGGTCGCCGGCGCGTTCCCCGCGCTGCGCCGATGGCGCGAGCAAGGCATCGTTGGCGCGATCGGCGCCGGGATGAACCAGCCGACGATGCTGGCCCGATTCGTCCGCGAGGCCGGAGTCGACTGCGTGCTGCTGGCCGGGCGGTACACGCTGCTCGACCAATCCGGGCTGGACGAGCTGCTGCCGTTGTGCGAGCGCGAGGGCGTATCGGTGATCGCCGCCGGTGTGTTCAACTCCGGCCTGCTCGCCAACCCGGACCCGGGCGGGCATTTCGACTATGTCCCCGCGTCCTCCGACCTCGTCGAGCGCGCCCGGCACCTGGCGGCGGTGTGCGCGCGCCACGACGTCCCGTTGACCGCGGCCGCACTGCAATTTCCCGCCGCGCATCCCGCGGTGACGTGCGTGCTCACCGGCGTGCGTTCCGTCGACGAGCTCCGCGCGAACGTCGCGGACTTCGAACGCCCGATTCCGCAGGACCTGTGGGAGGAGCTGCGCGCCGAGCGCCTGCTCCCTGGGTCCTAGACGCGTCAGCCTCCGAGGTCGGGCACGCGCCCGCGGCTGGACGGATCCGCATACCGGCTGTTCTTGATCGGGTTGCCGGCCATCTCGAGCCCATCGAGCCGCTCGTCATCGACGTGCACGACCATGTTGCGCGCCCGGACCTGCGGGTGCGCGAGCACGGCGGCGACGTCGTTGATGGGGCCGCACGGCACGTCGGCACCTTCGAGGCGCACCAGCCAGGTTGCGACGGTCTCGGCGCGCAAGGCCGACTCGATCTCCGCCTGCAGCTCCGCGTGATGCTCGGTGCGCAGCGCGTTGGTGGCAAACCGGCCGTCGTCGGCAACGTCAGGGCAGCCGATCACCGTGCACAGACGACGGAACAGCAGGTTGTTGCCCGCCGCGATCACGAAGTGCCCATCAGCGGCGGCAAACGCGGCAAACGGCGTGATCGACGGGTGACGGGCTCCGAGGGGTCCCGGCACATCGCCGGTGGCGGCGTAGCGGGCGATGACGTTCTCGAGGATCGCCACCTGGCAGTCGAGCATGGCCACGTCGATCTTCGACGCCTCGCCGGTGGTCGCTCGGTCGAACAGCGCGCTGCAGATGCCGATCGCCATGAACAACCCTGCGGTGACATCGCCGATCGAGGTTCCGACTCGCGTCGGCGGTCCGTCCGGCTGGCCCGTGATGCTCATGATCCCGCCCATGGCCTGCACGACCATGTCGTACGCCGGGCGGGGCGAGAGCGGACCGGTGTGGCCGAACCCGGAGACGGCGGCGTAGATCAACTCGGGAAAGCGGCGATGGAGATCGTCCCAGCCGAACCCCAGTTTCTCCATGGTCCCCGGGCGGAAGTTCTCGACGAGCACATCGGCATCCGTCAGTAGCGCCTCGAAGGCGTGGCGGTCGGAGGGCTGCTTGAGATCGAGCGCTCGCGATTGCTTGCCGCGGTTGAGGGATGCGAAGTAGGCGGAAACGCCGTTGACGAACGGACCGATGTGCCGGCTGTCGTCGCCGCCTTCGGGGTGCTCGATCTTGATCACCTCGGCACCGAGATCCAACAGCACCATCGTGCAGTAGGGCCCAGCCAACACCCGCGTGAGGTCGATCACCTTCACGCCGGCGAGTGGCCCGCTCACGTTCGTCACCGACCGCAACGTACTAAGCAGGAACGGTGAGAGGTGCCTACCCGGGAACGTTCGACCCACCGACGATCGCGCACCTCAGGATCGCCGAAGCCGCTCACTCGCAATGTGGGCTGACGCGGGTCGATCTCCTCCTCAACCGCGAGCCGTTGGGCAAGTCGCCCACTCGCCCACTCGAGACGCGCCTCGAGATGCTCGCCGCGGTCGCCGCGACGCGGCCGTGGCTGGGCGTCGTCGTCACAGATCAGTTGCACCTCGCCGACATCGCTCAGGACTACGACGTTCTCGTGTTGGGGGCAGACAAGTGGATGCAGGTGTTGGACGTCGCGTTCTACGGGTCCGAGATAGAGCGTGACGCCGCGGTGGCCCGCTTGCCGCGCCTGGCGGTCGCGCCGCGCCACGACTTCCCGGTACCGGACAACTGCATCCTGCTCGAGGTCGACCTCCCCCACGTGTCCTCGACCGCGGCGCGCTCGGGGCAGTCCGAACTCGTCCTCCCCGAAGCTCTTCCGTTCCTCTGAATCAGTTGTCGAACTGGGGTCGCCCGCGCGTCGATCGCTTGAGCTCGCTGAAATGTGGGTTCGAGCCGAGCGCCATCACTGCGTCCCAGAGCTCGACGGCTTCTTTTC
>JBEEFX010000319.1:0-3198 GCA_041166365.1 Acidimicrobiaceae bacterium
TGGTGGAACGTCCGGGTGCCAAAGAACCATTCGTTGAGCCTGTGAGCCGCGTGCCCGAAGGGCGCCTCCAGGCTTTGGCCCTCGCCGGTACCGAAGCCGTCAAGGGAGACAGAGAAATTGTGGACGCGAACACGTGACATCGGGCGATCTCCTCGGGGACTCGGGTATTCATGGCCGCGCCATCTTCACAGGCTGGGGCGTTCATCCTTGTAGACGGCTCGGTCAACTCGAACTCATCGCCGCGTGCTGAATCGCTCCGGACAAACCTCGGCCTCGAGCGGGGGCACCGCACCTTGCCGGCAGTGAGCGCCGTTTCACAGCAACCTCAGGTGAACCGTCGTTCGTCGTCGTGCGATGAGATTGGCGGCGCGCAACCGTCCAACTGATGGTGAGTGTCCGCTACGGGCGCCGGGGCTGCAGCAGGAGGAGTGCACCATGAACTCGATGGCACGCCGGATGTTCGAGCTCGTCGAGCCGATCGGTGTCATCCCCTACTCCGCCGACGAACCCAACGAGGCGATGTTCGCCCTCGGGTTCACCAACTACTGGGACACCTACTTTGCCGGACGGGCGGCGCCCCTGGGCCTCGCCACCGCCGAGGTGGTGGACGCGCTCTTCTACAACTTCGCTCCCGGTGAGGTGGCCCGACACATTCCGAAGGTGTGGCGCACCACCACACCCGAAGCGGCGATCGCCGCTCGCCAGGCGGGCTGCGTCAAGGCGTTGCGGCGGATCCTCGGCGATCACGTCGACTCCCCCGGCTTCGCCCGCGCCGCTGAACTGTTGACCAAGGCCGCGACCAGCGCACCGGTCGAGGGCCGGCCGATGTACGCCGCGCTGCGCGCGATCCCGATCCCCAGTGACGTGGTGGCCCGTCTCTTTCACGCAGCTTCCTTGCTGCGCGAGCACCGTGGCGACGGACACATCGCAGCTCTGATGATCGAGGGTGTTGGCGGCCTCGAGGCTCACGTCCTGTTCGCCCTCGACATGGGCATGCCCGCGGACAAGTTCGGACGCATCCACCACCTGCCGGCAGCGCAGCTCGCGGGCGTAGTCGACGGGATGCGCGATCGCGGCCTGATCGGCGATGACAGTTGGTTGAGCGAACAGGGTCGCGCGGTCAAACAGCGAGTCGAGGCGCTCACCGACGACCTCGCGGCACAGCCCTACGGAACGCTCGATCCCGGCGAGCTCGACGAGCTCATGGCCACGCTCGAGCCGCTCGCCGCGCTGCTACTCGCCGCCCAGGACTGGTAGACGCAGCAGCGACAGCGAGGAGCGAGGAGCGACCGGTCCAGCCCCCCGACCAGGTCAGCGCTATTCGACAGCTCGGGCGGTGAGGCCGTCGTAGACGAGGTCGAGGATGTCGCCGAAGAGTGCCGCGTCGCCGGCGTCAGGGTCGACGATCGATTCGAGCGCGAGCCCCTGAGCAAGCGCGATGAACGCTTGGGCAAGACGGTGCGCGTCGAAGGTGAGCGGCACGCCGGTGTGTTCGTGGCGGGCAAGTAGCGCGGCCGCGAGGGCGTCGCGTAGCGACGATTGTCGGGTGCGGTAGCGGACGGCGACGCCTTCATCGCGGGCCGCTTGAGCCCAATAGTCCTGGAGGAGAAGCAGGGGTGCGCGTTCGTGGCGCACGAGTTCAGCCAAGCCCGCGCTCACCCTGCCCGCGGTGGGGACGTCGCCGGGCGCGTCGGCGGTGACCCCGATCAGTTCTCGGGCGGGCGCGTCGAGACGATCGTGCACCACCGCCGCGAACAGTTCTTCTTTGCTGGCGAAGTTGAAATAGAAGGTGCCTTTCGAAAGTCCCGACCGGCGGACGACGTCCTCGACCGACGCCGCCTGATAGCCGCGCTCGGCGAACACCGCGACGGCGGCATCGATCAACTCCCGGCGCGACTCCCCCGCGTCTCGCTGCGCCGCGAGCGGTCGCCCTCGCCGTCGCCGATTTGCCTGTTCCGCGACCACTTCTCAATAATAGACGGATACGTCTATAAAGGTGGTGGACACATGGCAAGCAAGCCCTGGCACGCCTGGAGCGGAGCGCTCGGCCTCGGCCTGGTGTTCGTGGCGCTGTTCCTCCCCGGCCCGCCCCCCAAGACCGACGACACCGCGGCCGCGTTGACCGCCAACCTGACCGAACACCGCACCGCGCTGGTCGACGGCATCCTCGTCGCCGGGCTCGGAGTCATGGCGTTGCTCTGGTTCTTCGGCGTGCTGACCAACACCCTGCGCCGCGACAACCCGTCAGGGTCCTATGCGCACGCCGCCTTCGCCGGCGGCATCGCCGGCACGTTGCTGATCTTCGTGGGGATGCTGCTGTTCAGCGGGACCGCGTTCCGGGCGTCCGGCATGGGTGACCAGACGCTCGTGCGGGCCACCGTCGACACCGGCAACATGCTGATCGAGACAGGAAAGTACGGCTTCGCGGTACTGATCCTGGCCACGTGCGCGGCCGCATCGCACAGCAGCTTGCTGTCCCGACGCATGATCCTCGCCGGCGTCGTCGCCGCGACGATTCTCGCGCTCAGCACTATTCCTCCGTTCCTCGCCGGTCACGGCGTCGGCCAGTTCGGCGGTGGGATCGACGTACTCGGCGGCATCCCCGGATTCGTGTGGATCTTCGTCCTCAGCGCGCAACTGGCGAGACGTCCGGAGCGGACATGCTCGTGAAACTTCCGTGGAAACGCGGGACGGCGACGGACGGACCCGTCGTTGTCGCCGTCACCCGTACGGACTTCGCCCGCTATCGCGACATGCCCGGCGCGATGGTGGCTGCCCTGCGGCTCCGCCGAGCCGTCCCGCGCACGCCCGGAGCGATCGGCTTGACGTTGGCCGTGGAAGCCCCGTGGCGGCGACGGTCATGGTCGATCTCCGCCTGGTCGACCGATGCCGAGCTTCAGGCGTTCATCCACTCGCCCGAGCACCTCGCGATCGTTCGCCGGTACCGGCATCGACTGACCTTCCAGAGCGAGACATGGACTGTGTCTCGGTTCGCGTTGCGCGAAGCGTGGCGCGAAGCCGCTCGACGCTTCCGCGCCGATCCACGGGACTGACCACGGATCCAATCGGGACTCGGGCCGCCAGTACGGCGACGGTCGGGGCGTGCGCCTGTCGCCGATAGGGATGGCGGAGGCGTCAGCTTTCGGCGGAGAACAGTCGCCAGCGGCCGGGAACTCCTTTGAGGACGTGTTGGCCGCG
>JBEEFX010000320.1:0-10090 GCA_041166365.1 Acidimicrobiaceae bacterium
GCTCCCGAGGTTCACCGGCGACAAATCTGCGTTCCGTGCTTGGCTGTTCACCATTGCGCGCTGTCGCCTCATCGATCACCGACGCCGGCTGTACCGAAGAGGCGAGGTCATCGATCTCGACGCTCTCGCGGCCCGTCCCGCGCGGGACGATCCCGAGGCGGAAGCCATGTCGATTGTTGCCGGTGAAGCCGCTCTGCAGATGATCGGCGCGCTGCCACCAGACCAAGCGGATGCGGTGTTGCTGCGGGTGATCGCCGACCTCGGAACCGACGACGTCGCCGCGATCATGGGCAAGCGCGCCGGGACCGTGAGAGTCCTCCAACACCGAGCCCTTCGGCGGCTGGCAAAAATGCTGGACCGCGAGGTGTAACGCTCCGCCGGTCGCAAACGGTTGTTCTGGTGATGGGGCGGAGCAAGCTGAGTGATCGAGACCTCGATCGCGTCCTGTCCGGTGTGGTGCTGCCAGACGACGCTCCGCCGGGGTACGACCGAGTCACCGAGCTCCTCTTGCAGGCGAAGCTCGCTGCTCGCGGCGGGCCCGGGCCCCCGACAGTCGTTCTGCCGGCGCAGCCCGCCCCCCGACGCGGACGCAAGGTTGCCCTCGCCGCGGCCGCGATCGTGGCGACCACGTTCGCCTTCGCCGGGTTCGACCCGCTCCCGTCGGCCGCCGCCAACCTGACGGCATACGTTGCACGTGGCGTCGCCGAGATCGGCGCGGAGCTCCGGCATTCGGGCGACGGCGCCGACGATTCGACAACTGCGCACAACTCCTCGGCGCCGGAATCGACACCCGGCGATTCGCGCCCGGTCACCAGCTCCACCTCGAACGCGTCCGCGACTGACCCGGTCGCGCCGCCGAGCCTTCCGCCACCGGCGCAGGGACGACCGCCAGGTGCTGATGCATCGAAGTCGCACGGCTCATCGAGCGCGTCGAAAGATCCGGCAGAAGCGCCCGGTTCGCCCGGCAACAGCAACGGTCACGCCAGCCCCCACGCAACTCCGCCCCCGAACAGCAACGCGGGTTCACCGGGCGGCGGGCCGCCGAACACGCAGGCGCGGCCACCGCCGGGACGGAACTAGGGAGCGCGTTGGGGATGGGGGTCGGTACAGAGTCGAATGTGACGAACACAACAGAGCAGTGTGTCGTCGCGCGCAATGGTCGTGTCGCCATCGACGGCAAGCAGTTCGCCTTGGACGGGCAGCGCTTCGCGTTTCGCGGTGTCACCTACGGGACGTTCAAGCCCAGGTCGGACGGCGCTCGATTTCCAGACCGCGATCGGATGAAGCACGACCTCGCGGCAATGAGCGCTGCGGGGTTCACGGTCGTGCGCACGTACACACCGCCGCCCGACGATCTCCTCGACCTCGCGGCCGATTGGGGTCTCCGCGTGATGGCAGGCGTCTTCTATCCCGACTGGCGCTACCTCGTCGGCGACGGGCGGAACGCCCGGCGGGGCGTCGCCCGCCAAGCACGGCTCGACGTCGCCGAAACGGCGCTCCGACTGGCCGGGCGGGAGCAGGTGCTCGCCCTGTCACTGGGCAACGAAGTACCTGCCGACGTGGTGCGTTGGATGGGCACCGACGTCATCGCCGGACTGATCAAGGAGCTGGCGGACCTCGTTCATGACATCGACCCAGAGCAGCTCGTCACGTACGCCAACTATCCGACGGCGGGCTATCTGCCACTGGACATGCTCGACTTCTTGACGTTCAACGTCTTCCTCGAGCGCAAGACGGACTTTCGCCGGTATCTCAACCGCCTGCACCATCTCGCCGGCGACCGGCCCCTCGTTCTCGGCGAGATGGGATTGCACTCGGGCACGACACCCGAAGGCGAGCAACACCAAGCCGAGGCACTCGATTGGCAGTACGAGACCGCCATCGAGCGCGGGATCGCCGGCATGTGCGCGTACTCGTGGACAGACGAGTGGTGGGTCGGTGATGCGCCGGTCGTCGGTTGGAACTTCGGCCTCACACGCGCGGATCGTTCGGAGAAGCCCGCCCTTCAGGTGGTGTCGAAGTGGAATCGACGTGAGGTTCGCGACCTACCGAATGTCGAGTGGCCATCCATGTCGGTCGTCGTCTGCGCGTACAACGCGTCGTCGACGATCGACGAGTGCCTGACGCACGCGTGCGCCTTGGACTATCCAGGGCTCGAGATCATCGTCATCGACGATGGTTCCACTGACGAGACTCCGTCGATCGCGGCGCGACACCCGCGCGCACAGCTCGTGACGATTCCCCACGCCGGGCTCGCTGTCGCTCGGAACGAGGGATACCGCGTCGCATCCGGCAAGGTCATTGCATACTTGGACTCCGACGCCTTCCCGTCACCGGAATGGCCGTATCTCCTCGCACTCGGCTTCTACTCCCCGACCGTCGGCGGCGTCGGCGGCCCGAACATCCCGCCGGCGGCGGATGGCGTCGGCGCAGAACAGGTTGCCCAAGCTCCGGGTGGGCCGGTGCACGTCCTGTTCTCCGACGATCGGGCCGAGCACATTCCTGGCTGCAACATGGCCTTCCTGCAGGAGGTGCTGGTCGAAGCCGGCGGGTTCGATCCCGTGTACGTCTCGGCCGGGGACGACGTCGACTTCTGCTGGCGGGTCCTGGACCGGGGTTGGGACATTGCGTTTCATCCGGCGGCGTTGGTGTGGCACCACCGCCGACCCGGACTCAAGACCTACCTGCGACAGCAGCGTGGCTACGGCCGCGCCGAGGCGCTGGTCGAGGCTCGCCACCCCGATCGCTTCACCTCGTCGGGCACGGCCCGCTGGAAAGGCCGCATCTACAACTCCGCGGTCCCGAGCGTGGCTCGGCCGCGGATCTACCGGGGGCTCTACGGCGCCGCCGCCTATCAGTCCGTGTACCAAGGTGGCGGCTACGCCCTCGACCTCGCTCACCAGCTCGGCGTGCCGGCTTCATTGGTGTTGCTGCTCAGCCTGCCGTTCGCGCTGGTGTCGATCTCGCTCGGCATCCCAGCGATCTCGGCGCTCCTGTTCCTCTGTTCGCTCTTCGCCATCGACGCGCATCACGCCAAGCCGCCTCGAGGTGAGGGGATTCGCTTCCGGATGGGAGTGGCCACCCTGCACCTCCTGCAACCGTTGGTGCGCTCGTGGGGTCGGTGGCGCCACCGGCATCCCGCTCGAAGAGGTCTGCCTCCTCGCGAGCCGCTCACGGGGCCCGTGCACGACATCGGCCGGGGTGCGCTGATGCTCCCGGAGACGATGCCTCGGGCCGAGATGGCGGCGGCCCTCGTTGCCGACCTGCGTCAGTCTGGTTTGCGGGCGATCCCGGCGAACGGGTGGGAGGATTACGACGTCCGCCTTCTGGGATCGACGTTCGTGGTGGGAGATCTCGTGACAAGCAGCCACCCCATCGGGCGCGTGCAACTCAAGGTCCGCCGCCGTCCCCGCATGTTCGCACTGTGTTCGGCCGCGGTCGTCATCGCCATCGTTGCCATGATCAACATTGTGCCCGCCGCGCTTCTGGGCGCCGGATCGGTGATCGAGGTCGTACGCGGGGCCTGGAGGACGGGTCCCGGCGTCCGACGGGTGGTGCACAGGGCCATCGTGTGAACGGGCGTCGCGTGGAACGTCGTCGACATGCCCGCGCAACGGCGAAAGCGAGCCCGCCGCGCGTTCTCCGTCGCTTGTTCGCAGAGGCGCGAGACTTTCGCTGGCATCTCGCCGCGCTTGCCCTGCTGGACCTCGCCGCTACGCCGCTCGTCCTGCTGACTCCGCTGCCGGTGAAGTTGGTCGTCGACAATGCCCTCGGTTCCAAGCCGGTTCCCGGGCCGCTGCAGCCCCTGTTCGGCGGCGCCCACGCCTCTTCCGGCCGGATCCTGTTCGTCGGGAGCGTTCTTCAGGTCGTGGTCGTGGTGCTGTATCAGTTCCAGCAGGCCGCCACGAACGCGTACCGGACGTTCGTAGGGCAAAGCTTGACCGTCCGATTTCGCTCCCGACTATTCAGGCACGTCCAACGCCTCTCGCTCTCATTCCACGACACGCGGGGAACAGCCGACTCGCTGTTCCGCGTCCAGTACGACGCACCTTCGATCGAGTGGATCGTCGTGCACGGCGTGATGCAGTTCGTTTCCTCCGCCTTGATGCTCGTTGCCATGGTCGTCGTCATTGCTGGAATCGATACGCAGCTCGCGGTGGTCGCCCTGCTTGTGTGCCCGCCGCTGTTCTTCGTGAACAACACCTACAGCCGGCGGGTGCGGCACCGCTATGTCGACATCGCCGTGCTCGACAGCCACGCAATGTCCGTGGCACAAGAAGTGCTGGGCTCGTTCCGGGTCGTGAAGGCCTTCGGCCGAGAGGACAGCGAACAGGCCCGATACGTCCACCACTCCACGAAGAGCGCGCTGGGCCACGTCCGCCTGTCCGTGCTCGAGGGTTCGTTCGGTCTCCTCGTCAACACCATCACGGCAGCCGGCACCGCTGTTGTGCTGTACCTCGGTGCTCGTCACGTGCAGGCGCACACACTGTCACTCGGCGATCTCCTCCTCGTAAGTGCCTATCTCCTCAGGCTGTACGCGCCCTTGGAGAGCGCCAGTCAGCAGGTCGCCACGCTCCAGACTTCGATGGCGGGCGCCCAGCGCTCGTTCGAGCTGCTCGACCAGCCGCCCGACGTCGAGGACAGGCCCGATGCGCGGCCCCTGATCGGGGCGCGGGGGCAGCTCACGTTCACCGACGTCTCGTTCGCGTACGACAACAGTCCCGAGGTGCTGCACGGCATCACGTTCCACGTGCCGGCCGGCACGCGTCTCGGACTGGCCGGCCACACGGGATCGGGCAAGACGACCGTGGTCAACCTCCTCGCGCGCTTCTACGACCCGACCGAGGGACAGATACGCCTGGACGGCATCGACCTACGTGACATCCGACTGGCCGACCTCAGGAATCAGTTCGCGATCGTCCTTCAGGAACCACTGCTGTTCTCGACGAGCATCGCCGAGAACATCGCATATGCCAGGCCGGAGGCAACGTTCGACGAGGTCGTCGCGGCCGCCCGAGCGGCCGACGCCGACAGGTTCATCGAGGCCCTGCCCGGCGGGTACGACACCTCCGTCGGCGAGCGCGGGATGAGCCTCTCGGGCGGTGAGCGCCAACGAATCTCGCTCGCACGGGCGTTCCTCAAGGATGCGCCGATCCTCATCCTCGACGAGCCGACAAGCGCGGTGGACATCAACACGGAGGCGGCGATCGTCGAGGCGATGGACCGGCTGATGGCCGGCCGCACGACCTTCATGATCGCTCACCGGCTCAGCACGCTCGACCTCTGCGAAGCCGTCATCGAGCTCGAAGAGGGCCGACTCGTCGGTGCCCGCGGCGTGAAAGCCCGGCGCGCGCCACGGCAACGCCCGAGTGTGCTCGGGGCCAACAACGGACGCGAGTCCGGCCCACCCAGATCACGACGGATCGACACACAGCAGCAGAGAAAGCGGTAGGGCCGATGACGTACGAGGACCTCACCGGTCAGTGGGATTACCGGACCCTGCCCAACAACGTGGTACTCGCGGACGACGTGCTCATCGAGCGGCGCGACAGCTTCCGCCGTTACCGAAGCGAGCAGCGCCCAGGCCTTACGCTCGCCGAGGGCGTGCGGGTCTACACCTGGACGGAGTTCAGTATCGAGCCCGAGGGTCAGGTCACCGTGGGCCGCGAATCGTTGCTCGTGGGCGCCACGATCATGTGCGCCGAGCGCATCACGATCGGAAGCGGCGTCGTGATCTCCTACAACGTCACGATCGCCGACTGCGACTTCCACCCGATCGACCCCGAGCAGCGCATGGCAGACGCGATCGCCAACGCGCCGGGCGGCGATCCGACACGACGTCCGCTGCTGGAGACGGATCCCGTGGTGATCGGCGACGGGGCGTGGCTCGGCGTCGGCTCGATCGTTCTCAAGGGCGTTCACATCGGTGACGGCGCTCGGGTGGCCGCCGGCAGTGTCCTCGCGACGTCGGTGCCGGCCGGCGCGAGTGTGGCGGGGAATCCGGCGCGGATCGTCGGGTGACAAACCTCGAAGCGGAATGGTGGCGCGCCATGGCGGCTCTCGAGCCGTGGGATCCGACACCGCTTCTCGCTCGCTGGCGGTTCGGCAAGTCGCCAACCGCCGCCGGTCTCCTCGTCTACCGCCACCGAAATGCCGCGCTCGTGGCCGGCATTCGTGCATCCGGTCCGCCCGACATGGTGTGGCGGTTGTGGGCATTGGACGAAATCCACCCCGAACTCGAAACGTGGACCGTCGGTCAGGGTCCCGGACGGCGATCGCCCCTGCTGAACAAGCTGTACGCCAGCCTGCCGGCAACGTTCGATGGCCATGTCGTCCTGAGCGACGACGACTACGTCTTCACACGCGGGGAGCTCGCAAACCTCCTCGCCGTCGCCGCCGGTGCGGACCTCGGTCTGGCGCAGCCTGCTCACGACCGCCTCAGCCAGTGGAGTCACTGGCTGACGGCCGGCCGGCGGCTTTCCCTGCTCCGCCTCACGACGTTCGTGGAGATCGGACCGGTCGTCGTCGTCAGCCCGTCGTGGCGACACCGGGTTCTTCCACTTGCCGACGACGGCATGGGTTGGGGCCTCGACCTGCGATGGCAGAGCCTCCGCCAAGAGGGGTGCCGGCTCGGGATCGTGGACTCGTGTCTCATCCGGCACCTCCACCCGGTCGAAGGGAACGCTTCGTACGACGTCGTTGCTCTGCGCGACGAGATGGAGGAGTTCTACGAAGCGCGCGGCGGCTATCTCAACGCGCTCCAGACCTTGGCCACCTGGCGACCTTGGCAGCGGCGGCTGCCACAGCGATGACCTACCCTCATCACCTGGTCGAAGGAACGAGGCTCGAGCACGACTGGTTTCCCTCCGCGTTGCCCGCGTGTGTAGAACTCGACCCGACGAGTTGGTTGCACAGCTCGTACGCGTTCCTGCACAGCCAGACCACCCGTCCGGGTGCCGTCCGCGTCGGCGCTCATTCCGGCGTGTACCGGGACACGTGGTTCGAGCTCGGCCCCGCCGCCGAGGTGGTGATCGGCGCCTACTGCACGATGGTGGCGGCGATCATCAACACCGGCGGTCGCGTGGAGATCGACGACTTCGCGCTGATCGCCCACGACGTGGTCATCACGGACGAGGACGCCCCGGTGCCGCCGCCGGAACAGGCGCGGTTCGGCCCGCGCCGAGAGGACACGTTGATCAGGATCGGTCGCAACGCCTGGGTCGGCGCCAGGGCGATCCTGCTCGACGGGACCGACATCGGCGAGGGGAGCATCGTCGGGGCGGGGGCCGTCGTCCGCTCTAGGATTCCGCCCCACTCCATCGTCGTCGGTAACCCGGCCAAGGTCGTCGGGTAGCCACAGCGGGCCTCGCGTCATCATGCGAATCGTCATCCTCGGCTACGTCGTTCGCGGACCGCTCGGCGGACTGGCTTGGCACCACCTTCAATACGTGCGCGGACTGGCCGACCTGGGCCATGAGGTCTTGTTCGTCGAAGACAGCGACGACTACCCCGCTTGTTATGACCCGGTCGGCGACACGATGACCGAGGATCCCTCCTACGGGTTGGCGTTCGCGGCGTCCGCGTTCGACCGTCTCGGGTTGGGTGACAGCTGGGCCTACTACGACGCGCACCGACAGAGCTGGGCAGGTGGTGCGGGCGCTCGCGCGCGCGCCTGGTGTGAGCGCGCCGACGTGCTCCTCGACGTCTCCGGTGTGAATCCGATTCGCTCGTGGCTCTGCTCGATACCGGTGCGGGCGCTGATCGACACCGACCCGGTCTTCACTCAGGTGAAGGCCATGAGCGACCGAGACACGGGCAAGCGGGTCCGTGATCACAACGTGTTCTTCACCTTCGCCGAGAACGTGGATCGCGCCGATGCCAGCCTTCCCGACGACGGGCGGCGGTGGCATCCGACTCGACAACCGGTTGTCCTCAGCGCGTGGCCGGTGGCGCCCGGGCCCAAGCACGGCGCGTTCACCACGGTGATGGCCTGGGAGAGCTACCCGCCTGTGGCGTACCGCGGACGTACTTTCGGCACGAAGGCGCAGTCGTTCGCACCATTCCTCGATCTTCCTGCTCAGACACCATCGCGTCTGGAGCTCGCCATCGGAAGCCCACACGCCCCAAGAGATGAGCTACGCGAACACGGATGGACCCTCGTCGATCCGCGCGGGCCAACGCTCGACCCATGGACCTACCAGCAGTACATCCAAGACTCCAGAGGAGAGTTCAGCGTGGCCAAGGAGGCGTACGTGTCTTCCCGAAGCGGTTGGTTCAGTGAGCGGACGACCTCGTACCTCGCGTCCGGACGCCCGTGCGTCGTGCAAGACACCGGCTTCAGCGACTGGCTGCCCACCGGAGACGGTCTCGTGGCGTTCACTGACCTCGACGAGGCGGTCGAAGGGCTCGCAGATGTCGAGCGCCGGTACGAGCAGCATTGTGTCGCCGCCCGGGAACTCGTCGCCGACGCCTTCGAATCCGGTCGCGTACTGACCTCGCTGCTGGACGTGGCATTGGGATCCGTGTGACGCGCTCGACCGGACGCCTTCGCCTCGTCGTCCTGGGGATGATGGGTTACGCGCCCTTTGCCGGACAGACGTGGCTCTACCTCAACTGGATTCTCGGCTTGCGCGCGCTCGGCCACGACGTCTGGTACGTCGAGGACAACGCGCTCTGGCCGTACGACCCTCGGGCCGAGAGCTTCGGCTCGGACTGCACCTACGCCGTCGAGCACGTTCGCTCCTGCCTCACGCGCATTGGCATGGAGCGCTCGTGGGCGTACCGCCCGTCGCCGTCCAGCGACACCTGCTTCAACCTCACGCTCCCCGAGCTGGCCGAGTTGTATCGCACCGCGGACGCGGTGCTCAACATTGTCGGCGTGACGGACCTCCGCGAAGAACACTGCCAGGCGCCGGCACGCGTCTACGTCGAGACCGACCCCGTCGGGGCGGAACTGCGAATCGCCAACGGTGACCAGAAGGTCGTGAGGCTGTTCGAACGGCACACGGCGTTCGCCACGTACGGAGAGAACTACGGCTCGGCCGACTGCGGAGTGCCGACCAACGACATTCCCTTCGTCAAGACCCGACAGCCGATCGACCTCGACTGGTGGCAGGTGCCGTCCCGTCCTCCGGGACCACACATCACCACGATTGCCAACTACCGCCACCCGCCGGAATACGACGTGGCCTACGGCGGGGAGATATACCGCTGGAGCAAGCACCTCGAGTGGGTCAAGTTCATGGACTTGCCCACGCGCACATCACAGACGTTCGAGGTGGCGCTGAAGGTGGACGACCAGTCGGATCGCGAGGAGCTGGCTCTGAACGGATGGCGACTGGTCGACCCACTTCCGATCTCACTCGACCCCTTCGCCTCGTATCGGGCCTTCATCGGCGGCTCTCGAGCCGAGTTCAGCGTGGCCAAAGACCAAAACGTGCGGCTCCGAAGCGGATGGTTCAGCGAGCGGGACGCGTGCTATCTCGCGAGCGGGCGTCCAGTCGTCGCGCAGGACACCGGGTTCGGAGTCGCGCTGCCCACCGGAGAAGGGCTCTTCGCGGTCCGGTCAGTCGACGATGCGGTGCACGCCATCGACAAGATCAACGGGGACTATCGGAGGCACGCGGCAGCGGCGCGGGCTCTCGCTGAGGAGTACTTCGACGCACGGCAAGTGGCGCGGCGGTTCCTCGAAGATGTCGGGCTGACGTAGGAGAGCGCGGAATGGACAAGAAGCTGCTCGTCGTAAACGCCGACGACCTCGGTGCATCGCAAGGCGTGAACCGCGGCGTGGCGGATGCCCACACTCGAGGCATCGTCACGAGCGCCAGCCTGCTCGTGACTGGCCGCGCCTGCCAGGAGGCCGTGAGGATGCTCGCCGATCTGCCGGATTTGGGGGTCGGCCTGCACTTCGACGTTTGCGGTGAAGACGAGCGGTCCTTCGATGTCCACGACGTCGAAGGCGTGCGGGAGGAGTTCAATGCGCAGCTCGACCAATTCGTCGACCTCGTCGGGCGAGCGCCCACGCACGTCGACTCCCATCGTCACGTCCACCGGCACAGCTTTCTGCGACCACTCTTCCGTGAGTTGGTGG
>JBEEFX010000321.1:0-8896 GCA_041166365.1 Acidimicrobiaceae bacterium
GGCGATCGTGTAGCTCCCGAATCTCACCGGCACGTCGGCGCGGGCCGACTGGAAGGCGCTGCTGATCGCGATCGACGTGATGGCGCCGCCCAGGACGGCCAGATGCCAGCGGCGTGTCATGCCACGATCCCGAAGTACGCGTCTTCGACTGCCGGAGCGACATCCGCCGCTTCACCGAGCAGCTGAATCTGACCGTGGGTCATCACCGCGGCGTAGTCGGCGAACTGCAATGCGGTGTGCGCGAACTGCTCGACGATCAGGAGTGCGAACCCTTCGGCCGCGAGATGGCCGACGAGCTCGTACATCTGAGCGACGATCAGGGGGGCAAGGCCCATCGAGATCTCGTCGAGCAGCAGCAGTGACGGCTCGGTGGCCACCGCTCGGGCCATCGCCAGCATCTGCTGCTCGCCACCGGACAGCGTGCCCGCGATCCGTTCGCGCTTGTCTCGCAGCGCCGGGAAACGCGCCATCGCGCGTTCCTCGACGTCGGATGCCCGGATCCCCTCGCGGAACGTCATCATGCGGAGGTTCTCGGTCACGCTGAGGTTGGCGAAGATGCCTCGTCCTTCGGGGATCGTGCACACGCCCAGGCGCGCGATGGCCTCGGGTGACGCGCCGTTCACGTGCACACCGGAGATGTGGACGCAGCCATCGGTCGGCACCTTCTGGCAGCTCGCCACCTTGAGCAACGTGCTCTTGCCGGCTCCGTTCGGGCCGAGGAGCGCGAAGACTGACGCAGGCGGGACGATGAGGTCGACACCGTGCACGACCTCGATGCCGCCGTAACCAGCCTTGATGCCGCGCAGCTCGAGCGCGGGCACGGCCACGGGCGTCGAGTCGTCGATGGAGCGCGGCCGCGGCCGCGGACGCGGCCGCAGCTCGACTGCGCCAGCCGGTTCGTCGACGGGACGGCGGGCCGCGACGCGAGCGCCGAGCTGGTTGAGGCGATCACCGAACATTCTGATGATCCCGCCCGGCTGCCGGCTGAGGAGGATCACGCCGACGCCGGTCGCCAGGTATTGCAGAGAGCCGCTACGCAATCCGGGGAAGTACTGCTCGATCGTCGGGAAGAGGGCGATGAGCAAGCCCGCGATCACGACACCGAGCACCGAGTCGACACCCCAGATCACCATCTGCAGCAGCAGCACGAGGCTGAGCAGCACCTCGAAGTCGAAGCTGCCGACCGAACCTTGGTTCCCCCCGTACAGCGCGCCGCCGAGCCCTGCGAGCCCGGCCGACGCGGCGAACACGAGCAGCTTCGTGGTGGTGAGGCTCATGCCGACAGTCGCGCACGCCGCGGGGCTGTCCGACATCGCCACGAGCCGCCGACCGAACGACGACCGCCGAATCGCGAGCGTGCCGACGGCAGCGATCGCGAGGACGACGACGAGGAAGACGAAGTACGCGCGAGGACTCTGGAGCGACACTCCGAGGAGGCCGATACGCCCGACCTTCAGCGCGCCACCCTGTCCGAACACGTCGTCGTTCTTGAAGAACAGCGCCGTCATCACCTGTGCGAACGCGAACGTGCTCAGTGCGAGGTACAGGCCGCGCAGCCGCAATGCGGGCAGCGCGACGAGCGCGCCGATGAGCGCGGACAGTCCGACGGCGGCGACGAGGCCCATGATGGAACCACCGCCCGCGACTTTGCCCATCGCAAATGCCCCGACGCCCACGAACGTGAGCTGGCACAGCGAGATCTGTCCGCCGTAACCGGTGAGCAGCACGAGCGAGAGCATGACGATCGTCAGGATCACGCCCCGGCCCATCGTCAACAGGTCACGGGTGGAGAGGAACCCGGACACGACCCATCCGACGCCGACCAGACCGACAGCGGCGATGACCGACTGGCGCAGGCTCGGGATGCGCAGCGGCCGGCGCGTCGCGGTGCGGCCGACGCTCAAGCGGGCTTCCGGCACCAGCATCAGCATCAGGAACAGGAAGATGATCGGCAACGCGACGTGCAGGTCGCTGACGAGGTTCTGCGGGCTGAACTCGATCGAGTACGACTCGATCAGGCCGAGGGCGAGGCCGCCGCCGAACGTGAGGGGCAGGCTGCGCAACCGACCGACGATGGCCGCGGCGTAGCCGTTGATCACGAGCAGCGTCAGGAAGATGATGTCGACGGCGCCCAGGATCGGAGCGAGCAGGACGCCGGCCAGTGACGCCAGCATCGCCCCGATCACCCAACCCATCTGGCTCACCCGATCCGGCGCGGCCCCGTTCAACGCGGCGACGTCGGGGGCGTCCACGACGGCGCGCAAGGCGATGCCCGCGCGGGTGCGGTAGAGGAACAGCCGCAGGCCGACGACGACCGCGATGGTCGTGGCCACGACGATCAACTGGTGGTACGTGACATTGACGCCGAAGATCGCCACGTGGTGCCCGGCGAAGAACTCGGTGAGCACGCGCGCTCGTCCGGGGTCCCAGCGCGTCTGGGCGACACCGATGAGCGCGAGGAGGATGCCGAGCGAGATCACCAGCGTGACCTCTGTCGGCGCGCCATGGAGACGGCGCATGAGCTGCTCGATGAGCAGACCCATGATCGGTGCCAGCACGAGCAGCACCACCAGCACGGCGGGTGCTTGCGGCCATCCGTGTTCGACGGTCAGCTCCCAGTACGTGAACGCCGCGATCATGCCGACGGCGCCATGCGCGAAGTTGAAGATCCCCGACGTGATGTACGTGACGGTGAGACCCGTCGCCGTCAACGCGTAGATGCAACCGGTCGCGATGCCGACGATGGTGAACTGCAGGAAGACGTCCACGTCGGGCTGCTAGCCGCCTTCCCGATAGACGTACGTGCCGTCGCACCGGAAAGCGCCGGCGGGGCTGTCCACACGAGCGAACTTTCCGTCGTGGACCTGCACCATGATGTAACAGATCGCGGGCGTCTTGGATGCGGGCCCGGCCTGGGCCAGCAGGCCGTTGGCGTCGAACTTGTCGATCTGTTGGAGCGCGCCGAGCAGCCCTGCTCTCGTGGCCTGCGGACCCGCAGCCTGCAACGCCTGCACGAAGAGCTCGGCGGACACCCAGCCGTAGACGGTGAAGAGATCGATGTTCGCCCCCGGGTCGACCTTCTGCATCCAGGAGAGGAAGAGGTCGACCTCGGGGATGTCCGTTCGGTCCTCACCGAGGTACATCGCGGTCGGGAGATAGAGGTACGCGCCTTCGACGGCGTCGTTGCTGCCTGCCAGCGTGAACAGTGTGTTGTCGTATCCCGCCGCGCCGAGCAGAGTGACTTCAGGCTTCCAACCCTGCTGGGTGGCCTTCGCTTCCACACGGCCCATCGTCTTCACGTCGGCCGACGAGAGCGTGAGCAACTGCACGCCCTTTGCGTTCATCTGCACGATGTCGGCCGTGAAGTCGGTCTCGGTTGGCTGGAACACCCGCTCGTAGACGACCTCGTACCCGAGCGACTGCATCACGAACTTGGTGTTCTCCCATGCCGACTTCGCGGTGTCGACGTTGCCGATCAGGCTGCCGACCTTCTTGATCGCGTTCGGATGCGTGTCTTTGATGTATTGGAACGGTCCCGTGCTCGCGCCGGACTTCACCGGTTGCGGTGCGAAGTTGTTCGGGTTCGCCTGCGCGAGCGGAGAGAGCGGCACGTGCATGTCCGGGATGTCGGGGTGGGCCTGCAGCACCTCGCCGCTACAGCCGTCGAACAGTGAGAACGATCCGACGAAGCTGAAGAACTTGTTGACGTCGTCCTCGGCGATGGCCTTGTTGATGCCGCAGTCGAACTGGTCGTCCTGGGCCTCGACCTTGAGCTGACGGCCGAACACACCACCCTGACTGTTCTGGTAGGCGAAGTACGCCTGGACTCCCTTGGGCGCGCCGGCGAACAACCCCGGCACCGGTCCGGTGAGAATCGAGATGTTGGCGACCGTGATCGAGTTCCCGGTGACGCCGACATCGGTCGCGCCACCGTTGTCGCCGGCGAAGACGACCGCGTTGCCGCCTTCGCCTCCCCCTTGGGCGGCGGCGTTGCCGCTCGCATCCACCCCGTTCGTGCCCGTCGCACCGCCGGCGCTGCCGCCGGCGCCGGCGGCCGTTCCGGTGGCGCCGGAGGTGCGGTTTCCGCCGGTGCCGCCGGAGCCGAGGGCCTCGACGACCTGCGCGTCAGTGGCCCGCGACCCGCAGGCGGCGAGCAGCGCGAGTGCGACGCCGAGCGCGACGATTCGTCGACGCTTCAGGCCGAGCGGCCCACCGTGAATTCGAGCAACGCGTCTCCGCACCCAGCGACCCCCCGGACCTGACGCACCGTCAGATTGACCCTACTTGACCGTTCGACGGCGATCGCCCGATTCCTGCCCGTCCCGGCACCAACCCGCGCGGCGGCACGGCCCTGCGGCGGCGTCGTTCGATGCGGGTTCGTCAGTGCGCCAGCGGAAGATGCACGACGAACGTCGCGCCCGGCTGCTCGACGCTCGAGGTGACCTCGACGCGGCCGCCGTGGGCGCCGACGATGGCGGCCACGATGGCGAGGCCGAGACCGGCGCCACCGTGTTCGCGGGATCGGGACGCCTCGATCCGGTAGAAGCGTTCGAACACGCGGTTTGCTTGGTCCGATCCCAGACCGGGCCCGTTGTCGGCGACCTCGATCACCGCTTCGTCGCTCTGCGCGAACAGCCGAACCGTGGTCTCGGTACCCGGCGGCGTGTGCGACCGGACGTTGCCGAGCAGGTTGTCGAACACCTGGCGAAGGCGGGCGGCGTCGCCCATGACCTCGACGGGACGGGCGGCGTCGAGGTGCATCGGCCAGTCGGGCCCGACGGCGCGCGAGGCGTCGAGCGCCTGTGCCGCCACGGTGACGAGCTCGACGGCGGCCTGCTCGAGGGGGCGGCCTTCGTCGAGCCGAGCAAGGAGCAGCAGGTCCTCGACGAGGTCACCCATGCGCGCGGTCTCCGTGCGTATCCCCGTCATCACACGTCCGAGGTCATCAGGGCGAACGTTGGCGCCTCGCTCGAACAACTCGGCGTAGGCGGACACCGCGGCGACCGGAGTGCGCAACTCGTGCGATGCGTCCGCCACGAAGCGCCGCAAGCGCGCCTCCGTCGCGTCACGCGTGGCGAACGCGTCCTGGATGCGACCGAGCATCGTGTTGAACGACTTGGCCAGATGGCCGACCTCGGTCTTCGCGTCGTCGCCCGGTACTCGCCGGTCGAGATCGCCGTCGGCGATGGCGTCCGCGGTCGCCTCGACCTCGGCCAGTGGACGCAGCCCGACCCGCACCAGCCACCAGCCCAGCGCGGCCGCGGCGATCAGGGCGCCGGCCGTGACTGCCACCTCGATGGTGAGCAGGCGCTGGAGGGTCGCGGCGGTGTCGTCGAGCGGGACGCCGAGGAGGAGCTGCCGGCCGTCGGCCAAGGTGGAGGCACGTACGCGGAATTCAGGTCCGCCCGACTCGACGGACTTCACGGTGAAGTACGTGTGCGCTTCGTCCCCACCTCCCTTGTAGGCCGGGAGGTCGATGTGGTCGGCGAGGCTGGGCGTGTACTCCTCGCCGCCTCGTACGCGGGCAGGACTCACGAACGACACCGAGTCGTCGCTCGACCTCAGTTCGACGAACGTGCCGGGCGCGAATTGAACAACGTCGGGTGCTGGGCCGTGCCCGCCGTGCCCACCGTCGAGTCCTTGCTCCAGCGGCTGATGCGCGCTGTCGAGGGACTGGTCGACGCGCGTGTAGAGGAAACTCTTCAGCGACGAGTAGGTCGCGACGTCGGCGGTCAACAGCGCGATGAGTGCGACGGCGCCGACCGCCAGGAGCAACCGCCAGCGCAGAGACATCAGCCTTCGCGCAGCGAGTAACCGACGAGGCGAATGGTCTGGATCAAGGACTCACCGTGCTGGTCGAGCTTCTTGCGGAGGTAACTCACGTACGTCTCGACCACGTTCGGGTCGCCGCCGAAGTCGTAGTGCCAGACGTGATCGAGGATCTGGCTCTTCGAAAGCACGCGTCGCGGGTTCAGCAGGAAGAACCGCAGGAGGTTGAACTCGGTCGCGGTCAGGCGCACAGGGTTGCCGGCGCGCCACACCTCGTGCGTGTCCTGATCCAGGGTCACGTCGCTGAAGCTGAGCTGGCCGTCGCCGTTGTTCTCGCCCTGGGTGCGACGCAGGATGGCATGCGCCCGGGCGACGATCTCGGCGAGCGAGAAGGGCTTGGTGACATAGTCGTCGCCGCCGACGGTCAGTCCCGCGACCTTGTCCTCCACGCTGTCCCTGGCGGTGAGGAAGAGGATGGGGACGCGGATGCCGTCGGCTCGCAAGCGCCGGGTCACCTCGAGGCCGTCGAGATCGGGCAGCATCACGTCGAGCACGAGCAGGTCCGGCGGGTTCTCCTGGGCGGCGGCGAGCGCGGCCCGGCCGGTCACCGCTTCGCGGACCTCGAAGCCTTCGTAGCGGAGAGCAGTGGCGACCGCGTCGACGATCGAGGGCTCGTCGTCGACGACCAGGACCTGTTGCTTGGCAGCTGTCATCGCTCACACCGTCGCGCGTCCTGCTCGACCAGCGCTGTGCACCCGCTGTGAATCGCCTGTGAACGCTTTCGGGGGCCACGACCAGCCCGTTCCCAGCGGGCGCTCAGCCGGGGGTCGCACCTTGTGGCTGCTCCGGTCAGTCGGGGCCCGACCACAGGGGGATCACCATGCACAAGAACGTCGTCGCAGCGCTCTTCACCGGCTCGCTGCTCGCGGGCGGGGCCGTCGGTGCCGCGTGGTTCGGAGGCGGCGTGGCCACGGCCCAGTCGTCCAGCAGCGACTCGCCGTCCAGCAGCAGCGACAGCGCACCGCCGCCGGACGCAGCGGGGCCGCACGGCCCGGGACACCCCGGCGGCCCGCACGGCCGGGTCGATCTCTCGGTGGCCGCCGGCGCGATCGGCATCCCCGAGGCGGACCTGCAGACCGCGTTGCAGTCGGGCCAGTCGCTGGCCGAGGTGGCGACCGCGAACGGGGTCGACCCACAGAAGGTGATCGACGCGCTCGTGGCCGACGCGCAGACCGAGCTCGCGGCCCGGGTGGCGAGCGGTGAGCTCACACAAGCGCAAGCCGACGCGATCGGTGCAGACCTCGTCCAGCACATCACGGAGATCGTGAACCACACCGGCGGCCCTCATGGCGCCGGTTGCCCGGGCATGGAGGGCTCAGGCCCGCCGGCCGACGATGGCTCGAACAGCAGCTCGAGCTCCGCTTCGAACAGCAGCGGCGCCAGCCTGGGCACCTGAGCGCGGCGGGTGAAGACCGGGGGGCGCGTCAGGCGGCGTGCGCGATGAGCCGGCCTTGGAGCGTGCGGGCGGCACACTCGTAGGCCAGGCGGGCGATGGCCTCGCTCGTGTCCATGCGCATGAAGTTCCGCCCGTGGGCCCGCACTTCCTCACGCGACGGTCGAAGGATCACGAGCGCGTGCCCGGCCTCGCGCACCCGGCGTGCCTCACGCGAGAGCGCTCGGGCCGGCCGCCGGCGAGTGAGCTGATCGGCGGTGCGCTGTGTCTCGTTCGTCTCGTACGCCATCGGGGCGACCGCGATCACGAGGCCGGGGCGCCGGGGCGCGACGAGATCGAGGTTCGTGGTCGACGTGACGCCGCCGTCGACGAGCACTCGCCGGCCATCGCGCACCGGGCGGTACATGCCGGGAATCGCGCACGACGCGAGAACGGCGCGCGGGACGTCGAGCGTCGTCTCCGTGTCGTTGCCGATGACGACGCGTTCGCGACGTACGAGGTCGTACGAGCACAGCCACATCGGCTTCTCCGGCCACTCGGTCACGAGCTGCTCGCCGAGCTCGGCCTCCGCCGATGCCATCGTGAACAGTCCGGCGGGGAAGCGATGTCTCACGGAGTGCGGCAGCGGCAGTGCGGGCGCGAGCCCGGCCATGCGTAGCACCGCGTAGGACGTTCCGATGCCGAGGCGCAGCAACTCGGTGGGTGACGTCCAGTTGCGCGTGAACAGCGCGCGCCGTCGTTCCTCGAGCTCGCCGTCGGTGAGACCCACGAGCGTCTCGTGGGTGCCGAGTGCCATGCGCCACAGGTCGTCGCTGGTGTAGCCGGAGCGAAGGTAGGCGGAGACCGCCGACCCGGCACTGGTGCCGATCAGCAGGTCGGCTTCGGCTGCCTCGATGCCGGCAACCTCATGGAGGGCTTTGAGCACACCCGCGTGGTAGGCGAGGCCGACCGTGCCGCCGGCGCCGAGGACAAGGGTCGTCGTCATTGCCGGTCAAGCTTCCCTCGCCCGTCGGGAACGAAGCGTGATCATCGAGAAAATCGGGCGCCACCGTGGTCTCGCGGAGTAGTGGTCAGGCGGAGTAGCGGTCAGGCGGAGTAGCGGTCAGGCGGAGTAGAGGTCGACCTCCGTCGCCTTCACGGCGATCCACAGCTCTGTGCCGTCGGCGAGAGCGAGGTCGGTGGCGGCCGCCGCGGTGATCTCGGCGACGATGTTGGGCCGGCCGGCCACCTGCACCCGGACGCGGTCACCGACCCGTTCGATGGCCGTGGCGTGACCCGCCCACACGTTGCGCGGGGTTCCGTCGGGCTTGGCGCGGTGCAGGGCGACCACCCGGGGGTGCACGACGGCGAAGGCGGCGCCGTCATCGACCGTGGTTGCGGCCGCGATCGAGCCGCCGCCATCGACACGGAGGGTGTTGGCGGCGGCCGTGCCCTTGTAGAGGTTGGTGCCCACGAGATCGGCGACCCACGGTGTCCGCGGGCGGGCGGTGATGTCGTCCGGTGAGCCGGATTGCACGATGCGGCCGCGGTCCAGCACGGCGATGTCGTCGGCCAGCACCACGGCATCGACAGGATCATGCGTGACGACGACGCGGACACCCTCGAACGTCGCCAAGTGCCTGCGCAGATCACGGCGAACGTCGATGCGCGTCGTCGCGTCGAGCGCGGCGAGCG
>JBEEFX010000322.1:0-6124 GCA_041166365.1 Acidimicrobiaceae bacterium
GCGTTGCCTTCGTCCCCTTCGGTCATCGTGGCCATGTTGTTGGTGATGAGGCCGGTGCGCAGCCGTTCGTGACAGCGGCGGATCGCCTCGAGCATCTCGGGCCGGAGATCACCCGCAAGACACCCGATGACCTCGCGAGCGTCGATGGTGTGCCCGACGGCGAGGGCCTCACCTTCGTAGGCGGTGCAGAACTCGTCGAAGGTCAGCTCGTTGCGCTCGTGCCGAGCCCACGCGTTGGTGTCAGGGTTGGTCGCGTTCAAACCCCGGAGGAAGTCCGCCGGCAGGCGGTGGTCGTGCTCGTAGCGGTTGAAGGCTTCGAACGGGCTCGTGGAGATGACGCCGCCGAAGTCGAACAGCGCGGCTCGGATTGTCGCCATCAGCCGACGAGAAGATCGCGGGCCACTGCTTCCCACATCGCCGTCGACAGTCGGAGGGACTCGACGTCGACACGCTCGTCGTCGCCGTGGAACATCACGCCGTAGTCCTCGAGGCTCAGCGCGGTGCTGAAGAGCCCGAATCCGTACGACGTCGCTCCCGCTCGTCGGAAGAAGCGTGCGTCGGTCGCACCGACGGTGAGGAAGGGCACGGTCGCAGAATCCTCGTAGAACAGCTTCGTCACGCGACTCAACGAGTCCCAGAGGGGAGTGTCCATCGGCGACGCCGTCGACGGATCGTCGTGCGCGTGGAGCACCTCGACCGCTCCGGCGAGATCGCCCAGCGCCTCATCGAGCAGCGCGTGCACCTCGGCGGCGGTCTGACCGGGCAGTGTGCGCACGTCGACCTCGAGGTCCACCGTGTCGGGGATCACGTTCGTCTTGGATCCTCCGTGGATCACCGTCGGCGCAAACGTCGTGTGCGTGCATGCGTGGAATTGTCGAGCCATCCCGAGGGGCAGCGCGTCGCAGACCTCGAGAAAGCCTTCCTCCTGCAAGAGCGGTGCCGTGAACTCCGGCGGGTAGCCCACCGATTCGACGAAACGGCGCCACACGTCGTGCATCACGGTCGGCGGCCGGAACTCCGCGAGCCGGCGCACGACCTCCGCCGCGGTCACGAGCGCGTTGTCGGTGCGGAACGGTTGCGACGCGTGGCCGGCGGTGCCCTTGATCCTCAGGGTGCACCACCAGGTGCCCTTCTCGCCGACGATCACCGGAAGCTTGATACCCCCAGGGCTCGGGATCGGGATGCCACCCGACTCGGTGATGACGTAGTCCGCCGTCACGGCATCACGCTCGTGGTCGACGAGATGGCCGGCTCCGTAGGTACCGAGAGCTTCTTCGTCCGCCACTGCCAAATAGATGAGCGTGCCGCGGGGCTTGAAGCCGGACCGCGCCAATCGCTTCACCGCGACGGCCATCGACGCAGTCAGATTCAACATGTCGACTGCACCGCGACCCCACACGTGGGCGCGCCCGTGTTCGTCGTCGACGAGCTCACCGCCGAACGGATCGCGCTGCCAACGCTCGACGTTCACCGGGACCACATCGGTGTGACCCATCAGCAACATCGTTGGTGCGCTGGGATCAGATCCTTCGATACGAGCGACGAGATTGCCGCGGCCGGGTATCGCTTCGTACGTTTCGAGCTCCAAACCGCTGCCACCGAGATACTGCGAAAGAACGTCAACACTGCGCGCTTCGTGTCCCGACTTTGCCGTTCCATCGTTCACACAAGCGTTGCGAATCAAGTGTTGCAACAGGTCGATGACCTCTGAAGTTTGTTCGTCTTGCACGCCGCGAGCGTACGTCGCGCGTACAATTCGTGAACGATCCGCGACGAAGGCGTGAATGTTTGCTTGACTTGAGCCCGAGATGAAGAGAAAACATGTCGTGGTGGATGGGTCGAACATCGCGACAGAGGGGCGCGCCGCGCCGAGCCTTGCGCAACTCGACGACGCTGTTCGCGCTTTGCTCGCGGAATATCCGTACGAGCATGCGACCGTTGTGGTCGACGCGACGTTCGGTCACCGCATCGATGCCAAAGAGCACAAGGCCTACGAAGAAGCTGCGCTGAATGGCGAGCTCGTGACACCACCGGCCGGTGCAATCGGCCGCGGCGACGCGTTTGTTCTACAGATCGCCGATCGCGCGACTGCTGACGTCTTCTCCAACGATTCGTTCCAGGAATTCCACGGTCAGTACCCGTGGTTGTTCGACGAGGGTCGACTCATCGGAGGCAAGCCCGTACAGAATGTCGGTTGGGTCTTCGTGTTGCGTGCTCCGGTGCGCGGCCCCACGAGCCGCCGATCGGTACGAGACGCCCGCAAGACCACCACGGCCCCGACGGCTGCTCCCGCCACCGCATCCACTCCGACCGCGAAGAAGGAACCGGCCAAGGCGAAGGCCGCGCCGCTCAAGACCCCGAAGGCCGCCGCCAAACCCGCCGCAAAGGCAGCGCTGACGCCCTCGCCGACACCCAAGACCTCGGATTCCCGCACTCGCCGCCGGCGCTCGTCGGCCCATGGCGAGCCCATCAACGACCAGATGGTGTACGCCGCATTCGTCGTCGACCACCCGGTCGGCGCGCTCGTCGATGGGGTCGTCGACCGCTTTTCCTCGCACGGTGCCTACGTCCATGTGGGCGAGGCGCAGTGCTACGTACCGCTGCGCGAGCTCGGGGATCCACCACCGCGCAGCGCCCGCGAGGTACTCAATCTCGGAGAGACGCGCCCTTTTACGGTCCAGCGTTTCGATCCCGTTCGCCGTGGGATCGACGTGGTGCCCGTGGATGGCCGGCTCGCCAAGTCCGAAAGCGGCAGAAATGTCGCCGAGGCGGTCGCGAAAGCGACCGGTAGTAACAACCATGCAACAGACGCCGAGGAGGCGCCCGTGTCCCCTGCCGCCAAGAAGGCTGCTAAGCGCAAGGCTCCGGCCAAGCGCAAGGCAGCTGCCAAGAAGGCTCCGGCCAAGCGCAAGTCCGCAGCCAAGAAGGCTCCGGCCAAGCGCAAGGCTCCGGCCAAGCGAAAGGCAGCAGCCAAGAAGAAGGCTCCGGCCAAGCGCAAGTCCGCAGCCAAGAAGGCTCCGGCCAAGCGCAAGGCTCCGGCCAAGCGCAAGGCAGCCAAGAAGAGGGCTCCGGCCAAGAAGCGTTAAGCGACGGCCTGGATGCTGTACACCGTTCCGGGCCCAGTCGGGGGTTACTCCGATTGGGCCCGGAGACGGGCAACGACTCGTTCGAAGAGCTCTCGAGGCTGAACGCCGGGGAGCACGAAGTCTCCCGGGAACAGCCATGCCGGTGTCGCGGTGATGCCGTGGTCATGTGCCGTCGTGATCGACGCCGCCACCGCCTCACGACCCGCACCGTTCTCCACCATCGCCCGCACGTCGTCTGACCGCGCGCCAGCGCACGCAACGAGCCGATCGAGCTCTGCGGGATCGCCGATGTCGGCGCCATCCACGAAATGCGCCGCGAACAGCGCGGCGTCGAGCGGATCGAACGCTCCGGGACTGAGCGAGCGCACCACCTCCGCCGTCTCCAACGCTCGCCGGCTGTTCGGCACGTGCGTCGGCGGACGGAACGGCATCCCGGCTACTTCGCATTCGCGGCCGATGGCGTCGTACACGCGGGCCAGTCGCCCCTCCGGCCGAACGACACGACCGCCTGGCGGGAGGTCCGGATGGAGCTCGTAGGGCATCGTCGTGACGGTGACGTCCAGCGACCGCAACAGCGCCGTGCGATCCCGGCCGAGGTAGGCCCAGGGGCAGATGTAGTCGGACCACGTAGTCACCTGCACTCGTCGTGACAATAGAGTCCACCGCGAATGCGGATCGCTACGTGGAACGTCAACTCCCTCAAGGCGCGCCTGGCGCGCGTCGAGGCCTGGCTCGCGGAGGCCCAGCCCGACGTGCTGTGCATGCAGGAGACCAAGCTCGCCGACTCCGCATTCCCGGCGCTCACCTTCAACGCGCTGGGTTACGAGGCCGCTCATCACGGCGAGGGCCGCTGGAACGGTGTCGCCATCCTCAGCCGTGTGGGTCTCGAGCTGCCGTCGTCCGGTTTCGCGCCGGACGACGAGATCATGGGCAACGAGGCCCGCATCCTCTCCGCTACTTGTGGGGGCATCCGCGTCGCCACCGTGTACGTGCCCAACGGACGCGCACTCGACCACGAGCAATACCAGTTCAAGCTCGAATGGTTGGCTCGGCTTCGCGCTCATCTCGAAGCGGTGTGCGATCCCAATGCGCCGGTTGTCGTCTGCGGCGACTTCAACATCGCTCCTGATGACCGCGACGTCTGGGACGCGAGCGCGGTGCACGGCGCAACGCACGTGAGCGCGCCCGAGCGTGCTGCGCTCGACGAGCTGAAGGCGTGGGGCCTGGTCGACGTTTTTCGGCGGCACTACGAAGACACCGGCTTGTACTCATGGTGGGACTACCGCGCCGGCAACTTCCACAAGCACCTCGGCATGCGCATCGACCTGATGCTGGCGAGCAAGCCGCTGGCCGAGCGGTCTCGATGGGCGCTCATCGATCGCAACGCCCGCAAGGGCCAGCTGCCGTCCGACCACGCGCCCCTGATCGTCGACTTCGATACGGAGGATCTGTGACCTTCAATCCTCGGGGGCTGCGCCCCCGCTCCCCATCGTCGCCCGGCTCGCTGGCGCTCGCTCGGTCGACCGGCTCATGACCTTCACCTGGCCCGACCTTCCGATCGACGAGACCGAGCGTCGCACTGAGGTCCGGCGGCTCGCCGACGCGCTGCGCAGCGTGATCGAACGGTTCGTGGCCACGACCGCTCCGCTCGACGTTTTCCACGGCGTGGCCGACGAGCTCGAGCAGATCGCCGAGCAACTCAGCGCGTATCCACAGGAGCACCTCTTCACCGGCTTCGCGGAGGCGGGGCCCGCCGGCGACTCCGCCGGACCGTTCGACAACAGCCCGCTCATGGGCCTGTCGAACCCGCTCGCTCCTCCGATGCGCATGGAGCTCCAGCCGCACCGAGTCGTCGGCACGGTCATCTGCGGGTCGGCGTACGAGGGCCCTCCCGGACACGTGCATGGCGGCTATGTGGCCGCGATGTTCGACGAGTTGCTCGGCCTCGCGCAGTCATTGTCCGGCAACCACGGGATGACGGGCCGTCTCACGATCCACTACCGATCGCCGACGCCGCTGCACACCGAGCTCCGGATGGAGGGCTGGCTCGATCGCGCCGACGGTCGCAAGATCATCTGCCGCGGCACGCTCCACGCCGGCGACGTCTTGTGCGCGGAGGCCGAAGGCTTGTTCATCTCCGTCGACTTCTCCAAGCTGCAGCAGATGATCGAAGCGCGGGAGGCGGCCCGCGGGGGAGGGACACCGTGACGTTCAAAGGGTGGCGAGCCGAGGCGATCGAGTTCTTCGAGGCGCTCGAGACCGACAACTCCAAGACGTTCTGGCACGCGCACAAGTCGGTGTACGAGCAGGAGGTCAAGCGGCCGATGCAGGAGCTGCTCGACGAGCTCGCTGACGAGTTCGGTGAAGGCAAGATCTTCCGCCCGAACCGCGACATCCGCTTCAGCCTCGACAAGTCGCCGTACAAGACCAACATCGCGGGCACGTTGAGCAAAGGCGGGTACATCTCTCTGTCGGCGGAAGCGCTCGGTGTCGGCTCCGGCATGTACATGCCGATGCCGGATCAGCTCGAGCGGCTGCGGCGAGCAGTGGCCGACGACCGCACCGGCAAGCAGATCGAGAAGCTGGTGGACGCGGTGAAGGCGAAGGGCATCGAGGTCAGTGCTCACGAAGAGCTGAAGACCGCACCGAAGGGCTATCCCAAGGATCATCCGCGGATCGAGCTGCTGCGGATGAAAGGGATGATCACCTGGAAGCAGTGGCCGATCGCGGCCTGGGTGGGCACCGCGAAGGCGAAGCAGCGCATCGTCGACGTACTGCACGCCGCGAAGCCGATCAACGCCTGGCTCGACAAGCACGTCGGTCCTTCGCTCGTGCAGCGGGATGGTCGATAGTTGGTCGGCGAGCGCTCGCTCCGTCCCCAGCCGGCGCTGCGCGCCGGCTCGGAGCTGTGCCGTTTGGAGCTCTCGCCTTGCGGCTCGACCTCATGACCATGTCGATGGAGCGTCGTTAGTTGCCGGGCCGGGCCGAGATCCTCGAGCACCTTCGGGCGATCTGCATGAGTTTCCCCGAGGCAACTG
>JBEEFX010000323.1:0-22305 GCA_041166365.1 Acidimicrobiaceae bacterium
TCAACACCACTCGGGTGTGGTCACCGGCAAGCCACTGTCGATCGGTGGAACGCGCCTGCACGCCGGCGCGACCTCATCGGGTGTCGTCGTGTGCGTCCGGCGCGTGTTCACCGAGCTCGGACTCACCCTCACCGGAAAGCGCTGCGTGCTCCAAGGGTTCGGCAAGGTCGGCGGTCCGCTGGCGTTCCTGCTCGCATCCGCAGGCATGCGCGTGATCGCGGTGAGCGACGTCGGTGGCGCCGTCGTCAACGAAGGTGGGCTCGACATCGCGGCCCTCTCCGATCACGTCGCGAAAGTCGGCACGGTCGAGGGCTTCGCCGGCGGCGACGCGATCGACGACGAGGCGATCTACTCCCTGCCGTCAGACCTGTTCGTGCCGGCCGCGCTCGGTGGCGTGATCACCGAGGAGGTGGCCGAGAAGCTCGCCGCACCCGTCGTCGTCGAAGCGGCGAATGGTCCGACGACGCGTGAGGCCGAGCCCGTGCTCGACCGCCGAGGTGTCGTCGTGGTTCCCGACATCCTCGCCAACGCGGGCGGCGTGACCGCGTCCTACTTCGAGTGGGCCCAGTCGCGGCAGGGCTACGCGTGGGAGGAAGAGCTCGTCGCGGAGCGGCTCCGTTCCCGCATGGAATCGGCCTTCACCTCGGTGTGGGCCAAGTCCCAGCAGCTCGGCGTCTCGATGCGCCGCGCCGCGTTTGCCTCGGCCCTGGAGCGGGTCGCGGCGGCGATCGAGGCCCGCGGCCTCTTCCCGTAGCCCCCCGTCGAGAGGTGACTAGCCCGGTGTGGGACGCCGGTTGAACGGTCGGTCGCCATGCTCCGCCCATGCGGCAGATGCGGAACCAGCGAGCGGGGATCAATGGGCGGCGCCGGCGACTGGGCGCGGTCGCGGTGTTCGTCATCGGGGCGCTCGCCGCGTCATTGCTCGATGCGGCGATCGCCTCTCCGGCGGCACAGGCCGCTCCCGGCGCTGCGACCGCCGCGCCCACCGAGCCCGCCGCTCCGCTGACGACGATCCCGACCGGCGCGCCGGGTGGCTACCAACCGCTCGCGTCCACGAGGGTGCTCGACACACGCACGAACCTCGGCGCGGCTGGCCCGGTCAACGCGGGCCAGACGATTCACCTCGCACTGTCCGGGATCGCCGGTGTGCCGGCATCCGGTGTCGAAGCAGTGGCGTTGCACGTCACCGCGATCGACGCGACGAAGACCACGGCCGTGACGGTCTTCACGTCAGGGATCCCGCGACCCAACACGCCGACGTTCAGAGCGTTCCCTGGACGGCCGATGTCACACCTCGTCTTCCTCCCGGTCGGTGCGGACGGCACGGTGTCCTTCTTCGTCAGGACCGGTCGACTTCAGCTCCTCGGTGACGTGCAGGGCTGGTTCCCCACGAGCGGGGACTACCACGCGTTGTCTCCCGCGCGTGTGAGTCAGATCCATGTCGGATCGGGTGCCACCGTCGAACAGGCCATCGCGGGTGTCGCAGGCGTTCCATCGTCGGGTGTCGAGTCCGTCGTGCTGAACGTGGTCGCAACCAAGGTGAGGCGTGACGCGACGGTGACGGTCTGGCCGTCGGGCGAGGCGCGACCACCGGTCGCCAACCTGCGCTTCCGCAAGGGTCAGCCGGCGGCGGATCTCGTCGTCGTGCCGCTCGGCGCCAATGGAAAGGTTTCGTTCTTCAACGAGGTCGGCGACGTCGACGCCATCGTCAACGTGAACGGATGGATCGCTGATGGTGGCGCGTACACCGCGTTGACTCCTGCACGCGTGCTCGACACACAACAGGCTGGTGCAGCTGGTCGCGTGAACGGCGGGCAATCGATCGATGTTGCGGTCGCCGGTGTCGGTGTCGTTCCGTCGACTGGCGTCGCGGCCGTGCTCCTCGACCTGGCCGCGGTGACCGCGACGAACGCAACATCGGTGACCGCGTGGCCGACGGGAGCGACCCGTCCGGGCGTGCGGAGCTTGAACGCGCCGAAGGGTGGTCGAACCTCGAACCTCGTCGTCGTTCCGATTGGCGCGGACGGAAAGGTGTCGCTCTTCAACGAGGTCGGCAAGGCGCATCTCACACTCGACGTCGTCGGTTGGTTCGCGGCGCTCGGTGAGGACCCGGTGAACCCCGCGGTCGCGTGGCGCTTCGTGCCGCGTCAAATGCTGCTGTCGCCCGGCGAGTCGCGGCAGTCCACGTTGACGCAGACGGATGCGAACGGCAAGGAGACCGCGGCCGAGCTGCCGGAGGGCACGACGTTCGCGACAACGGGCACGGGCGATGCCATCACCGTCACCGCGGTCGGAGGGGGCGTCGTGCAGATCACTGCCGGATCGAACATCGACTCGGTCATCGTCGGCGCGCAGATTCCCGGCGTGTCGCCCGCGCCCACGCTCGCCGTGACGGTTGCGACGGTGAAGGCCGGCGTCGTCAAGATCCCCGACGACGTCGTCCTGTTCCCGCAGACCGACCTTCCGGTCGACGGCAACATCGGCGAGCTGCTCCAAGGTGACGTCGACCGGACGGGAGTTGGTCCGTTCCCCTGGGCCGACGTCGTCGCCCGCACGTTTCTCCCCGATGGCAAGGCCGAAGCGCTGGTCCCGGATCAGCCATTGCCAGAGGACGCCGCACGAGTGCCAGTGGTCCTCCACAACCCCGTGCCGCCGACGGGTACCGTCATCGTCGCCACAGGCGGTTCCGCGCTCATGGGGCGCATCGTCGAGCCCGACGGCCTGCCGACGCTGTCGATCGGCGACTACTCGTTGTTGAGCGTGGCGCTCGTCGGACTGCAGGACATCTACCAGGACCTCGCCTACGACGTCAACGCCGACGCGCTGTCCAGCATCGGCGCGCTTCCCGGGACGTCGCCTGCCGCCCCGGAGCCCCTCGCTCCGGCCGGACACCTTGGTGCCACGAAGGCGACGGCGATCGCCGACGACGACAACACCACCTTCAGCGGAGTGAACGGCGGCGGCGAACCGGAGACCCGCAACTCCCTCCAGAAGCTCGACGACTGCACGAAGGAGTTCGCGGGTCAGCTCGGCGGGCAATTCGGCGAGCTACAACCGGGCATCGACGTCGGTATCAATCCCGTCGTCAATGCCTTCATCATCATCCAGGACGGAACGCTGCAGAAGCTGCGGATCGAGGTCGGCGGCACGCTGACGGTCACGGTGCAACTCGCGGTGAAGCTCCAGGCGACGATCTTCGCAAAGCTCTCCTGCCCGCTCGCGAAGCTGGGCGAGGTCGAGATGATGGCGCCCGGCCCCTTCGCAGCCCTGCTGTCATTCAAGGGGACAGCCGAGCAACGGATCGAGTTGTCACTGAAGCTCGAGGGCGGGCCCAAGGTCGAGGCCGGCGTCAGTTGCACGATGGCCGCGACGTTCATCGGTGGATTCGACTGGGCCAATACGGCGGAAACCGGCGGAACCTTCACCGACCGCAGCCGCGGCACCGTGACGCCACCGACATGCACGCCAAAGTTCCAACCGTCGACCAGCCTCAGTTCCTCCGGCGTCGCGGCTTCGATCGAGATCATCGGAGGTTTGCCACTGGTCATGCCCGCTGGCTTGCAGCTCGGCGGGAAGGTCGTCGGGTTCCTTTTGAAGGTCATCAAATGGGCGACCGGAGAGGACACCGACGGCATCGGCTACCTGGACGCGCTGCGCGCCGAGGTCGGTCCGCAAGCTCGATGGGCGTGGGAGAACGCAACGAACACGCTCTCGTTCGAGAAGGCGAAGTCGACGCTCGCGCTCGAGCTGTCCGGAAAGATCAACCTCGAACTGAAGCCATGGCATTGGCTGCTCGGGAAATTCGGTCTCGGTGTCACTCCTGTGTTCAAGGTCAAGCTCTATCAGGAGACGATCCCGCTGCTCTCGGCCTACCAACCGCTCAACGTGAAGAAGCTCACGTACACCGTCAACGGCGGTGAAGAAACGGTTGCTGACCAGATGAATCCGGAGGTGATCGACGTGGTCTCCGGCGATCATGTCCATCTGCGCAGCGAGATGGAGCCCGCGAACGGCGGCCTGCTCAGCTCGCTCGCGATCGCGCAGCTCGAGAGCGGAAGCGTGTGGCGCCTTCTCCCTGTCGGATACGACGAGAACCATGACTTCGCGATCGCTCCGACCGTTCCGTCCGGCGAAGGCAGCGCCTTGGGGAAGGTCGCCCTGGACCTGAACATCAACGTGGATGACTCCATGTGCGAGCGCTACGGCGACGAGGCCGTTCAGTTCGCCGTCACGGGGAACGCCCCGTTCCTCTCCGCAGACATCCCGGCGTGGGGAGGCAAGTTCAAGCTGCAATGCGGCGACGGGCACATGAGGTTCAGCCCGCCCAAGGTGACGGGCCAACCAGCGGCGCGGGCCGTCGTCAAGAGCTTCCTCGTCTCCGAAGGGGACAGCAACGATCGGTACAGGGTGGACACGAGCACCGTCCCCGATTGGGTCGCGTCCATCACTCCCGGCGAAGGCGAACTCGGACCGGTCCAGTCATTGAACGAGATTGCCTTCGAGATCAAGGGCCGGCTCAAGACGTGCGAGGTGCAGCCAGCCCGCAGCGCGGTCGTGCACTTCCTCTCCATGCACCGAGGTGAGGCGAATATCACCGTCGAGCAGCCCGAGGTTTCGATCAAACGGAACTGCACGCCGCAGGACACCGGCCTCGGCACGGGTGATCCGCACATGATGTCGATGGACGGCCTGCGGTACGACGCGCAAGTGGTCGGTGAGTACGTGTGGTTGCGACCGACCGAAGGCAACACGGGCCCGGTCCTGCACGTCCGTCAGGAGCTCACCGTTCCGGAGAGCACAGGGCTCGCGCGGCCGACGAGCGCCACCGCGGTCGCCCTCGAGCTGGAAGGCCACAAGATCGAGGTGTATCAACGTCCGGCGTTCCTGGTGCTGGTCGACGGCGTCGTCACCGACCTGGCGGACGGAGTGCCGATCGACGTCTCGCCGGACGTCTCTCTCGTGCGAAGCGGCACCGCTGTCTCGGTACAGGGTGATGGTTTCGACCTCGGCATCAACGGAATCGACGTCAGCGTCTCGGTGCCGGTCGGCTCGCCGCTCGAAGGGCTGCTGGGTTCTCCCGACGGCATCCAGGCCAATGACTTGGCGGTGGCCGGTACATCGGTGACCTACACACTCGCCGAGATCCGGGAGCACGGCGCAGCGCTGTACGCCATGACCGATTCGTGGCGGGTCACCAACAGCTCAGAATCGCTCTTCACGAACAGCTATCCCGGCTTCGACGACGTCAATCCTCCGCACAACTCGTCGGACCTCGACGACGAGCGCGCGCAGGTGAGATTCGCACTCGGGAACCTGAATCACATCTGCACGGGCGACGTCGGTGCGGGCGCGTACGTTGTCGACGCCCTTGCGTTCGAGTTGGCGATCGGCCGACCCCTCAACGATCTGTCGCGATTCACCTGCAACTACATCGTTCAAGGGCAAGCCGCGCTTGCGAACACGCCTGGGATCGGTGTCAGCGGCCTCACCGTGCGCATCGATGGCGTCGGCGTGCAGCCCTGCACCACCACGAGCGGCAGCAACGGCGTCTATTCCTGCCGCCTGGTGCCCGATCTGAACGAGATCGATTCGCCATTGTCGTTGCCGCTCCAATTCCAGGTCACTGCGGCGTGGCCTGACGCGCCGCTCGAGGTCGTTGCAACGAGGACCGCGGAGTTCGAGTCCTTGGCCCCTGTCGAGGGCGCACCCCTGCTCACCGATGCCCCGCTGACACTCGATGCGTCCACCGTTCCGCTGCTTCACGTAACCGGCAAGATGACGGGCGTCGGCGGCGCGCCGTTGGCCGGACCGATCACGATGGGCCTCACCGTCTTCGACGCCAACGGCGTCGTGATCGACGGTGGTCTCGAAGCGGTGACGCCCGCGGCCGACGGGTCGTACACGATCGATCGCTACCTTCCGCACGGCGCGGTACGCGTCGATGCCGAGGCCGCGGTCGGTTACCTGATCGATCACGTCAAGCAGTCGTTCATCGGCCTCTCGCCCGGCCAGAACAGCCGCGTGCTCGACGTCGACTATCAGCCGGCGATCCTCCAGGTCTCCGGCACCCTGCTCGGAGCCGGTGGACAGCCGCTGACCGGCGAGCGATCCCTGCGCATCCAGCGGACCCTTTCGGACGGGACGAACCTCGTGACCAACGTGGTGGTGACTCCGGATGCGGCGACCGGCGCGTACTCCCTCGAGCGAGTGCTGGAACGCGACACGGTCCGTGCCGAGATCACGGCCCTGATCGGGTTCAACCCCGACTGGAAGTCCGTCGTCGTCGACCCGACGGTCCCGGGACCGAACCCCGTGACCCTCGACGTCACCTACGTGCCGCCCGTGCTGGACCTGTCCGGAACGATGACACGAGACGGCGCTCCGATCGTCGGCCCGATGACGCTGGTCGTCCTCGCCTTCGACGAATCGGACACGGCGGTGTTCGGTTGGCTCGAATTCGCGTCGCTCGACAGTGCGGGCGCGTACCACTTGCCCCCGGTGACGCTCCCGAAGACGGCCGTGCGGGCCACCGTGACGCCGTACATCAGCCCATTCGAGGCCGAGAACCCGACGATCGAGTTGACGGGGCTGGTGCCCGGCAACAACGCACGGACCGTCAACGCCACGGATGTGAGCCGGCGGCTCGTCATCTCCGGAACGGTGTTGCGCGACGGCGTGCCGTCGGCAACATCGATCGCCGTCGTCGGCAGGTACTTCGACTCGGCGGACAACCAGGTCGGCACCTCGTACGAGCCGGTATCCGTTGCCGGTGACGGCAGCTACAACGTGAGTTTCCGCATCCCGACATCGGCGACCCGGGGCTCCATCGACTTCTACGTGGCGGTGGAGCACGGAGGGGGCGGGACGGACACCTTCACCCTCGAGGCGACCGGGCTCACGGCCGGTGTGAACAACCGCACGTTCGACATCGACGCCATCGCCACGGCCGTGGCCGTCAGCGGCACGATCAAATGGCTGGGGGTCACGCAGTCGGGCAGCCACACGTTCTTGATCACGAGCCGCGACACCGACGGCAATGATCTCGGCACCCAGTTCGTGCCGGTCACCATTGCCGCTGACGGCACGTACTCGTTCGTCAGGGGCATCCCTACGGCGTCGGCCGAGGTCGTCGTCGCCGTCACGGGAGTGGCGCACTCCGACGGTCGGTTCAACGTGATCGCCGGCTCCACGTACGACGTGGTCAGCGGTGAAACGACCGACATCGTCCACAATCTCGACTCGCTCGGCCTCGGCATGGCCGGGTACGTCTACGAGGACGGTGTGCTGCAGGTCGATCGCGACCTCGACCTCGTCGTGACGGTCCACGACGGGACCAGCTCCGAGGCGAACCACACCGTCACGGTGCACACCAACGACGACGGGTCCTATGAGCTCGCCGACACGCAGGTCCTCTTCTCCGGGTCGATCGATCGGGTGACCGTCGACGACGTCTACGGCAATCGGGTGCTCGACCTCACCGGGGTGACACCGGGCGTCTACGACTCGATCTTGGACATCGATCTGACGGCCCCGCCCCGCGGGCTTCTGGTGCAGGGCACCATCACCCAGGACGGTGCTCCCTACGTCGGCGACGGCACCGTCGACATCGAGTTCCGGCCGTACGCGTTCGACCAAGCTGACTACTACTCGTCCCCGCCGTACGCACTGGCCTTCGTCGAGCCGATCTACGTGTGGGACGCTCCGGTGCTCGAGACCGGCGTGTACGGCGTGTCGATCCCCGGGTCCATGCCGTACACCGTGACCGCGGTCGAGGTCAGGGTGACGGTCGACGGGGACACTGATCCCGTCACGTACTCACAAGCGGTGGTGCTTCCGGCGCATTCGCACGAGGACATCGCGATCCCGTTCGACATCCAGCACGACACACCGCGGCTCACATTGACCGGCCACGCACTGGCGGTTCCCGAATGCGGCGGTAGACCGTTCATCTTCACGGTCGACATCTGGACGTTCGACTCGACCGCACCCACCGAGTACGACGATGCCACCGGAACGTGGGAGGGCGGCGTGAAGCAGGTGACGCGCGTCGTCGTACCCGACCCGGAGACCGGCGCTTTCGACCTCACCATGTGGATGCCGGACGGGACGGTTCGTCTCGGCCTGCGCATGCGGGTCAGCGACGCCTACGAGCAGTTGGCCGGGGGAACCACCCAGATCCGAGAATCCGACTTCGGCGAGATATCCACCAGCACCTGGGACGTGAACGCCGGATGTCTCAATTGACGGCGTAGCGTTGCCCGGTCGGAACGGGCGCAGTGGCAGTTGGGGAGGCCTTGAGCGATGGTGCGGGGCGCAACACGGTCTGTCGCGATCCCGCGCCCGCGCCTGTTCGTTCCGATCGGCGAGGCGACCGTGACGGTGCTCGAGGCGCCCGGGGGCTACGGAAAATCGACGCTGTGCGCGCAGCTCGCTGACGCACTCGACGTGCCGTCGGTCATCGTCACGATACGAAGGCCGGTCGGTCTCTCGGGCGCCCTGTCCGCACTTGCCATCGGCTTCCGGCGGGCGGGGTTCGCGGGGCTCGGCGCCACCGTCGATCCCGACGATGCGCCGGCGACGACCGAGCGCCTCGGCGATCGGTTGCAACACGGCGACGAGCTGATTCTCGTCGTCGACGAAGTCCAACGTCTCTCACCCGACGCGAGAGAGTGGCTCGCGCAGCTCGCCGAGCGTCTTCCGGCGCAGGATCGTCTGGTCGTCGCCGGTCGTCGCGTGGGCGTCGAGCTGGCGTCACTCCTCGAACGCCCCGATGCGGTGGCGTTCGATCCGCAGGAGCTGTGCTTCGACGACGACGAGTTGGCCGCCGTCCTCGCCGCGAGCAGCGGCGGCCCGGTCGAAGCCGAGGAGATCGCCGAAGTCATGGCCGCCACGAGGGGATGGCCAGCGGCGGTGATCCTCGCTTCCAGTTCCAGAGGGAGCGCGAAGCAGGCATTCGATCGGACCGAACGAAGCGGCGTCCTGCGCAACCTGGTCGACGGGCTGATCGGCGCGGCGGACGATGCGACCCAGGAGTTGGTGCGGCGGCTGGCGGGCGTTCCGCTGCTGTCGGCGGAGGTGGCCACGGTCGTCGGGGGCGACCACGCCCTCGACCGTCTGCTCGACGCGGGCCTGCCGATCCATTTCCGTGCGGATGGCTGGGGCGAGTTGCCTGACTCGGTCCGCAAGCTGTTGCCCTCCGACCCGGCACTGACCTTCGACGAAGCGCGTGCCATCGCCTCGGTGTACGCGCGATCGGACGAGCTGGCCGAGGCCGTGGCGTTGTTGCACCGCATCGGTGATCACGAAGGGGTGTCCGGCCTGCTCGCAACGCAGCGGCACGACGCGCTCGAACGGGCCGGGTTGGTGTTCCTCGACACCGTGATCGCGTCGACCCCGGATGACGTGCTGGCGCGGTACGGCGAGGTGCTCGTCGAGCTCGTTCGTGCCGCCGAAGGTCACCCGCGTCTGCGCAAGGCGTGGATAGAACGCGCCATCGTCGTGGTGCCGGAGGCGACGCCCATCCGTCGAGCGCTCGAGGCGGAGCGAGCGCTCACCGAAGGCCGGATGGGTGACCTCAGCGGCGCGATCCAGATGGCGAACGCCGTGATCGCTGCCGCGGCGACCGACGAGATCGTCACGCGCGGTCGAGCGCTCTTCGCCCGCGCGTTGTGCACTGTGGTGAGCGACACCGTCGGATCGGCGGCTGCCGTCTCGGACGACCTTGAGACCGCAGGCGCGCTGTTCCGGTTGGCCGGCGAGCGCACGTGGGAGGCCGTGACCCATCGAGCGCTCGGCTACGGGTGTCACTTCGTCGCCGGCGCGTTCGATCTGGCCATCGACCACCTCGATCGCGCGCTGGCGCTCAGCCCGGTCCCGAACGCGGATCGGGCCGACACCTTGACGTATGTGGGCGAAGTGCTCACGCACGTCGGGCGGCTCGACGACGCCGCGGTGGCGTTGCGGGAGGCCGATGCCATCGGCCGCAGGATCGGCGACGATCAAACCATCGCGTATGCCGCGTGGTCAGCCGCTGAGCTCGCGTGTCAGCGTCGGGATCGAGCGGCGGCCGACGCCGCGATCGAAAAGGCCGAGCGTCACCCGGAAGGCTGGTTCGAGCGCCTCGCCGGCATCGACTTCCTCGCGCACGCCGCGGAGATCCGCATGATCCTCGGTGACGAAGTCGGTGGCCGTGAGACGCTCGAGCGGGCCGAAGCGCGGGCCCGTGGAACAGAACGCGAGGACGGACCGCAGCTGGCGCGGGCCCGCTACGAAGCGACCTACGGCGGTGCGGCCACCGGACTTGTGCTGGTCGACGCGCTCGAGGACAACCCGACGATGTTCCGGCGCGACCGTTGGTTGCGGTTGCTCCTGCGCGCCGTGTGCGTCGCGCGGCTCGGACAGCCGGACGAAGCCGCCGTGCTCGTCGCCCAGTCCCGGCGAGCGGCGGAGGACATCGGCGACCCTGACCGGCCCGATCGCCGCGAGCCCGAGCTGCTCGCGTTGGCCCTGCCGACGGCACCCCAAGCGCCCGCGCGATTGACGACGTCCATCGTCGTCCTCGGACGGATCGCAGTGGAGCGCGACGGGGTGGACGTGTCGCCCGCGCCCGGGCGGCCGGCGATGCTCGTCAAGCTCGTCGCGCTCCGGCGTCGGGTGACCTCCGACGAAGTGATCGACCTGCTGTGGCCCGACGTCGACCTCGTCACCGGCAAGGCCCGAATGCGCAACGTGCTCAGTCGCATCCGTGCGATCTGTGGCCCGCTGCTCGACCGTGACGAGGGGAGCATCTCGCTCGCGGAAGGCGTCGATGTCGACGCCGAGCGGTTCGAGCGGGAAGCCGCGCTGGCGATGACCGCGTCACCTGCGGAACGAGCCGGTCAGGCGCGTCGCGCGCTGGCTCGTTACACGGGCGAGCTGCTTCCCGCCGACCGGTTTGCTGATTGGGCGACCACACCGCGCGAGCGACTGCGGCGCAGCTATCTCGCGCTTGTCGACGTCGTGGCCGACGCGGCGATGGCGGAAGGCGAGCTCGACGAGGCGTGTCGCCTGCTCGACGCGGCCATCACGACCGACCCGCTCGAGGAGGAGCGTTATGTCCGGTTGGCGCGGGCGCTCCTCTCCCAAGGCCGCCCCCGGAGGGCACAGCGGGTGCTCGACCAGGGAATGGCGGTGGCCGCCGATCTCGGCGTCGAGCCCGGGCGGGAATTGCAGGAGCTGGCGATATCGCTCCGCCACCCCGAGTGACTAGCCCGCGGTGGGACGACGGTTGAACGGTCATGGCGCACGCTGAGCTCGTGGTGGCCTCCTCGACGATCAGCCTCGTCCTTCGTGTGCTCTCTGAACCGGCCTCCGAGGGTCGACTGGTCGGCCAAGCCGAAGTGGTCGAGACCGGAGAGATCGTCTCCCTGACCGCGCCCGACGAGCTCCTTCACCTCGTGCGCAGACTGGCCGGCATCTTGGACTCGTGATCACGCACGCTGTCGGATCTGAGCGAGTATCCACGACGCGATGAGGCGAGCGCTGGCATCTCTGAAGTGCAGCCCGTCCTCGCGCAACGTCACACCGTCCAGCTCGTCGCGACAGGTGTCGCGGGTCGGGCAAACATAGGCGGCCAGGTCGACGAGCGTCGCGTTGGCCGACTCCGCGGCGACTTCGCGGTCGATCTGGTTGACGCAATCGTCCTTGGCGAACATCGACTCACCCTGCGGCCCGAGCCGGTACGGAGCGGTGACGACCGCGACCTCGCCGCCGGACGCACCGAGGACGCCGACCGCCGAGCGCAATGAGTCGCGATACCAGTCATCGAACTCCGGCATGCACGGATGGATCCAGCGGCCGTCGTGCTCGACCTCACCGTCACCGAAGTCGCCGAGCACGAGTACCGAGATGTCAGGCGTGAACTGCTGCACGTCGTCGGACCAATCCGTCGTGCAGGGCCCGAAGGCCTTTGTCTCGCTCTTGCTCTCTGTACGAACGCGGGTGACATCAGCGGGGAACACGCACGCCGGCATCCCGGCGTTCAGCACCACGAGGGGCGGTGCCGGTTGGATGGCCTTGAAGCCGTCTCCGAGGAAGAACGCCACGGAGTTCCCGACGACGAGCAGGCGCTGCGCGACGGCCGGCGCGGTCGCGGCGACGGCCAGAGCAACTTCGGGCCGGTCCGGTTGGCGCTCGGCGGTCACGTCGCGCGGCGAGAGCCCGCCGGTGCTCGCGAACAGTGCGACCACGACCGCGACCGTGACCGCGGGTGTGAGCTTGCGCAGCGTCGCGGCCGAGAACGCCCCGCGGCGGATGGGCTGTTCGACGAACGCGTACGAGACGACCGCGACCGCGAGCGTGACCGCGACCCGAATCGCCAGAAGTGGCCAACCACTCAACCGCACACGTGTCGGATCGAGCACGAGATAGATCGGCCAGTGCCACAGATAGACGCCGTAGCTGATGATGCCGAGACCGACGAGCGGCGGGTACGCGAGCACGCGGCGCACGAGCCCGGGGCGAGGATCGGTGATCGTGGCGATGATCGCGGCTGCCGCCAGCGCGCACACGAAGAAACCACCGCGATACACGGTTGACGACGTGCCGTCGACGCGTGTCCACGCGAACGCCAACACCGCGACGCCGGCGAACGACATGACCTGCAACATCCGCCAGCCGCGTTGCGTCATCGGTCGTCCGCGCCACGTCAGTAGTGCTGCCAGTGCGGCACCCACGAGGATCGACGCCGACCGTGTATCCGTGCCGAAGTAGGCGCGGTTGGTGTCGCTGGGGTGGTACAGCACGATCATCGCCACCAGGGAGGCGAGGACGAGGACGCTCGCCACGGCGAGTACGGCGGGAGCCGGATCGCGGCGTCGTGAACGCCACGCCACGATGCCGGCACAGACGAGTGGCCAGATCACGTAGAACTGCTCTTCGATCGCGAGACTCCACGCATGGGCAAGAGGAGACGGCCGCGCGAACAGGTCCCAGTAGCTCTGCGTCGCGACGACTGAGCGCCAGTTGGCGACATAGAACGTGGTGGCGAGCCCGTCCGCACGGATGTTGGACAACTCGTCGGGCGCGGCGAACAGCACGGCGTACAGCGCGACGGCACCGAGCAACAGCGCGAGAGCCGGCAACAGCCGGCGGGCGCGGCGGGCCCAGAACCGGGCCAGGTCGATGTGCCCGCCCCGTCCCTCTCCCAGCAGCAGGCTGGTGATCAAGAATCCCGAGAGGACGAAGAACAGATCGACGCCGAGAAAGCCCCCCGTCAAGTGGCCGCCGTGGAAGAGCAGGACGGCCGCGACGGCGGCGCCTCGCAATCCGTCGAGGGCCGGGACGTGGGGCAGGAGGGCGGGGGATCGGCGGGCGATGGCAGGGGAGTCTTGCCTGCCGCCTCGCAATGGGTGTCGCTTGACCTGGGCGAACAGACGTTCGATACTGCTGAAATGCGGAGTGAGGCCACGGCCGAGCGCATCTCACAGTTGCACGAGGTCGCGGCCCGGGCCCGTCCCGTCGCCCTCGCCCGCGAGCACGTGCTGCCGGTGCTCGAGCCGCTGTTGCCTCTGCTGCCTGACGGATTGCGGCGCGGGAGCACGGTCGCGGTCGGCGACTCCACCTCGCTGGCGCTCGCCGTGCTCGCCGGACCGAGCGGTCAAGGCTCGTGGGCCGCGGCCGTGGGGGTCTCGAACCTCGGCCTGGCCGCGGCGGCCGAGCTCGGCGTGGCCCTCGATCGGCTGGTGGTCGTGGCCGACCCGCCCATCGAGGCCTGGGCCTCGGTGGTGGCCGCCCTGGTCGACGCGCTCGACGTCGTGCTGGTGCGCTCGCGACGACGGGTGTCCGGTGGCGATGCTCGCCGCTTGATCGCTCGGGCGCGTGAGCGAGGGTCGGTGCTCATCGTGCTCGGTGACGCGTGGCCGGAGGCGCCCGACGTCCGCCTGTCGGTCGTGCGCGCGGAGTGGCAGGGCATCGGCGACGGCTACGGCCACTTGCAGGCGCGGCGGGCGGTGATCGAGGCGAGCGGTCGTCGGGGCGCGTCCCGGGTGAAGCAGGTCGAGCTGTGGTTGCCCGCGGCCGGCGGTGGTGTGGCTGCCGTCGACGAGCTGGCGATCGTCCGCCCACTCAGAACGAAATCCCACTCAGACGTACACAAAAATGTGTACGTCTGAGTGGGAATTGGTGCGATGACTGCGGTGCGCACGCTCGTCGTTCGGTGCCCCGACTGGCCGGTGATCGCCGCGGGCGTGCCGTTGCACGACCCCGCGGCAGTGTTCTTCGCCAACCGGGTGGTGGCCAGCTCACCGGCGGCGCGGGTCGAAGGTGTCACGCAGAACATGCGGCGCCGGGAGGCGCAGGGGCGTTGCCCGGAGCTCGCGGTGCTCGAGCACGATCCGGCGCGCGCTGCCCGCGAGTTCGAGCCGCTGATCTCGTCCCTCGACGTGCTCACGCCCCGCATCGAAGTCAGTGAGCCAGGATGCTGTGCGTTCCCGACGCGCGGCCCGGCTCGCTACTTCGGGGGCGACGAACCATTGGCGACGAGGGCACATGCGCTCGCGTCCGAAGCGATCGGCGATCGCGGCGTGGTCCACGTCGGAGTGGCCGATGGCCCGTTCGCCGCCGCGCTGGCCGCGGCCGAACGCGCAACGGTGGTCGTCCCGGCCGGTATGAGCCCGTCGTTCCTCGCGCCGTGGCCGCTGGCGACACTCGATCGGCCCGAGCTCGTCGACGTGCTCAACCGTCTCGGGTTGCGCACGCTGAACGACTTCGCGGCGCTGCCGGCGCGCGATGTGCTCGCGCGCTTCGGCAACGATGGAGCAACCGCGCATCGGTTGGCCGCGGGGCTCGACGAGCGGCCACTGGCGACGCGTCCTCCGCCTCCGGAGCTCGCGGTGCAAGCCGAGCTCGATCCTCCGGCGGAGCGCGTCGACACCGCGGCGTTCGTCGGTCGCGGTCTCGCCGATGAGCTGCACACACGGCTTTCCGCTCGCGGCCATGTGTGCACGCGTCTGCTCATCGTGGCCGAGACCGAACACAACGAGTCCTTCGAGCGACTGTGGCGACTCGACATCGCCGGCACGAACGCCGGAGTGATCGCCGATCGCGTGCGCTGGCAGCTCGACGGCTGGCTCAACGGCACGGCCGCGCATCGACCATCCGCCGGCATCACGCTGTTGCGTCTCGTGCCCGTCGAGCTGGCCACCGCGGCCGGTCGTCAACTCGGGTTCTGGGGCGGAGGAGGCGGGGCCGACGAGCGGGTCGTGCGCGCTCTCGCGCGCGTCGAAGGTCTGCTCGGCCCCGACTCCGTCACCGTGCCCGAGTGGTGCGGGGGGCGTGGCCCGGGGGAGCAGGTGCGGCTCGTGCCCGCCGGGCTGGTCGACATCACCGGCGATCGGCCGTCGGCGCAGTCGGCGTGGCGCACGGAGCCGTGGCCCGGCTCGTTGCCCACCCCATCGCCCGCCACGGTCCCTCATGCAGAGATCGCGGCCGAGGTCGTCGATGCCACGGGCGCGCTCGTGCGTGTGAGCGGTCGAGGAGACGTGTCGTGCGTGCCGGCGAGGCTCAAGGTGGGCGATCGCCCGTGGCGTTGCATCGTGGCGTGGTCGGGGCCGTGGCCCGTCGACGAACGTTGGTGGGACGACGCCGGTCATCGCCGCCACGCTCGGTTCCAAGTCGTCACCGACGACGGCGTCGCCCGCCTCGTCACCATCGAAGGCGGCCGCTGGCGCCTCGCCGCCGTCTACGACTAACCGTTCTGGCGTCCGAACGGCCCACATGCGGGCCGACTGGACGCCAGAATGCCGAGGATGAAGTTCGGGATCTTCTACGAGCACCAACTGCCGCGGCCCTGGGCCGAGGATTCGGAGTACGAGCTCCTCCAGAACAGCCTCGACCAGATCGAGCTGGCCGACCGCCTTGGCTACGACTACGCGTGGGAGGTCGAGCACCACTTCCTCGAGGAGTACTCGCACAGCTCGGCTCCTGAGGTCTTCCTCGGAGCGGCCAGCCAGCGGACACAGAACATCCGCCTCGGTCACGGCATCGTGCAGCTCACGACGAATCACCCGGCGCGGGTCGCGGAGCGCGTCTCGACGCTGGACTTGCTGTCACGCGGGCGCGTCGAGCTGGGCCTCGGCGAGTCGGCCACCACGACAGAGTTGCATCCGTTCGACGTTCGGTTCCGTGACAAGCGCGCCGTGTGGGAAGACGCCGTGCGTGCCTGCCTTCCGATGTTCTGGAACGACGCCTGGGAGTACCACGGCGAGCACTTCGACTTCCCGCTGCGCAACGTCATACCGAAGCCGCGCCAGAAGCCGCATCCGCCCTTGTGGGTCGCCTGCTCGCAACTCGAGACCATCCGCATGGCCGGCCGGCGCGGCATGGGCGCGCTGGGGTTTCAGTTCGTGTCCGCCGAAGCGGCCAGAGCATGGGTGCACGCGTACTACAACGCGTACACGCAGCACCTCGAGCCACTGTGCGAGTACGTGACCAACCCCAACATCGCGGTCGTCTCACAGTTCATGTGCGCGCCGACCGACGAGGAGGCGAAGGCCCGTGCCGAGGGATCGTCCTTCTTCCAGTTCGCGCTCGGGTACTACGCCACCCATGCGCCGGGCGTCCCCGGCGAGATCAAGCTGTGGGAGGAGTTCCTCGCCTACCGCGAAACGCCGGCAGGACAGAAAGCCAAGATCGGCGGCCTGATCGGCTCCCCGGCGACCATCCGTGAACGGCTGGGCCGGTTCGAGGAATCCAACGTCGACCAGGTGATCCTCCTCAACCAGGCGGGCAAGAACACGCACGAGGACATCTGCTCGTCGCTCGAGCTGTTCGCCAAGGAGGTCATGGATGAGTTTCACGGCCGCGAACCGTCTCACCAGGAGTGGAAGCAGGCCGTGCTGGCCGGCGACCTCGAACTCGAGGAGCTCGACACCGAGCCGTTCGCGACTCCAAGGAGGCAGCTTTGACGACATTGTTGCTCGGCACACGCAAGGGATACTGGGCGCTTCGCTCTGACGGCGAGCGCACCACGTGGTCGTTGGAAGGGCCGACCTTCCTCGGTCACATCATCAGCCACGTCGTGCTCGACCCGCGCGATGGTCAGACGCTCCTGGCCGGCGCGAGCACCGGGCACCTCGGCCCCACCGTGTTCCGATCGACGGACAGCGGTCGCACATGGACCGAAGCATCGAAGCCGCCGGCGTTCGCGCCGGGTGATCGGCTGGAGCGCAGCGTGCGGCGGGTCTTTTGGTTGACGCCCGGCCATGCGGAGGAGCCAGGCGTCTGGTACGCCGGCGGTTCGCCGCAGGGGCTGTTCCGTACCGAGGATGCGGGCGACACGTGGGCGCCCGTCGAGGGATGGAACGACCATCCGCAGTGGGAGACGTGGTGCGAGTGGCCCGTGGAGAACACGCCCGACGGATCGATGCTGCACTCGGTGAACATCGATCCGCGTGACGCCAACCACCTGTATCTCGGCCTGTCGGCCGGTGGCGTGTTCGAGAGCACCGACGGCGGTCACGACTGGGCGCCGCTCAACGCCGGCGTCGCGATGGACTTCGCGCCCGATCTGGAGGCGGAGTTCGGTCACGACCCGCATTGCGTGCGGTTGCACCCGATGCGGCCTGATCGCCTCTACCAGCAGAACCATTGCGGCATCTATCGCCTGGATCGGCCGGAAGCCCGCTGGGTGCGCATCGGCGACAACATGCCGCGCGACGTAGGCGACATCGGATTTCCGATCGAGCTCCACCCCCGCGACCCCGACACCGCATGGGTGTTCCCGATGGACGGCACCGACGTCTGGCCGCGCACCAGCCCTGACGGTCGCCCGGCGGCCTACGTCACGCACGACGCGGGTGGGACATGGCGGCGTCTCGACAACGGACTTCCCGAGCGCGGTTGGCTCACGGTGAAGCGCCAGGCGATGACCGTCGACGACGGCGATCCGGTAGGCGTGTACTTCGGCACGACGAGCGGCGAGGTGTGGGGCAGCGCGGACGAGGGTGAGTCCTGGACGCCGATCGCCCAGCATCTGCCCGAGATCTACTCCGTCGAAGTCGGGTGAAGGTCCGAATCCCGACGCCGCTGCGCTCGTACACGAACCAGGAGAAGTGGGTCGAGAGCAGTGGATCGACCGTCACTGACGTGCTCACCGATCTCGACGCGCAGTTCCCTGGGATCCGATTTCGCGTCGTGGATGAACAAGGCCGGCTGCGCCAGCACATGAAGATCTTCGTGAATCAGGACGCGGTGCGGGATCTGACGACGCCGGTCACCGACGCGGACGAGGTCACGATCATGCAGGCACTGTCGGGCGGTTCGGTGTGACGAGCACCGTCAGGTCACCACGAGCAGCGAGTACTTGCGGATCTCGCGATAGCCCATCCGCTCGTACACGCCATAGCCGAAGGGCGAGGCTTCGAGCGACGCGAACCGGGCGCCGCGATCGAACCCGGCGTTCGTCACGAGCCGGGTGACCGCGTCACCGAGGCCGCGCCGGCGGGCGTCGCCGTTGGCGGCGACGTATGAGATGTAGCTGCCACCGTCCTGTGTGATCGACAGCGCGCCGGCCACGACACGGCCGTCGATCTTCGCGACGCCCAGCGCCACGCGGTCGTCCTCGACCAGCGAGGGCCGGTCGAGCGAAGCGGTCGTCTGATCGGCGGGGAAATCGAGATCGGCGAACGCCCCGCCCGCGACCGCGGCGTACTCGCGCAGGTCGTCGCGGTCCGTGCTGATGAACACGTCGGCCCCGCCGCTGTCCGGCTCGGCCACGCGCTCGATGCAGACCATCTGCGGCGGCTGGAAGAGCTCGAACACGCCCGGACCGCTGAGCAACGGCACGTCCTGCTCGCGGGCGAAGAACACGAAGATCTCGGGGTCGCCGGCGAAGAAGTCGCGAGCCGCGCCGAGCGAGCGCTCCTCGACATCGCCGGTGACCAGCGCGGTGCGAAAGCCCGGGTACGGGAACGGCAGCGAAGCCAGCAGGAGGCCGGCGTCGCTGGCGGTGCGGGCCCCGTTGTGCTCGGCGTAGACCCGAGCCCACATCGCCAAGTTTGCGTGGGCCTCGGCCAGCAACGGCTCGTCGGTCACGCAGGCACGGGCACGCGGTCCAGCGCCCGGCCCATCAGATCCTCGAAATTCGTCCGGTAGAACTTCTCGCGCACGTCGTCGTCGGCGTCGCCGAGTGAGGCTTCGAATCGCTCGAGCGGCTTGCGGCCGCCTTCCACGTGCGGGTAGTCGGACGAGAACATGCAGACTTCGTCGCCCGCCTGCTCGATGATCCACCCGACGTCTTCCGTCGGGTACGGCGTCGACCGCACCTGCCGGCGGACGTACTCGCTCGGCTTCAGGCTCAGCTTCTGCAGGCGCTCCTCGTGGCGGTGGAACGCGTCGAAGGCCGACTCCAGCTGTCGCATCCACGACGGCATCCAGATCGCGCCTTGCTCGATCACGCCGAAGCGAAGGTCGGGGAAGCGCTCGAGCACGCCGTCGAAGATCAGCGTCGCGAGCGTTTGCATCGGGGGATGAGGGATGCCCATGTAGTCGACCGAGCGGAAGTTCTCCTCACCCCCGTGGAAGTCGGGCGGGATGGGAAGACCGTTCTGGAAGTACGCGGCGTCGAGCAGATCACCCGTGCCACCGACGTGGAACACGATCGGTACGCCGGCTTCTTGCGCGCGGGCCCACACGGGGTCGAGCGCGATGTGACTCGGTGAGTGGTGCTTCGGGCAGCCCGACGCGACGAGCAGCGCACACATGCCGTCGCTCATCGCCAATGCCTCATCGGCCGTCGCCGCGGCGCGGTCGAAGTCGGCGAGTGGGACGTACAGGGTCGGGATCAATCGCGGGTCGACGGTGCAGAAGTCGACCATCCCGCGGTTGTGCGCGCGGGCCGCGCCGTACGCGAGGTCGACGTCCTTGCCGTGCTCCCAGTTGCGCAGGCGACGGTTGTGGAACGTGTTGAAGACGAGCTGGCTGGCGACGCCGATCAGATCGAGCGCTCGCGGGCGATCCTCGGCGATGAACGAGCCGGTCGCCGCGAAGTTCTTGCGTTGCATGATCTCGGCCGCCTCGTCGGCGCGGTACTTCTCCGACGCGTGCTTGGCCTTGAGCTTGTCGAAGGCGGCGTCGAGGTCGCGCAGCTGCTCGTCCGGGTCACCGGTCTGCTTGAGCTCGTTCCCGCCCGACAGCTGCAGCGGCTCGATGCGGTCGCGGATGTCCGGGTCGGCGTGGTCCCGCAGCCAGTTCGGCGTCTCCATGATGTGCGCGTCGGCGTCGTGGACGACCCGCCCCTCGATGTACGGCATCGCGCATTCTCCCAAATCCCACTCAGGCGTCTACAAATGCGTAGACGTCTGAGTGGGATTTCGGCCCTGGGTGAGACGAACAGGTGTTCGATAGGCTCCAGAGGTGGGGTTCAACAACCCGGCGATGCCGTGGAAGGAGCTGGAGCGGCGGCTTTCCGACGGGGTGGTGAACCCCGTGCGGAGCGCAGACGGGCGGCCCACGAACGTACCGCCGAACGCCAACGGGGGCGACAGCCCGGCATGGTCCCGCAAGCGCCAGCCGTTCGTGCCGGCCGTGCGGCGCCGGCGGGGCTCGGTGCCGTACGCCGAGCTGCACTGCCACTCGAACTTCAGCTTCCTCGACGGTGCGTCGCATCCCGAGGAGCTGGCCGAGGAGGCCGCCCGTCTCGGGCTCGAGGCGCTGGCCATCACCGACCACGACGGCTTCTACGGTGTCGTGCGCTTCGCCGAGGCCGCCCGCGAGGTCGGGCTGCCGACCGTGTTCGGTGCAGAGCTCAGCTTCGGGTTGCACAAGCCGCAGAACGGGGCCGCCGATCCCGAGGGCAGCCACCTCCTCGTGTTGGCGCGCGATCCAGAGGGTTACGCGCGGCTGGCGCGCACGATCAGCGCGGCGCAGATGCGCGGCAAGGAGAAGGGCAAGCCCGTCTACAACCTCTCCGAGCTCGCGCAGGCCCACGCCGGGCACTGGATGGTGCTCACCGGTTGCCGAAAGGGCACGGTGCCGAGCGCGTTGTTGCGCAACGGTCCTGCGGCCGCGAGCCGAGCGCTGGCCGACCTCGTCGCATTGTTCGGGCCGCGCAACGTTGCCGTCGAGTTGTGGGATCACAACGATCCGCTCGACTCGGCCCGCAACGACGCGCTCGTGCAGATCGCGGCCCGCGCCGGAGTGGAGTGTGTCGCCACCAACAACGTGCACTATGCGGTGCCCTCCCGTCGTCCGTTGGCCACCGCGCTGGCGGCGGTGCGGGCGCGGCGCAGCCTCGACGAGATCGACGGCTGGCTGCCGGCGGCGGCCACGGCCCATCTGCGCGCAGGGTTCGAACAAGAGCGCCGGTTCCGGCGCTATCCAGGAGTGGTCGAGCGTGCCGCCGCGCTCGGGCTCGAGTGCGCGTTCGACCTGCATCTCGTCGCGCCGGAACTGCCGCCGTATCCGTGCCCCGACGGTCTGACCGAGATGCAGTTCCTGCGGCGCATCACCGAAGCAGGAGCACAGCGCCGATACGGGGACCGCACCGAAGCAGAGAAAGAGAAGGCGTTCGTCCAGATCGCCCACGAGCTCGATCTCATTGATGCGCTCGGCTTTCCCGGCTACTTCCTCATCGTGTGGGACATCGTCGAGTTCTGTCGTCAGGCGAACATCTACTGCCAAGGACGTGGATCGGCGGCCAACAGCGCGGTCTGTTACGCGCTCGGCATCACCAACGCGGATGCGGTAGGTCTCGGCCTGCTGTTCGAGCGCTTCCTGTCACCTGAACGTGACGGCCCACCCGACATCGACATCGACATCGAGAGTGATCGGCGCGAGGAAGCCATCCAGTACGTGTACGAGCGCTACGACCGCCTCCACGCCGCGCAGGTCGCGAACGTCATCACGTATCGGGCGAAGTCGTCGATCCGCGACATGGCCAAGGCGCTCGGCTATTCCACCGGTCAGCAAGATGCGTGGTCGAAGCAGGTCGACGCGTGGGGCGCTGTGGAGGCCACCAAACGTCAACAGGATGAAGATCGTGCACGCGACGCCGGCCCGGAAAGCGCCAGCGGCGGGCCGGCAGCGCAGCGAAGGGCGAATGCCCGGAGCGGAGCCATCAGCACAGATCACGAGATCCCCGAAGCCGTGCTCGCGCTCGCCGAACAGGTCGAGCACTTCCCGCGCCATCTCGGCATCCACTCCGGTGGCATGGTCATCTGCGACCGGCCGATCGTGGAGGTGTGCCCCACCGAGTGGGGGCGCATGGAGAACCGCAGCGTCCTGCAGTGGGACAAGGACGATTGCGCGGCCGCCGGGCTCGTGAAGTTC
>JBEEFX010000324.1:0-7853 GCA_041166365.1 Acidimicrobiaceae bacterium
TGGTGTCCGCCGAGTATCCCGAGCGAGCGTCGCACCTCGTGCTCGACCTCGACCCGCCCACTGAGGCGTCGTTCTCCGTTGTCGTTCGTGTTGCCCATCTCGTGCGGCAGGCACTTGCCGACGTCGAGCTCGAAGGCGCGGTGAAGACGAGCGGTGCGAAGGGCGTGCACGTGTACGTTCCGATCGACAAGGTGGTCACGCTCGAGGATGCCGCCGCGGCCACGCGTGCGATCGGGTCCCGTGCCGTCGCGTTGGATCCGAGCATCGCCACGTCGGCGTTCATGAAGGACGACCGCGAGGGCAAGGTGTTCGTCGACTCTACGCGCGTCGGAGGGGCCACCGTCGTCGCCGCGTACAGCCCCCGCGTGCGGCCGGGGGTGCCGGTCTCGTTCCCGGTGGCTTGGGACGACCTCGATTCGGTTGCGCCCGCGGACTTCACCGTGCACAACGCGCTCGCGCAGCTCGGCGACTCCGATCCTTGGGCGGAGAACATGCCCGCAGCCCAGCACCTGTCGGAGGCGTTGCTGGAGGAGGGCCGCGCCATCCCGATCGCCCGGGTCCAGGCCATGCACGAAGGCAAGCGTCGCAAGCGCGCGAAGTGATAGTGTATGCGCTATCGTCAGGGCGGTGACCAGCCAGTCCATTGTCCGAACCGCACGTCGGTCGAGGCGAATCTCCCAGCGAGAACTTGCCCGCCGCTCGCGCGTGGCCCAGCCGACGATTGCCCGCATCGAGGCCGGGATCGTCGACCCTCGCCTCTCTACCGTCGAGCGTTTGCTCGACGCGTGCGGATACGTCATCGAGCTCTTGCCCCGGCCAGGCGAAGGCGTTGACCGCACGCAGATGCGTGAGCTGCTGCGTCTGACACCGCGTGAGCGGCTGGACCTGCTTCGCGATGACGTCGAAGGTCTCGGCCGACTGGAGCAAGCGGTCCGAGCATGAGCCCGGCGTCGTCGTTCGATCCGCTCGCGGCGCTGCAAGCCCTGACGGCGGCGGGCGTCGAGTTCGTGCTGATTGGTGGGGTTGCCGCCCGCCTCCATGGCTCACCGTCGCTCACGCGCGACGTCGACATCTGTCACGCGCGTGACGATGCCAACCTCGACCGGTTGGCCGGCGTGTTGCGCGATCTACATGCGCGGTTGCGTGGTGTCGATGACGACGTTCCGTTCCTGCTCGACGCGCGCACGCTGAAGGCAGGAGGCAGCTTCACGTTCGTCACCGATGTCGGCGACATCGACATCCTCGCGGTTCCCGCAGGGGTCGCCGGCTTTGATGAGCTTGCGAAGTCCGCCGAGCGCGTCGATCTCGGCGGCATCACGGTCCTCGTCTCGACCCTCGACGACCTCATTCGGATGAAACGGGCGGCAGGGCGAGCGAAGGACAGAGCCGAGGTCGAGATCCTCTCCGCGTTGCGCGACGAACGCGACGCTTAGTGCCCGCGCCTACGACGTTCAGGCGCGGGCGGTGACGATCCACGCGGCGCGGCTCAGGTGGACGACTCCATCGCGTGCTGACTGAGCAAGCGCGTCGCGCACACTGTCAGTGGCCGCCGCGCGCACGTCGTCGTCGGCATTCATCAGCGCTCGTGCCGCCGGTCCCTGTCGCAGGCTGAACTCCACTCGTTGGTCGAGGTCCTCGACGATCTCGTCGTGATACGCCCGCACGTCAACGTCGTGCCATCCGCCGGCGGAGAGGATGCGCCGGACCCGGTCGGGGTCGGCGAACGCGAACGGTCCAGGTTCATCAGGACCAAGCGGCGGCGGCACTTCCAAGTCGGGCAGACCCGCGAGCGCCATCAGCGGTGTGAGAAACCACGGGTTCTCTCCTGGCGTCTGCCAACACACGAACGCGAGCCGACCGTTCGGTGCCATCGCGCCGTGCAGATTCGCGAACGCGGCGTCTGGATCGCCGAAGAACATCACACCGAACCGCGAGAACACCGCGTCGAATGGCGACCCGGGTGGGATCGTCGTTTGGGCGTCGGCCTCGACGAAGCTCACGTTGTCGAACCCGGCGGCACGCTCGCTCGCCAGGGCAAGGAGGGGAGCCGACACATCGACGCCGACGACCCGACCGGCGGGCCCGACACGTTCCGCCAGGAGCAAGGTCGTGGTGCCGGGCCCGCATCCGACGTCGAGCACGGACTCTCCGGGGGTCGCCGCCAGCGCGTCGAGCGCCGCGGTGCCGAGGTCGTGGAGCTCGCGATCTTGCCCATCGGCATTGTTCGCCCACGCCTGCCCGGCGGGACCGTTCCAGAAAGCGATCATCTCCTCGTTCTGCGTCACGGCCGACAACCTACGGCTCCCGCGGTTCAGAATTCTGCAAGAGCGGTGTCCTGTCGCATCGACGCCGTTCGTAGTAGTTGCAACCACCGGGACAAGGCCCGGGCCAAGAGGAAAGGACATGACCGGTGCGCAAAGTGACCGCAGGGCTGTTCAGCTCGATCGACGGTGTCGTCGAGGCGCCCAACGAGTGGCAGCCAGGTTTCGACGACGAGATGGGCGCGGCGCTGAACCGCATGCTCGAAGAACAGGACACCGTGCTGCTCGGTCGGGTCACGTTCAGCGAGTGGGCGGGGTACTGGCCGACCTCCACCGACGAACCCTTCGCCAGCTGGATCAACACCACGCAGAAGTACGTCGCGTCGACGACGCTCGAGTCGGTTGATGCGTGGGCCAACAGCACGCTCATCCGTGGTTCGGTGGCCGACTTCGTCGCCGATCTGAAGCAGCAGGAGGGCGGCACGATCGGCACCGCCGGCAGCCCGACATTGGTGCGCAGCCTGATCGAGCACGGTCTGCTCGACGAGCTGACGCTCATGATCAGCCCCGTCGTCGCCGGCGGCGGGCGCACCCGCCTCTTCGCCGACGACGCCGCGCTCACCACCTTCCAGCTGGTCGAAGCCATGCCAACCAGCAGCGGCACGGTCATTGCCACCTACCGCCCGACGCGCTGACCGGTCAGAGGCGGCCGTTACCAACCTGATGGCCGAGTACAACAAGCGCGTCGGCCCCTGCGTAAAGCGACGCGGCTGCGTAGCTTGGCGTGGTCGAAAGCAATGTGCCATCAGCAGGAGCACTGAGAGCGGAGGACCGACGTGGCTGACAGCGGCAGCGAATCCGAGAATCCAGCAATCCCTTCCCCCACGCCAAAGCCGACTCGTCCGAGGTCGAACCAGGACTGGTGGCCGGATCAGCTCGACCTGTCGGTTCTCCACCAGCACACGGCCGCGTCCAACCCGATGGACGCCGGCTTCGACTACGCCGCGGAGTTCAAGACCCTCGACCTCGACGCGTTGAAGCGGGACATCGTCGAGGTGATGACGACGTCGCAGGACTGGTGGCCGGCGGACTACGGCCATTACGGGCCGCTGTTCATTCGAATGACGTGGCACGCCGCGGGCACGTATCGCATCGCCGACGGCCGCGGCGGGGGCGGCAGCGGCAATCAGCGGTTCGCCCCCCTGAACAGCTGGCCCGACAACGGCAACCTCGACAAGGCGCGCCGGTTGCTCTGGCCGGTCAAGCAGAAGTACGGCCGGAAGATCTCCTGGGCCGATCTCCTCGTCTACACCGGCAACGTTGCTCTGGAGTCGATGGGGTTCACGACGTTCGGCATGGGCTTCGGGCGCGAGGACGTCTGGGAGCCCGACGAGGTCATCTGGGGCCCTGAGGACACGTGGCTCGGCGATGAGCGCTACAGCGGCGACCGCGAGCTCGCCGGTCCGCTCGGCGCCGTGCAGATGGGGCTGATCTACGTGAACCCGGAGGGGCCGAACGGCAACCCGGATCCGCTGGCTGCGGCCAGGGACATTCGAGAGACCTTCGCCCGTATGGCGATGAACGACGAGGAGACGGTCGCGCTCATCGTCGGTGGCCACACCTTCGGCAAGTGCCATGGCGCCGGCGATCCGGAACTCGTCGGCTCGGAACCCGAGGGTTGCCCTGTCGAGCAGCAAGGGTTGGGCTGGATCAACAGCTTCGGCAGCGGCAAGGGCACCGACGCGACCACCAGCGGGCTCGAGGGCGCCTGGACCAGCGAGCCGACCAAGTGGGACAACGGCTACCTCGACAACCTCTTCAACTTCGACTACGAGCTGACGACGAGCCCCGCGGGCGCCAAGCAGTGGACTCCCAAGAATCCCGAGGCTCAGGGCACCGTGCCCGACGCGCAGGATCCGTCGAAGCGGCACGCGCCGATGATGCTGACGACGGACCTCGCGCTGAAGCTGGATCCGATCTACGAGCCGATCGCCAAGCGCTTCCACGAGAACATCGACGAGCTCGCAGACGCGTTCGGCAAGGCGTGGTTCAAGCTGTTGCACCGCGACATGGGGCCCGTCTCGCGCTACCTCGGCCCGTGGGTTCCGGAGCCGCAGCTTTGGCAGGACCCTGTTCCCATCGTCGATCACAAGCTGATGGGACCCAAGAAGATCGCGGACCTCAAGGCCACGATCCTCGAGTCCGGACTGTCCATCTCGCAGCTGGTCACCACCGCGTGGGCGTCGGCGTCAACGTTCCGTTTCACGGACAAGCGGGGCGGGGCCAACGGGGCGCGGATTCGCCTTGCGCCGCAGAAAGACTGGGACGTCAACCAGCCGGCCGAGCTGGCCAAGGTGCTGCAGACGCTCGGGCAGATCAAGAAGGGCACGAAGAACTCGCTCGCTGACCTGATCGTGCTGGGCGGCTGCGCGGCCGTCGAGCAAGCGGCGAAGAACGCCGGGTACGACATCACTGTCCCGTTCGCGCCGGGACGCACCGACGCCTCGCAAGAGCAAACCGACGTCGACTCGTTTGCGGTGCTCGAACCGACCGCAGACGGGTTCCGCAACTACCTCCGAGCCGGAGAGAAGTTGTCGCCGGAAACGCTGCTGCTCGACCGAGCGAACTTGTTGTCGCTGACCGCTCCCGAGATGACGGCGCTCATCGGTGGCATGCGCGCCCTGAACGCCAACGTCGGTCAATCCGCACACGGCGTGTTCACCGACCGGCCCGAGACGTTGACCAACGACTTCTTCGTGAACCTGCTCGACATGAGCCTGGAGTGGAAGGTGTCCTCGTCGGAGAACGTGTACGAAGGGCGCGACCGCGCGACCGGCGAGGTCAAGCGGACCGCCACCGCGGTCGACCTCGTCTTCGGCTCGAACTCGCAGCTCCGAGCCATCTCCGAGGTCTACGCATCAGACGACTCGAAGGAGAAGTTCGTGCGTGACTTCGTGGCGGCATGGGACAAGGTCATGAACCTCGATCGCTTCGACCTCGCCTGATCGACATCCCCGGTCTGGTCGACGCCCGCTTCACCATGAGCAGGCCCCGCGAACGTGTCACAGACCGGCCCGTGGGGGACGGTCGTCTGCGAGTGTGGCCGAGCCGTATGGGACGGGCCTACCAGTTCAATGCTGGTCCCGAGCATTCGGAGCGGGTTCGAGCAGAGGCAAATGGACTGAAGCCGGCGAAGCGCTGCTGTCGCGATAGTCCTAGGGTGAGGTTGGAAGGCATGGGAACGACGTGACTGACGACAGCAAGGCAATCGTGCCGGTGTGGACACTGGCGACCAGCGACGTCCGGTTGCCCGCAGTGACCGTAGACGAGCCGATGACAGCTGAGCGCTTGACTGAACTGCGCGGTGTACTGGCAGCTCTGGCCGACCAGCCGATTGCCACGCTCGAGGTGCATCCGTTACCCGAAAAGTTCGATCGCAGCCGAGGCATCCCGCTCGATGCTGGGAGTCCTTTGGCGCAACACCTGTCTCAGCTCATCGCGCAGTCAGCACGAAACTCTCCGGTGGCGGCTACGGCGACCGCTGCTGATGGAGCCCTCTACCGAATGGTGGTTCCAGCGAAGGTTGCCGCCAAGTTCGGGCAGGGCATCGTTCGTCCGATGCGGTCGAAGGCGGTGGCCGGTGGGATCCGCGGTCCGCTCATGGGCGCAAAGGGCATCGTAGGTCACGCTTCATACGTGCCCGTCGGCGAAGTGACAACTGCAGCTGCAGTTGGTGGTGTCGGGGGAGCGACCGGCGCCGCGGTCGCTGGCGGTGCGGCACTGACCGTTGCTGCGCCGCTCGTGCTCATGGCCGTAGCGGTAGGTGTGAGCGCGTATGCAGATCAGCAGCGCCAAGAGGCCATTGAGCACATCACGGAACTGCTAGAGCAACTGCACGATCAAAAGCTTGATGACGAACGCAGCGAACTTGACGGCTGCCGCGACGCTATCGACAAGGCAACTGCCATCCTGCTCGACCAGGGCAAGCTCGGTGTCTCACTCGGACTGGACTCGGCGGTGTACGCCATCGGCAAGGCGCTCGCAGCTGCTGATCGCCGGCTCCTCCAGTGGACGGAAGGACTCGACGACCTGCCCGAGGGCAAGGCCGTCGAGGTTGACACCCTGACGGAGGGTGCGTTCCCGGGAATCGACAGCAACGGTGGCAGATTCCGCGCCCACCTCGAACTGGCCGCGTTGGCAATCGCGCTGAAGCGGCGAGTCATCGTGCTGCAGGCCGTGGAACACGCCCAGAGCGACCCTGACAACCTCTTCGAGAACTTTGCCCGTGCACTCAAAGCCGACCAACAGCGCCTCGAAAAGCTGGAGTCGAGCATCGCCGGGGTTCTCGTGCGGCTGTCGACTCTCGACTTGGGACGCCCGCGTGGTTGGCGCGCGCCCGTGTTCACGTCCGGCGAGGTTGATCGCCTCCTGCGAGAGGTGAACCAGATTCGCATGCTGGGTGATGGTGTCACGGTCAACAACCGAGCGACGGACGTGGCGATTGAGATTGCCCGCAACAAAGACGGCTCGGTGTTCGTGCTTCCAGCACTGCCGGCGTGAGCACCGCTCGCACCTCTGGGTCTTTCACCCCCTTTTCTACAAGCGCTTGAGATGTCCCCGAACGCCGGTTACGAGTTGCAACCCGGCCGCCCCTTATGAGCAGGTCAACTCCTGCTGTCATTCCGTCGATGGGCCACGTGTCGCCGGGCACTCTGAACTGCGGCTCGATATGCCTTGCTCGTCGTAGCTTTCCGCAGGTGACCATCTGTCGTGCGATGCCAAAAGGAACCTCAGCGGCCACAGCGGAGCACGGCTGAATGCCGCGGCGGCTGCGGCGGGTAAGTGATCTGGCCGTCGAGGCTGGCCTAGACCTCGACGAGGTGCTCGTTGCGCTTTGGGACGCCGGCATCGAGGGCGTCGACGGCCCTCGCGACCAAATTCCGTCTCGACATCTCCTCCTCGCACGACGAGCGCTTGGCCTGACGGCTCCGAAGGAGCTCGTCAGTGTCGACCACTGGGTGGCGCGAACGGGCTTGTCGAGGGGTGAGCTCACAACCCGCGCCCGAGACGCAGGTGTAGAGATCTCACCAAGCGCTCGAAGGCTTCCAAAAGGTGGGGTCCGTCGCCTGTCACGATTGTTCCCCGACGTCGGGGTCGAGCCACCGACTCTCGATTCCATGGCCGTAGAGCCGATGCGTTGGGAGCTCGTGGGGCCTGAGTGCCAGGTGCGGTGTCTCACTGAAGATGAAGTGCGCAGAATTCACGAGCGACTGGAGGAGGACTACGCCGATTCGGACGACCCAATCTGGCCCCCCGGCGTCAAGAGCGAGAACCTGCTCTCTTCTGCAGTGTCACGGCAGCACACCGGCCTAGGAGATGTGCGCAAATATCCGACTCTAGAAATGACCGCGGCGGCTCTGTTTCACTCGCTTGCCCTCAACCATGCCTTTCACAACGGAAACAAGCGGACCGCTCTTGTCAGCATGCTCGCGCAACTTGACGAGAATGGCAGAGTTCTAACCGCGACAGAACAAGAACTCTTTCGGTTCACCTTACGGACCGCGCAACACGGCCACGTCGCGCGCCACGCTG
>JBEEFX010000325.1:0-9923 GCA_041166365.1 Acidimicrobiaceae bacterium
ACCAGGCGAAACCGAGGAACGTCTGTTTGTAACGGGTTCGCAGGCTCCGTTCGGTCAAGGTGCCGATGAGCTCGCGCGCCGCCCACAGCTCCTTCATCGACTTGATGAAATGCAGCTTCCGGCGGAAGACGATCTCGGGCGGCGGGCTCTCGGCGGCCGCTGCCCGCGGCGAAGCGGCGCCTTCCAACATCCGCCCATCTTCCCATAGGCAGGACGAGGCGCCGACGTCACGGTGAGTACCGTTGCTCTCGCCGGACCATCTACAATCGCCCGTCGATGGCCGGCTGAGAGTCGTGCCCCCTTGACTGCGGAGCAGCCTGGCCCATGGAGCCCCTCGAATACCTACGGATTCTTCGTCGGCGCAAGCTCTTCGTCGCGGTCGCCGTTCTCGTAGGCGTCGTCGCCGGTTGGGTGAGCGCACCCGGGCACAGCAGCTCGGGCCCGCCGAACTACCGGGCCGTACACACGTTGATCCTGAACCCGTCGATCAGCGTCAAGGCATTCAACCTCGATCAAGCCGCGCTCCTCGTCACCACCGGGGCGATCCCGCAGGCGGTCGCCACCAAAGTCGGTCCGGGAACCGACCCCGTCCGGCTGGCGAAGAAGGTGCAAGCCAAGCCCAACCCGACGCTCGGCACCGTCGACATCGCGGCCAGCGACATCGATCCGAGCTTCGCCGTGGCCCTGGCCGACGATTTCGCGCAAGCGCTGGTCGACGACCTGAGCCGAGACGGCTTGAAACGCTGGCAGGACCAGCACGACGAGCTGCAAGCGCAGGTGACCGACCTCCAGAACCAGCTCGACAACCTCCAGGGGACGTTCGATCCCCGCGTGCCGTCGCCGGAGCGCAGCCACTACGACGCGGTCAACAGCCAGTTCACGTCGTTCTCGGCGCGGCTGCTCCAGCTCGACTCGACGGGGCCACCACCGGCCACTTTCACCACGCTGCAATCCGCGCGGGCCATCGTCGTCACGAACTCCGGCTTCAAGGCGCCCGAGTCCAAGCCCGCACGCGCCGCGCTGCTCGGCTTCATCGGCCTCCTCCTCGGCATCGGGCTCGCGTTTGCCGCGGAGCGCCTCGAGACCAGGCTCACCACGAAGACGTCCGCCGAGCGAGCCTTCGGCCTGCCCGTGGTCGCGGAGATCCCGACGCTGCCGAACCCGAAGCGTCACCAGAACGAATTGATGACGGCAACGCAACCGTCGGCGCCGTTCGTCGAGGCGTATCGCGGGCTCCGCACGATGGTGTTGCTCAAGGCACTCGACCAATCACACACCGACAGCAGCGCCACCGCTGACGCGCCCCGCGGCGGCAAGGTGCTCGTCGTCGTGTCGCCCGGCGCGGGCGAGGGCAAGACGACGACCGTGGCTCACCTCGCCTCACTGCTCGCCGAAGCGGGCAACTCCGTCCTGGTCGTCTCGGCTGACTTCCGGCGTCCGCGGGTCCACGAGCTGTTCGCCGTCAACAGCGCACCCGGCCTGAGCGAGGTGCTCGCGCAGCACCACCCGCTGCCGTTGCGTTCGCTCGACCTCTCCACACCGGTCAAGGGCGTGAAGCTGCTCGCCAGCGGCGCGCCCGTCGACAACCCGGCCCCGCTGCTCGGCGCAACCGTCGAGCTCATGCGGGGTGCACGACCGCTGTTCGACTTCGTCATCGTCGACACCGCACCCCTCCTCGTCGCCAACGACGCGAGCGAGCTGATCCGCGCGGCGGACATGGTGCTGCTCGTGGCCCGGGCCCGGCGCACGTCCATCGACTCCTGCGAACGCAGCGCGGAACTGCTGAAGCGGATCGATGCCCCCGTCATCGGCTCGGTGCTCGTCGGCGCCAGCGACATGCCGGCGGCGTACCGCTACTACCGCTACCGGTACTACGGGGCGTCCAGTCCTCCAACGCTGTCGCAACGCCTTCGCCGTGGGGGCGACGACCAGCGCTCCGAGCCGGAGCCGTCGATGAGTCGTCGCGAACGGCGGGAGCACCAGGCAAAGCCCAAGGCCAAGGGCAAGACGAAGCGCACCCGCGGCCAGCGCGGCCATGAAGCACCCGTGGAAGCACTGGTCGACGCAGAAGCACCCCTGGAAGCACCCGCGGAGCGTGACGTGCCGGCGGGCGAGCCGGCGACCGCTCGCAACGGACCCAACGGGTCGGGCGGCGACGGCGGCATCACCGACGAGTCGCTCTCCGAGTTCTGGCAGGAGTTCAAGGAACGCCGATGAGCTCGGCGGCGCCCGACGGTCGCGCCATCCCCACCCGCGGCGCGTGGTTGCCCACGACCAAATCGCACCGGGACGGACATTCGAACCGCAACGTCTCCTCGATGTCCCTGTTGTTCGTGCTCGCCATCGCCGGCCTGCTGGTCGGCTTGGCCGTCGCGATGCAGACCACCAATTACGACATCTGGGGCGGCCTGCTCGTCGGTTCGGTCTTGCTGCTGCTGACCGTCCCGCTCGCCACCCGGGCGGCGCGACAAGAGAACGATCCCAAGGTCGGCCGCATCATCCTTCTCGCGGCGCTCGTGAAGCTGTCCGTTGGCTCGTACGCGCGCTACGTCGTCGCGTACTACGTCTACAAGGCGTCCGACGCCGAGGGCTACTTCGGATCCGGAGCGCAGCTGGCCCCGCAGTTCCGAATCGGCGATTTCAGCCACCTCGGCCCGCTGGCCGGAACCCGGTTCATCGAGGTGGTGTGTGGCGTCGTCATCGCCATCATCAACGAGACCCGTCTCGGCGCGTTCGTCGTGTTCTCGTGGCTCGGATTCCTCGGCCTCTACTGCTTCTATCAAGCATTCCGCCTCGCGTTCCCGGAAGGCGATCATCGGCGCTACCGGTTGCTCGTCTTCTTCTGGCCCTCCTTGCTCTTCTGGCCATCCAGCATCGGCAAGGACGCGTGGATGGTCTTCATGTTGGGGATGGCGGCACTCGGGATCGCCAACCTCTACGTCGGGCGTTGGCGAGGCGGGTTCTGGGTGGCCTTCGGGTCGCTCGGGTGCATCATGGTCCGGCCGCACCTGACCGCGATCATGATGGTGGCGTTCGCGCTCGGGCTCCTCCTGCGACGCAACCGTGGCATGTACAACCGCATGCTGGCTCGGCCGATCGGCACGGTGGTACTGGTCGTCGGCATGGTCCTCGCTGGCGCGCTCGTGTTCCAGCAGACGCAGACCTTCTTCAAGCTCGACAGCATCGACCTGGAATCCACCCAGACGCTGCTCAACGACACCGCCGAGCAGACGGCGGAGGGCGGGTCGGCCTTCACCCCCCCCAACCCGAACTCGCCGCTGGGGTACATCGAGGCAACCGTGACCGTGCTCTTCCGGCCGTTCCCGACGGAGGTCACCGGCACCGCGGCCATCGCGGGGCTCGAGGGTGTCGCGCTCGCCGGCCTCGTGGTGATGTCTTGGCGGAGAATCGTGCGCACCGTGCGGATGAGCTTGCGCAATGCGTACGTCGCGTTCGCCGTCGGGTACACGCTCGTGTTCGTCTACGCGTTCGCGGCCCTCAGCAACTTCGGCATCCTGGCGCGGGAGAGGTCTCAGGTTTTCCCCCTGTTGTTCGTGATCCTGGCGATCCCGAAACGTGCGAAGGGAACCGATGACCTCGAGGAGCTCGACGACGCGACCGAAGGCGCCTTCGCGGTCGCCGCGAGCTCGTGACCGTTGGATATCCGTCCCGCGTCGGCTGCCGACCGCCCCGCGATCAACTCGCTGCTGCGGCGGGCGCTCAACGTCGGTGACGATCCGCGCTACGACGACTTCCTCGAGTGGAAGCACCGGGAGAACCCCTTCGGCCCGTCGTACGAGTGGGTCGCGACGGTCGGCGGTGCGGTGGTCGGCTACCGCTCGTTCCTCCGCTGGCAGCTCGTCGTCGATGGTGAGGTGCGCCCCGCCGTTCGCGCGGTCGACACCGCGACCGACCGCGAGCATCAAGGCAAGGGGATCTTCAATGCCCTGACGTTGCACGGTGTCGAGCAACTCACCGCCGACGGTGTCGCGTGGGTGTTCAACACGCCCAACGACGCCAGCCGGCCCGGCTACCTCAAGATGGGTTGGTCGCTGGTCGGCAGGCTCCCCGTTGCGGTGATGGCCCGCTCGGTGCTCACCTTGCGCCACGCCCGTCGGGCCCGTCAGCCCGCGCAACGTTGGTCCGAGCCCTCCTCGGCGTTCGAGCCGGCCGTTCCGGCCATCGAGCGGATCGCCGGCCGCGACGCCAACTCGGTCACGGGCAGCACCTCCAACGGCTGGGCGACGAACCGGACGATGCCGTTCCTGCGTTGGCGGTACGGACTCGAAGCGCTGCACTACCGCGCGGTCGACACCGGCGACGCGGCCGTGGTCTTTCGTGTGCGGCAACGGGGCCCGCTGCGCGAAGTGCTCATCGCCGACGTGATCGGCAACGGCGCTGCCCGCGTTCGCGTCGGCTCTGTCGCGCGCAGCATCCTGCGGTCGACCGGTGCCGACGTCGCGGTCATCTCGGCTCGGCCGCGTCCTCGGACGGCCATCCCGGTCGGCGGCCCGCAGCTCACGTGGCGACCCATCACCGATGAGCGAGTGCCCACCATCGAATCGCTGTCGTTCTGCGGTGGCGACATGGAGCTCTTCTGATGCGCCGCCCGACGCTCGTGCACGTGACGACGACCGACATGAGCCTCGCGCTGCTGCTGCAACCACAACTCGAAGCGTTCACCGCGGCCGGCTACGACGTGATCGGCATGTCCGCACCGGGCCCGTACGTCGACGACATCACGCGCGGCGGTGTTCGCCACGAGCCCATAGTGCACTTCACGCGCCGCATGGCGCCCCAGCACGACGCGCTCGCGCTGGCCGAGCTCCGACGCACGTTCCGACGACTGCGGCCCGACATCGTGCACACACACAATCCGAAGCCAGGCGTGCTCGGACGGCTCGCGGCGCGTGCCGCGCGCGTGCCGGCCGTCGTGAACACGGTCCACGGGCTCTACGCCCTGCCGAGCGACCGCGCCGCCAAGCGGTGGGTCGTGTACGGGTTGGAGCGGCTCGCGGCGACGTGCTCCGATGCGGAGCTCGTGCAGAATGCCGAAGACCTTCCCGTGTTGCACCGGCTCGGCATCCGTGCACCGAAGGCACGCCTGCTGGGGAACGGCATCGACCTCGGACGCTTCGATTCGGCGGCCGGACGGGCCGCACGAGTCGCGGCGCGCGCCGAGCTCGGCGTCGGTGACGACACCATCGTTCTCGGAGCCGTCGGCCGGCTCGTGGCCGAGAAGGGCTACCGCGAGCTGTTCGCCGCGGCGCAGGAGCTCCGGCACAAGGCCCCGAACGTGCTGCTGATGGTCGTCGGCCCCGAGGACACCGACAAACAGGATGCGATCACCACCGCCCAGCTCAGCGCCGCCACGGAGGCCGGCGGTGTCCGCTTCCTCGGCGAGCGGCGCGACGTCGAGCGGCTCTATGCCGCCATGGACATCTTCGTCATCACGTCCTGGCGCGAGGGGTTCTCGCGTTCCGGGATGGAAGCGGCCGCGATGGGGCTGCCGGTGATCGCCACCGACGTCCGGGGCTGCCGGCAGGTCGTCGAGCACGACCGCACCGGCTTCCTGATCCCAGTGCGCGATGCCGATGCGATCGCGGCAGCCGTGATCCGGTTGGCGGCTAATGGCGACCTACGACGGAAGATGGGCGACGCGGGCATCGAGCTGGCGCGCCGCGAGTTCGACCAGCAGCGCGTCGTCGACATCACACTGGCCACCTACGAAGAAGTGCTGGCGTCCAAATGATCCGCGCCGGCACCCTGAAGGACACCCGTCGCGCCGCTCAGCTGCACGCGTCATCGATCACGGAGGGCTTCCTGCCCCGCCTCGGGCCGCGCTTCCTCGAGCGCCTGTACCGCTGCGTGGTGAAGGACGACCGCTCGTTCCTTCTCGTCTCGGAAGACGGCGGGCGCATCGTGGCCATGATCGCCGGAACCGAGGATGTGCATGCGCTCTACAAACGGTTCCTGCGGCGTGATGGTGTGCTCGCGGCCGTCGTCGCCGCGCCGCGCGTGCTGCGGCATGCGAGGTCGGTGTACGAGACGCTGCGCTACGGCGGCTCGAGCACCGACGACCTGCCTCCCGCCGAGCTGCTCGCGATCGCCGTCGAGGATGCGGCCCGCGGAAACGGTCTCGGCCGTGCGCTGGTCGACGCGCTGAACGCCGAGTTCGCCCGCCGCGGCACGCCGTCGTCCAAGGTCGTCGTCGGCGCCGGGAACGACGCCGCCCTACGGCTCTATCGAGCCTCCGGGTACCGAGATGCGTCGACGACGGAAGTACACCGCGACATTCCCTCCCAGGTGTTGGTGTGGTCGCCGCCGGCGCGCTGATCACCGCTGTCCTCGTCATGCCGGTCGCGATGTGGATCGGGCGCCAGGCCGGGCTCGTCGACCGTCCCGGGCCGCTCAAGGTCCACGCCCATCCCGTTCCCTACCTCGGGGGCCTCGGCGTCGCGGCCGCTCTGGCCTGGGGTGTCGCCGCAACCCGTCCCAGCCTGCTGATCCCGCTCGGGGCCGCGCTGGCACTTGGCGTCGTCGACGACGCCACCGGCCTCACGCCCGTGCTGCGGATGGTCGGCGAGCTGGCGATCGGTACGGCGGTCGGCGTGTGCCTGCCGGCGGGCGACCACCGCGCGCTCGCCGTCGTGTTCGCCGCGCTCGTCACGGTCGTGTTGTGCAACGCGGTGAACATGATCGACGGGCTCGACGGGCTCGCGGGTGGCACTGCTGCCGTCGCCGCGATCGGCTTCTACGTCGTGCTTTCGGGCGACGGCGCCACGATCGCGATCGCATTGACCGCAGGGCTCGCCGCCTTCCTCGCGTTCAACCGGCCCCCGGCGCGCGTGTATCTGGGTGACGGCGGCGCGTACCTCGTCGGCACCGCCCTGGCCACACTCTTCCTGCTGGCCTGCGAGTCCGGCTCGGGTGCCTCGTTCGGTGTCGCGGCCCTGCTCGTCGGCTACCCGCTGGTCGAGCTGGTGTTCACCGTGATCCGCCGTAGCGCGCAGCGCAAGTCCCCGCTGTCCGGCGATCGGCAGCACGTGTACGACCAGTTGCACGCTCGAGGGGCCTCCGCCTCGGTGGCGGCGCTGCTGTGCGTTGCCTTCCAAGCCGCGCTGGTCGCCGTAGCGATCATCGTTGCGCCACGATCGGCGGCCGTCGGTCTCGTGACCGCGGGCGCATGCGGCATGATGATCCTCGCGGCCGGGATCCTGACCGGGCTCCTGGCGCCCCGCACGAGGAGATCATGACGCTGCCCGCGGCTCTGGGTGGATCCCCCGCCTTCCCTGACCGGCTTCGGTTCGCCCGCCCCCTCACGCCACCGCTCGACGAGATCGTCGAGCGGCTCCGGCCGTCGTACGAGGCCGGCATGCTCACGAACGGGCCGTTGTTGCGGGAGCTCGAGGAGCGTCTCGCCGAGCGGCTCGGGGTCGCTCATGCCGTCGGCGTGTCGAACTGCACCGCCGGCCTGATGCTCACCCTCCAGGCGATCGGCCCGCGCGAGCGCGTCGTGCTGCCCAGCTTCACGTTCTCGGCCACAGCGCACGCAGCCGCGTGGAACGGGCTCACACCGGTTTTCGCCGAGTGCGACCCGTGGACGCTCCAACTCGACCCGCTCGACGCGGAGTCACGGCTCGGAACGGGCGAGGGCGCCATCCTGGCCACACATGTCTTCGGCGCGCCCGCGCCCATCCACGCGCTGACAGAGCTCGCGAAACGTCGTCGGGTGCCGCTCGTGTTCGACGCCGCTCACGGGCTCGGAACGATGTACGCGGGGCAGCCCGTCGGTGGCTTCGGTACGGCAGAAGTCTTCAGCATGAGTCCCACCAAGTTGGTCGTCGCCGGTGAGGGCGGCATCGTGACGACAAACGACGCGAGCCTCGCGGAGACCGTGCGCATGGGCCGCGACTACGGCGATCCGGGTGACTACAACACCGCCTTCCCCGGGCTGAACGCCCGGATGTCCGAGTTCCACGCGGCCACCGCGCTCCTGTCGCTCGAGCGTCTCGACGAGCAGGTCGACCGACGGCGCGCACTCGCCGCGCGGTACGTCGACGGATTGGTCGACGTCGCCGGCCTCCGAATCCCCTCGGTCGCCGCCGACGATGTCGCGAACTACAAGGACTTCACGGTGATGTTCGACGAGGCGTTCGGCCTCGATCGCGATGCCGTCGCCTTCGTCCTCGACGCCGAAGGGATCGAGACTCGTAAGTACTTCTCCCCCCCGGTGCATCGCCACGACGCCTACGCGCACCTGCGCGAGGTCGACCTGCCGGTGACGGACATCGTGGCGGGGTCGGTGCTGTCGCTGCCGATGTTCGGCGATCTGCGTGACGACGAGGTCGATCGCGTGGTGGAAGCGCTGCGTTCGATTCACGAGAACGCCGCCGCCATCACCGGACAGCTCGGAGAGCCCTCGTTGCGATCATCTGCAAGAGATTGACCTTCGCCAAGCTGCCGATCGGGCGTGTACCGCGGTTCAACGGCGTCGCGACGCTGGTCGCGATCGGCTCGATCGCCAGTGTGCCGTTGCTCACCGCGTGCTTTCCTCGGTGGGCGTCGCGGCTGGTACTGCCGCTGCTCGCCGTCACGAGTGTCGGCATCTACCTGACCGTGCCGGACACCGAGCGAATCATCGTCGTGATGGTCGTCGTGGGAATCGCGGCGGCGGTCTGCCTCCGAGCGGCCGTCGTGCCGAGCCCGCAAGTGGTCGCGGCCATCGCGTTCGTGATGACGACGACCGCCATTCTCGACAGCGGTGGGCGGGCGGTCGCCATCGTCCGCGCCGCCGGGTGCTTCGGTGTACTGCTGGCGGCTCCGATCGCGCGGTCGCTCGACGGGCTGCGAACCGGCGCCCCCGTCGAACGCCGCCCGGCACTGACGACGCTCGCCGTCGTGCATTGCGTCGTGGTTGCGTGGGTGTCACGCGGGCTGGTCCACCAACGGTCCCTCGCCGTCGTGATCCCCGGGGTCGGCGGCGCGCTCGTCGTCGCGACGCTGCTGTTGCTCGCAACCGCTCGCCCCGTCGCGTCGAGGCCATGACCCGGCCCCTGCGCGTGCTCTGGGTGATCAAAGGACTCGGTCCGGGGGGTGCCGAACGACTGCTGGTCTCGGTCGCTCGAGCGGCGGATCGCGATGCCGTGTCGTACGAGGTCGCGTACGTCCTGCCGTGGAAGAACCACCTCGTCGACGAGCTCACGGCAGCCGACGTGCCATGTCACCTGGTCGGCGGTCCGCGGGGGCTCGCCGACCCGCGATGGTTGCTCCGAGTGCGGCGCCTGCTGCGTAGCGACTTCGACGCCGTGCACGTGCACTCGCCGGCAGTCGCCAGCGGGATCCGGCCGTTGGTGCGATCGATGCGATCACGACCGGCGCTCGTGTCGACGGAACACAACCTGTGGTCGTCATTCGGTCGCATCACGCGTGCCGCGAACCGAGCATCGCTCGCCCTCGATGATCTACACCTCGCTGTCTCGGACGAGGTGCGCGAATCGATGTCGCCGCGCGCCCGGGAGCGGACGCGGGTGGTCGTGCACGGCGTGCCTGTCGGCGAGCTGGCGGCGCGCCAGGGTGACCGCGACGCACAGCGGGCCGCATTGGGGCTTCGGGACGACGACGTCGTCGTGACGACGATCGCGAACATGCGCTGGACGAAGGACTATCCGACGCTGCTGCGTGCCGCCGTCACCGTCACCGCGAGCGACCCGCGAGTCCGCTTCCTGGCCGCCGGCCAGGGCCCGCTCGAGGCGCAGGTCCGGGCGGAGGCCGAGCGCCTCGGGCTCGGCGAGCGCTTCCGGGTTCTCGGCTACGTCGACGACGCCGCGGGGTTGCTCAGCGCGAGCGACGTGTTCGTCCTCGCCTCGCAGGTCGAGGGACTGCCGATTGCGTTGCTCGAGGCAATGGCCATGGGCGTGCCT
>JBEEFX010000326.1:0-7550 GCA_041166365.1 Acidimicrobiaceae bacterium
TGCTCGCGGGTTCCACCGAACTCGTGCAGGTACCGACGCGTGAGCATCGCGATCTCGTCGACCGGGCGTAGTAGGCCGAACGGGCGGGTCCACTGGTGCGAGCCGCGCACGCGGTCCGGCACCTGCGACCACGGCCGGCTAGTGGCGGCCCCGCGCTTGCGGCTGCGCCATGCCACCGCGACCGTGCACTGCCCGCTGGCGACCGCCATCGCCGCGTGGCCGACGACGCCGCATCCCGCGCCGCCGCCGTAGCCGACCTGACTGAAGAACGTGATGTCGCCGAGGCCGAGGTTGCGGGCGATCTCGACTTCCTCGGTCGTCTCGAGGGTGTACGACGCGAGACCGTCGACGTCACCGGGGTCGATGGCAGCATCGTCGAGCGCGAGCTTGATGGCCTCGAGGGCGAGGCGCTTCTCCGACCGGTCGAGGGACTTGGCGAACTCCGTCTGCCCGACCCCCACGATGGCCGTCCGATCCCGGATGCCGCTCATGGATCTCGCATCGTCATCGCTTCACGGCCAAGGCGTCGAGGGCGACCACGCCCTTCGGGAGCACGACGAGGGGGTTGATGTCGAGCTCGGCCAGGGTGGCGGCGTTGTCGACGGCCAGGCGCTGCACCTTCATGATCGTGTCGACGAGCGCGTTGATGTCGCCTTTCGGTCGCCCGCGCGCGCCCTTCAGCAGTGCGGAGCCACGAACCTCGTCGATCATGCGGCGAGCCTCGCGCTTGTCGAACGGTGGCACGCGGAACGTGACGTCCTCGAAGACCTCGATGAACACGCCGCCCAGCCCGAACATCACGACGGGGCCGAAGAGGTCGTCGTGGCTCACCCCGATGACGCACTCCGTACCCCCCTCGACCTGTTCCGCCACGAGCACGCGTCCGGTGCGACCGGCGAGCTCTTCGTAGGTGGCGCGGACCTTCTTGGCCGAGTTGATGCCGAGCCGCACGAGACCCTCGTCCGACTTGTGATCGACTCCTTCCGCCTTCATCACCACGGGGAACCCGATCGCCTCGGCGGCCTTCACCGCGGCCTTGGCGGACGTCGCCACCTCTTCACGCGTCACCGGGATGTCGTACGCCGCCAGGAGTTGCTTCGACGCGTGCTCGCCCTCGCCGAACTCGACCGGCTTGGGCCGGACGGTCTTCTTGAACGGCGATCGATAGCGACCGGCGAACTCGTGGTAGTCGAAGTAGGAGCGCACGGCACCGATGCAGTTCGCGAACGTGCGGAACGTGACGATCTTCGGTGACGACAGCAGCATCTCGTACGCCTGCTCGCCCTCGGTCACCGGCGATCCCCAGATCACGCAGATCGGCTTGTCCGTCGTCTCGGCGACCGCGACGAGATCGCGGGCGAGCGGCTTCGACATCGACGCGAGCGCGCCGGTGATCGGGCAGATGACCACGTCGACGTTCGGGTCGGCCACGAGCGCGTCGAGGATCTTGCGTCCCCGCCAATCTGCGGAAGGAGCGCCGCCGTTGTCCACCGGGTTCGACACGCGGAGGTACGTCGGGATCCATTCGTGCAGCGCCTCCTGCGTCGCTGTCGTGAGATCGGGCAGGCGCAGTCCCGCGGCCGAGGCGAGGTCGGCGAGGTGCGCGCCCGTACCGCCGGAGATCGCGTAGATGCAGACACCGTCGCCCCTCGGCTTCTCGGATCGCGCCAGCAGCGCGGCCGTGTCCTGCAGCTCGTCGAGCCCGTTCACTCGTGTCACGCCGAACTGACGGAACACGGCGCTCGTCACCGCGTCCGAGCCGGTGAGGTGCCCGGTGTGGCTCTTCGCCATCGACCGGCCGGCTTCGGTGCGACCGACCTTCACGATCACCATCGGCACGCCCTGCTGCGCAGCGTGATCGGCCGCGAGCATCAGCGTGCGCCCGTCCTTGAACCCCTCGATGTAGGCGACGATCGCTCCGACCTCGGGCTGGTCGGCGAAGTACCGGGCGAAGTCGGCGAATTCGAGGTCGACCTCGTTACCGGTCGGCGCCCAGTGGCTCATCGCGATGCCGAGGTCCTGCGCCTGGAAGATCGGGCGGCCCTGGTGACCCGACTGCGTGATCAGCGCGAGCCGCTTGCCTGGCAGGTCGTCGCGGAACGTCTCGAACGCGTTGAGGTTCGTGTTGGGCCCGAGCAACCGCGTGTCCGACGCGTGCACGATCTCCGCCAGGCGCGCTTGCTCGCGCTCGCCGTCGGCTCCGACTTCGGCAAACCCGGCGGCGAAGATCACCGCGAACTTGGGCTTCTTGTCGAGCACCGATTGGAACGCTTCCACCGCGTTGCCGGTGAGGATCACGGCGAGGTCGACCTCATCGGGAACATCGTCGATCGACTGGTGGCACGCGAGACCGTCGACCGTCTCCCGGTTCGGGTTGACCGGATGGAAGCTGGCGCCGAACTGCTCGGCCCACGCCCGGATCTTGCGCGTCATCGCGGACGTGGGTTTGTTGGGCGTGTCGGACGCCCCCAGGACGACGACGGAGCGCGGCCGGAAGAACGTGTCGAGGTCGGTGGCCGGCAAGGCCGTCACGATACCTGACGCCCGTGTCAGGTTCGGGTGGCCACCCGGGCGGCGAGCCAGGCGGCTTCCTCCTCGCCCAGCGGGGTGGACGCCGGGCCGTTGACGAACGGCCACTGCTCCATCGCGATGCGCCGCCAGTTGCGGGTGGCCCGGAGCTCGCCGAGCACCCCGCCGAGGCCCAGGTTGATGCGCTGCAAGATCACGAAGCTCGCAGGGACGTTGACGGCGCGCATGATCTCGCCGTAGCCGCCGGTGGGGTCGAAGAACCGGCGCACGCTCTCGGACGACCACTCGGGGGTCGTCGTCAACTCCTCGTCGACCATGACGAACTCCCAGAAATGCCGGAAGTAGGAGTCGAGCTGCTCGTCGGTGAACCTGCTCGAGTCACGCAGGAACCCGCTCTCCGAGATGGCTCGCCGGAACTGCGTCATGTCGTTCTCGACCGCGAACGTCTCGGACATGTTGGCCAGCAGCGTGAGCTCATCGGGCGTGAAGTGCTTGACCAGTCCGAAGTCCAGGAACGTCACGCGGCCACCAGGATTGAACAAGTAGTTGCCGGGATGCGGGTCGCCGTTGAACGCGCTCAGCCGGTAGAGGCTGCCGAACACGAACCGGTAGATGGTCTCTGCCGCGAGATCCTTCTCGATCTGCGACCAGGTCAACAGCTCGTCGAAGCGCGCTCCTTCGGCCAACTCCGTCGTGAGCACGCGCCGCGACGACAACTCGTCGACGACCCGTGGGATCGAGATGAACGGATGGTCGCGGTAGTACGCCTCGAACGCCCGCTGGTTCTTCGCTTCGAGAAGGTAATCGAGCTCCTCGCGCAGACGCAGCTGGAGCTCGTCGACGATCGGCTCGGGCTCGACGCCGGGGAACACCATGCTGATGATCTGGACCAGCAGGCCGGCGTTGGCGAGGTCGGCGTTGATCGCCTCGTCGACGCCGGGGTACTGCACCTTCACCGCGACCGCTCGATCGTCCTTGGTGATCGCGCGATGCACCTGCCCGATCGACGCCGCCGCGAACGGCACCGGGTCCCACGTGGCAAAGATCTGCTCCGGTCGCGCGCCGAGCTCGCGCTCGACCACCCCTGCGGCCAGCTCCGGAGCCATCGGCGGAGCGTCCGCCTGCAACTGCGCGAGCTGCTCGCGGATCGGTTCGGGCAGGCCCTGGTCGAGATAGCTCGCCATCTGGCCGACCTTCATCAACGCACCCTTCATGTGACCGAGGGCTTCGGCCACCTGCTCGGCGGTGCGGAGCTGCAGCTCGGCGTCGAGCTCCTCCTTGCGCTCCGCCGACGCGAATGCGCGCCGCGCTCGGTGCACGGCGTACGCGCCGCCGGCCTTCGTCCCCATTCGTGCGACGTCGGCGGTTCGGGCGGCCCGGCTCGTCGACGTCAGCGGCGAAGCGGACTCCCTGGCCTTGTTCTCGCCCGCTCGCTTGACCGCGAGATAGGTCGCGGCGGCCGCACCGAATGCCGCGAGCACACTGGTCACGACCGTCCGGCGAGAAGGCACGTTCGGGACCGTAGCGTCTACCGTCGGGCGCATGACCTTGGTGCTGCCCGAGTACACGGTGCCCGCGGACGAGATCGACTTCGGCGACTTCAACACGTGGCCGGAAGACGAGCTGGGGCGCGAGGCGATGTTCGCGAAGCTGCGGCGTGAACGGCCGCTGTCGTTCCACAGCGAGCCCGAGTTCGAACTGTTCCCCGCGGGGCCCGGCTACTGGTCGCTCGTGAAGTACGACGACGTGCTGTTCGCGAGCCGCAACCCGGACGTGTTCGTCTCCGGCCAGGGCACGAACGTGCCGGACTTCCCGGCCGAGGTCAACGAGCTCTTCGGTTCGATGATCAACATGGACGCGCCGCGCCACACGAAGCTGCGTCTCATCGTCAACCGGGGCTTCACGCCACGAATGATCAACCAGCTGGAGGGCTACGTCGGCGAGTTGGCGGCCAAGATCGTCGACAAGGTGGCGCCCAAGGGCCAGGTGGACTTCGTCGAGGAGGTCGCCGCGCGACTTCCGCTCGACATCATCTGCCAGATGATGGGCATTCCGGAGGCGGACGAGGACTTCATCTTCACCCGCACGAACATCATCCTGGGAGGCACGGACCCCGAGTACGGCGGCACGATCGAGGCGTCGTTCACGGCGGGCTGGGAGTTGTGGGAGTACGCGCAGAAGCTCGGCGAGGATCGACTCGCCAATCCCCGTGAGGACATCACCACCGCGCTGATGCAAGCCGAGGTCGAAGGCGACCGGTTGACGGCGGCAGAGTTCGGGTCGTTCTTCGTCTTGCTCGTCGCCGCCGGCAACGAGACCACCCGCAACGCGATCAGCCACGGCCTCCTCGAGCTCACCCGGCACCCTGACCAGCGCAAGATCCTGCTCGACGACTTCGACGGCACGATCGACACCGCCGTCGAAGAGATCGTGCGGTGGGCCACTCCCGTCATCCACTTCCGCCGCACGGCCACCCGAGACGTCGAGCTCCGCGGCGAGACGATCAAGGCGGGCGACAAAGTCGTGCTCTGGTACAACTCCGCCAACCGTGACGAGGACTTCTGGGACGATCCGTTCCGCTTCGACGTCCGGCGAACGCCGAACGAGCACGTCGGCTTCGGTGCCGGTGGCCCGCACTTCTGCCTGGGCGCGAACCTCGCCCGTCGCGAGATCAAGGTGATGATGACGGAGCTCTTCAAGCGACTGCCCGACATCGAGGCCACCGGTGAGCCCCAGATGCTGCAGTCACCTTTCATCCACGGCATCAAGCACCTGCAAGCCTCGTTCACCCCGGCCTGACATGCAGCTGCACTTCAGCGACGAGGACGAGGTGTTCCGCACCGAGCTCGTCGAGTGGCTCGAAGAGAACCCGCCGCCGACGGAGGCGGAGAAGGCCGACCCGTTCCGGTCGAGCGCCGACCTGAAGCCCTGGGCCGTGCGCTGGCAGCGCACGCTGTTCGACAACGGCTATCTCGTGCCCGGATGGCCGCCGGAGCTCGGCGGACGCAACGCGTCGGCCGCGCAGCAGATGATCTACTTCGACGAGATCACGCGGCGCGGCATCCGCCGGACGACGAACCCGCAGGGCCTCGCGATCATCACGCCCTCGATCATCGATTTCGGCACGCCGGAGCAACGCGAGCGCTTCGTGCTCCCCACGCTGCGAGCCGAGATCAGCTGGTGCCTCGGCATGAGCGAGCCCAATGCCGGTAGCGACCTCGCGTCCTTGAGCACAAAGGCAGTGCTCGACGGCGACCGGTTCATCGTGAACGGCCAGAAGGTGTGGACCTCCGGCGCCCAGCACGCGGCATGGTGCCTGTGCTTCGTGCGCACGAACACCGAGGTGCCGAAGCACAAGGGCATCAGCGTCCTCATCATCGACATGCAGACACCAGGGATCGAATACCGGCCGATCGCGGAGCTGACCGAGCCGACCTATGCCGACTTCAACGAGGTGTTCTTCACGGACGTCGAGGTGCCGAAGGAGAACCTGCTGGGGGACCTCAACGACGGGTGGAGGTTGTCGATGGGTTCGCTCGCGCACGAGCGGGCGATGCTCTGGATCAACTACGCCTACGACCTCGCGGGCGTGATCGACGACTTGGTGCTGCTGGGCCGCGACGGGGCCTTCGATGCCCGCCAGCGTGACCTCGTCGCGTCGGCGTACATCGATCACCAGGCGCTGCAGGCGCTCGGCTACAGCGGGTTCGCCAAGTTCACGAAGGGACAGGCCGCGCCCGAACACTCGATCCTCAAGCTGTTCGGGAGCGAGGCCTTGCAGCGAGCGCTGCTGTTGGGCGCCGAGGAGTCGGGGCTCGACGGCATCGATCTCGGCGTCCGGGGGCCGAAGGTGTGGCGCGACGGATCGTTCATCACGCAGTGGTTGCGTTCGTTCGGTGCGACCATCCCCGGCGGCACGAGCGAGATCCAGCGCAACATCATCGCCGAACGTCTGCTCGGCCTCCCTCGCTGATGCGCGTCGCAGTACTCGTCAAGCAGGTCCCGAAGTTCGAGGCGATGGAGCTCGGACCAGGAGGGCGTCTGGTGCGCGTGGGCCTCGAGCTCGAGCTGAACCCGTACTGCCGGCGAGCCGTCAGCAAGGGTGCGGAGCTGGCCGCCGCGACAGGTGGTACGTCGACGGTGTTCACGCTCGGACCACCGGCCGCCGAGGAGGTGTTGCGCGAGGCCATCGCGTGGGGCGTGGACGACGGTGTGCTCGTCACCGACGTCGCGTTCGCCGGTTCCGACACACTCGCGACGGCGCGCGCGTTGGCCGCCGTGCTGCAGCGCGAGGGCCCGTTCGATCTCGTGCTCGTCGGCCGCAACTCGGTCGATGCCGACACCGGTCAGGTCGGCCCCGAGGTGGCGGAGCTGCTCGACCTTCCCTTCGTCACCGGCGTGAGGCAGCTCGACCTCGGTGAGGGTCAGCTCCGTGTCGTGTGCGAGGAGGACGACGGCCAGAGCGAGCGCATCGTGCACCTGCCGGCCATCGTGTCGACCGCTGAACGTCTGTGTGAGCCGGCCAAGGTCGATCCCGAAGGACGCGCCGCGGTCGCCGCCGACCGGATACGAGTCCTCACCGCAACAGACCTCGGCGACGGGCCATGGGGCGAGGACGGCAGCGGGACGTACGTGGGCGAAGTGCGCGTGCTCGACATCGAGCGCGCTCACGTGCAGTTGTCGGGGTCAGTCGACGAGCAGGTCGACGAGGCGGTACGGCTCCTGGTCGAGCGAGACGCACTCGATGCCCCGAGCGCCGAGCGGTCGACGGTGGTACCTCCGGCCCGCGGGCCGCGCGGTCCGGCCGTCGCGGTGGCAGTGGAGCCGAGGCGGCCGCGCCTGACGGGGGAGCTGCTCGGTGCCGCCGCCACGCTCGCCGCGGACATTGACGGGCACGTGGTGGCGTTGACGACCGGCACCGATTCGCTCGGAGCGGCCGGCGCCGACGCGGAAGTGCACATCAAGGATGCCGCCGTCGAGGAAGACGTCGCACGTGCGATCGCGACATGGGCGCAAGCGGC
>JBEEFX010000327.1:0-12209 GCA_041166365.1 Acidimicrobiaceae bacterium
CCCGCTGCCGCAGAAGCGGATCCGGAGCCCGCTGCCGCAGAGGCGGAGCCCGAGACCGCCGCCCCTGAAGCGGTGCCCGAGACAGCGACCGAAACCACCTCCGAGGAGTCGTAATTCCAATGGCCGAGTTCGGCGCAAAGGATGTGAAGGCGCTACGGGACGCGACCGGCGCCGGGATGATGGACGCGAAGCGCGCCCTGCAAGAGAACGACGGCGACATGGAGGCCGCGGCGAAGTGGCTGCGTGAGCACGGCATCACCAAGTCCGCCGCTCGCGCCGACCGCGAGAACAGCCAAGGGGCAGTTGCCGTTGCCTCGGACGCGAACCTGGCCGCGTTCGTCGAGCTGAAGAGCGAAACGGACTTCACCGCCAAGTCGGCGGCGTTCACCGAGCTCGCCCAGAAGTTGGCCGACTCCGTGCTCACCGAGGGTGAAGCGGCGATCGACAATTACAAGGACGAGGTCGACGATCTCAAGCTCACCACCAAGGAGAACATCGAGGTCGGCAAGGTCGCGCGCGTCGAGGCACGCGAGGGCAACCCCCTGGACACCTACCTGCACCGCCAGGATGGTCGCGGCGTCAACGCGGTGATCATCGAGCTCGAAGGCGGCTCGATCGAGCTCGCTCACGACATCGCGGTCCACGCGGCGTTCACCAAACCGAAGTACCTCTCGCGAGACGAAGTGCCGGAAGAGGCGATCGCCTCCGAGCGCGACACACTCGAGGCTGCGACACGCAACGAGGGCAAGCCCGAGGCCGCGCTGCCCAAGATCGTGGACGGCAAGCTCGATGGCTGGTTCCGCGAATCCGTCCTGCTGGAGCAGAAGTTCGTCCGGGACGAGAAGCAGACCGTCAAGCAGTTGCTCGGTGATGCCAAGATCATCCGCTTCGCGCAGGTCATCATTGGCGGCTGATGACTGAAACGCCGCGTTGGGACCGGGTCCTGCTGAAGTTGTCCGGCGAGGCCTTCGCCGGCGATCAGGGATACGGCATCGACGGCAAGGTCGTCGAGCAATTCGCGTCGGAGATCGTCGAGGTCCGCGCCGAGTTGGACGTGGAGATCGCGATCGTCGTCGGCGGTGGCAACATCTGGCGGGGGATGACCGGAGCAAGTGCCGGCATGGACCGCGCTCAGGCCGATTACATGGGCATGCTCGCCACGGTCATCAACAGCCTGGCGCTGCAAGACGTGCTCGAGCGGATGGGCCAGCCGACACGGGTGCAATCGGCCATCACGATGGCGGCGGTCGCGGAGCCGTACATCCGGCGGCGCGCGATTCGTCATCTCGAGAAGGGTCGCGTGGTGATCTTCGCGGCCGGCACCGGCAACCCGTTCTTCACCACCGACACCACGGCTGCATTACGAGCCGTCGAGATCGAAGCCGGCGTGATTCTCCGCGGCACCCACTCGGGCGTCGACGGCATCTACACGGACGACCCCCGAACGAATCCCGCGGCCACCAAACTCGACCACGTGGCCTACATCGACGTGATCAATCAGGGGTTGCGGGCGATGGACCCGACCGCCGTCACGCTCTGCATGGAGAACAAACTGCCCATCGTGGTGTTCGATCTCATGACGAAGGGGAACGTCAGGTCCATCCTGCTGGGCGGGGCAATCGGTACTCTTGTCCAGTGATCGGGCGTCGCGAGCATGAACGAGCTACTTGAACTCGTCCTCAGCGAGCACGACGACAAGATGCAGAAGGCCGTCGAGCACGCCAAGGCCGAATTCTCCAGCGTGCGCACGGGTCGGGCGTCGTCGTCCCTCGTCGAGAAGCTCGTCGTCGAGTACTACGACTCGCAGGTCGCGCTCCAGCAGCTCGCGAGCTTCAGCGTTCCCGAAGCGCGGCTGCTCGTCGTGAACCCCTTCGACAAGGCCTCCATGCCGGCCATCGAGAAGGCCATCCGCAATTCCGACCTCGGCTTGAATCCGTCGAACGACGGCGTGGTGATCCGCCTGGTGTTCCCGCAGCTCACGGCTGAGCGCCGCCGCGAGCTCGTGAAGCGGGTCAAGCACCAGAGCGAGGAAGGCAAGATCGCCATTCGCAATTTGCGGCGAGCCGCCCGTCACGAGTTCGACGCGTTGGTGAAAGACGGCGATGCAACGGAAGACGACCTGGTTCGAGCGGAGAAGGAGCTCGACAAGCTGACCCATGCCCACGAGGCAGAGATCGACGCGGCGCTCGATCACAAAGAGCGCGAGCTGCTCGAAGTCTGAAGGAGGCCATCCATGGACGAAGAGCTCTTCCCCCGAGACCGACGCCCTGATGAACCCGCAGAAGGCGTGCGGATCATCGGAGCCGAGGAGGCCGAGAAGGCCATCGAGCGCGAGGACGTCGCGCGTCGCTTACCGCACGACGCGCCGCGGTACGGCGATCGCCCCGACGCGCCGCCAGGCGACGGCCCGCGTCCCGCGATCCGTTTTCCGTTGTCGGGCACATCCGATCCGAGCGAGATCGAGCGGCCGGCCGTCGTGCCTCCCGACCCGGTGAACATGCCGCACTGGACCGAGCCGGCCACCGGCGAAGTTCCCGCGATCCTGTCCTCGGGCTCCGACGAGGAGTCCGACGATCTCGACGCGTGGTCCACCTTCTCCTCGTCGCAGCCGCGCTGGCGCGGCGAAGGCACCGACTTCGAGCGTGACGAGTTCGACGACTTCTCACGGCTCGCCGATGACGAGACCCAGATCGGTGCGCTCGATCCGAACCGTCCCGATCCGGAGGAATTCTTCGAGTTCGATTCCCCCGACGATGCGATGGTCGCACCAGTGGCGCCGAGCACCCGTGCCATCTCGAGTGATCCCCGCCGCGCTCGACAGCGGTCGCGCCCTGCGACAGACCCGGGTCGCGACGTGCAGCAGGCGGCCGCCGTCGGAATCGGGATCGCCGCGCTGTTCGTGGTACTGGCCGCGGCCGGGCCGAAGTACGTGATGGTGATCGCGGTGGCGGTCATCATGCTCGCAAGCGTCGAACTGTTCACGGCGCTCCGCCGCGCGGGGTACAAGCCGGCGACGTTGCTGGGCATCACCGCCGCGGGGATGTTGCCGCTCGCCGCGTATTGGAAGGGCGAGGCCGCGTATCCCGTGGTGTTGTTCCTCACGGCGGTCTTCGGCCTGCTCTGGTATCTGACCGGTGCCGGCGGCGACGACTCGCCGGTGCTGGGTGTGGCGTCGACGATGCTCGTCGTCGGATACGTCGTGGTGCTCGGTTCGTTCTCCGCGCTGATCCTCACCCTTCCGTCCGGCATCGGTGTGCTCTACGGCGCGATCCTCACGGCGGTCAGCTACGACGTCGGTGCGTTCTTCGTGGGTCGAAGTCTCGGTACGCGACCGATGTCGTCCGCCAGCCCGAACAAGACGTTCGAAGGCCTCGCCGGCGGGTGGATCGCGTCCGTTCTCATCTCGGTCGTCGTGCTCGGGCACATCTCGCCGTGGGACGAGATCGGTTTCGGCCAGAAGGCGATGTTCGGCCTCGTCGCCGCGCTCGCAGCCACGCTCGGTGATCTGTGCGAGTCCGTGCTCAAGCGTGATCTCGGCGTGAAGGACATGGGCACGTTGTTGCCCGGCCACGGGGGCGTGCTCGATCGCTTCGATGCGCTGCTCTTCGTCCTGCCTGCCACCTACTACGCGGCGAGGATCCTCATCTTCTGAGTCGTTCTGGCGTCAATCATGCGGTCCACGGCCGCGCCGGTGACGCCAGAAGGCACCGGTAGCCTGACGGGATCATGCGCTCGCTCGCCATCCTCGGCGCGACCGGCTCCATCGGCACGCAGGCCCTCGACGTCGTGCGCGCCGAACGCGACTCCTACGAGGTCGTCGCCCTCGGCGCGGCCTCGTCCGTCGATCTGCTCGCCGAGCAAGCGCGCGAGTTCCGGCCCAAGGTCGTCGCGATCGCCGACGAGGGCCGGGCGCGCCAGCTCCAGGCCAAGGTTCCCGTGGGCACGGAAGTCGTCGCCGGCCCAGCCGCGATGGCCGACGTGAGCGCCAGCGCCGACGTGGTCCTCAACGGCGTTGTGGGGTTTGCCGGCTTGTCGGTCACGCTGGCCGCGCTCGGCGCGGGGAAGCGCCTTGCGCTCGCGAACAAGGAGTCGCTGATCGCCGCCGGTCCGGTCGTGCAACGCGTGCGTTCGACGCCGGGAGCCGAGCTCGTGCCTGTCGACAGTGAGCACTGCGCGGTGCACCAGTGTCTTCGCGCCGGGGATCGCCGAAGCGTGCAGCGCATCGTCCTGACCGCGAGTGGGGGACCGTTCCGCGGTCGCACCCGCGCGGATCTGTCCGATGTCACCATCGATGACGCGCTGGCCCACCCGACGTGGAGCATGGGCCCGAAGATCACGGTCGACTCGTCGACGTTGATGAACAAGGGCCTCGAGGTGATCGAGGCGCACGAGCTGTTCGGTGTCGACTACGACGACATCGAGGTCGTCGTGCATCCGCAGTCGATCATCCACTCGATGGTCGAATTCACCGACGGTGCCACGATCGCGCAGCTGTCGCTGCCCGACATGCGCCTGCCGATCGGCTACGCGCTCGCCTATCCCGACCGCATCGCCACGCCGTTCGGACGCATCGACTGGACGGAGCTGCGCCAACTCGACTTCGAAGCGCCTGATCTCGAAGCGTTCCCGTGCCTTGCGCTGGCGTTCGAAGCGGGCCGGATGGGTGAGACGGCGCCGGCCTGGCTCAACGCGGCGAACGAGGTGGCCGTCGGCGCCTTCCTCGACGGCCTCATTTCTTGGGTCAGCATCGCCGATGTTTTGCGAGAGATGCTCGACCGCCATGATGGAACCAAGGCGGAGTCCGCTGACGTTGTGATCGAAGTCGATCGCAGGGCCCGGCGGGAGGCCACCCAGGTGATCGAGAAGAGGACTGTGTGAAGACCGACGACGAGCTACGGCCGGAGCCCCCCGGAGCCGGCGATCACCCGCGTCTGGCCCATGACCGGCTCATGCAGGTGGGCTCGACGCCTCCGCCGGACAAGCGAATCTCGCTCATCCTCGCGCTCTCGCTGGTCGTCCTGCTCGGGTTGTCCGGTGGCTGGCAGCTGATGCTCGTCGTCTTCTCGATCGTCGTGATGATCGTGTTGCACGAGCTCGGGCACTACATCGCGGCCAAGCGTTCGGGCATGAAGGTCACCGAGTTCTTTTTGGGATTCGGGCCGAAGCTCTGGTCGACGACTCGCGGCGAGACCGAGTACGGCATCAAGGCGATCCCGGCCGGCGCGTACGTGCGCATCATCGGGATGAACAACCTCGACGAAGTACCTCCGGAGGACGAGCCCCGTACGTACCGCCAGCAGAGCTACCCGAAGCGGGTCGCGGTCGCCGTCGCGGGATCGACGATGCACTTCCTGCAGGCGTTGGTCGCGGTCTTCCTCGTGTTCACGATCTTCGGCGCCCCCGGGGGCCACCTGCTCACGCGCTCCGAGTCGCCGTACCGAGTCGACAACGTGCTCGAGGAATCGGCGGCCAAGGCTGCCGGCATCCAGCCGGGCGACACGCTCCTCTCGCTCGACGGTGAGGACATCACCACGTTCCCGAAGTTGCAGGCAGCACTGGCGACGCGCGCCGGCAAACCGGCGTCGATCACCGTCCAGCGCAATGGTCAGGTGCTGACCCTCCCGATCCAACTCGGTGAGAAGGACGGGCACGGCCTGCTGGGTATCGAGTTGCGGCAACTGCAACCGCCGCTCGAGCGCCTCGACCCCATCACGGCCGCTGGTCGAACCGTCACCGACGTCGGGTCGGCTTCGAAGGAGACGGTGGGCTTCCTCGGATCGTTCTTCTCGCCGTCCGGCCTCTCGCACTTCGCCGACACGGTCATCAACCGTGGGAGCCCCGCCGTTGACAGCACCGGCTCGGGATCGTCCTCCGGCTCCGGCGATTCCGTGGACGGGAACCGGCCGATCTCGATCATCGGCGCGGCCCGGTTCGGAAGCGAGATCACCAACGAGGGCGCGTTCGCGTTCCTGGCCTTCTTCGCGAGCATCAACATCGTCATCGGGATCTTCAACATGATCCCGTTGCTGCCGCTCGACGGTGGTCATCTCGCGATCGCGACGTACGAGCGGATCCGGTCTCGCAAGGGACGGCGCTACCAGGTCGATGTGATGAAGCTGCTGCCGCTCACCTACGCGGTGGTGTTCGTGCTCATCCTGCTCGGCGTCTCCACGATCTTCCTCGACATCGTCAATCCGATCCACTTCAACTAGTGCTCGTCGACGGGCAGTTCCCGCGTCGCAAGACACGTCAGATCGTCCTCCGCCATCCGACGAATCCCGTCGCGGTCGGAGGCGATGCGCCCATCTCGGTGCAGTCGATGACGATCACCAAGACAGCCGACGTCGACGGTACCCTTGCGCAGATCTACGCGCTGTACGCGGCCGGTGCCGACATCGTCCGTTGTACGTGCAACGAGATCGAGGCCGCTGATGGGTTGGCGCACATCGTCCCGCGTTCGCCGGTGCCGATCGTGGCCGACATCCATCACCAGTACAAGATGGCGTTGGCCGCGCTCGACGCGGGTGTGCACTGCCTGCGCTTGAATCCCGGCAACATCCGGCGGCCGGAGCACATCAAGACGGTGGCGCAGGAAGCCAAGGATCGCGGCGTGCCGATCCGGATCGGCGTGAACGGTGGGTCACTCGATCCTGACATGTACGAGAAGTACGGCGGCCGCGTCACGCCGGAGGCGATGGTCGAGTCCGCGCAGCGCGAGTTGGCGTACTTCGACGAGGTCGGCTTCGAAGACGTCAAGATCTCGGTCAAGGCCTCTTCGGTTCCGCTGATGATCGAGGCGTATCGCCAACTCTCCGAGGTCACCGACCACCCGCTGCATCTCGGGGTGACCGAGGCCGGCCCGCCACCGGTCGGGCTCATCAAGGGAACCGCCGGCATCGGGACGTTGCTGGCGATGGGGATCGGCGACACGATCCGCTATTCGCTGACGGCCGACCCGGTCGAGGAAGCGCGCGCCGGCCGCGCGCTGCTGGAGTCGATGGGATTGCGCGAGCGCAAGAACGTCGATCTCATCGCCTGCCCGTCGTGTGGCCGCGCCGAGATCGACGTGATCGATGTCGCCAACCGCGCCATGGCGGCCTTCGGTGACCGGGAGATCCCGTTGCAGGTCGCGGTGATGGGATGCGTCGTCAACGGGCCGGGCGAAGCCCGCGACGCGGACCTCGGCATTGCCGCCGGTAACAAGCGCGGCCACCTGTTCGTGCGCGGCACCAACGTTGCGGTGGTTCCCGAGGATCAGATGGTGGAAGCGCTCGTCGAGTGGGCCGAGTTCATCAACGAGCACGGGATCGAGCGTGCGCTGTCCAAAGCCGATCTGTCCGCGGCGAAGGCGGCGGCCGAGGCCGATCGCGCAGTGCTCCTCGAGGAGAAGGGCGACGACGCCAACGCGAGCGAGCAGCGCGTCGACCTGATCCACAAGCGCGTGGAGTAACGCGTCCGGGTGCCACGGCCGCGCACCGGTAACGTCGGGCCCATGGCCAGCGTGCTCACCCCTCAGGCGGAGGACTTCCCGCGCTGGTACCAGGACGTCGTCGCCAAGGCGGAGATGGCCGAGAACGGGCCCGTCCGCGGGACGATGGTGATCCGTCCCTACGGCTACGCCATCTGGGAGCGGATGGTCGCCGAGATGGACGCGCGCATCAAAGCCTGCGGCGCGCAGAACGCCTACTTCCCGCTGTTCATCCCGCTCGAATACTTCGAGCGCGAGGCCGAGCACGTCGAGGGCTTCAGCCCTGAGCTGGCCATCGTCACGATCGGCGGCGGCAAGGAGCTGGAAGAACCTTTCGCCGTGCGCCCGACGAGCGAGACGATCTTCGGCGAGTACAGGGCGAAGTGGGTGCAGTCCTACCGCGATCTGCCGCTGCTGCTGAATCAGTGGGCCAACGTCGTGCGCTGGGAGCTGCGGACACGACTGTTCCTGCGGAGCAGCGAGTTCCTCTGGCAAGAGGGTCACACCGCGCACGCGAGCGAAGACGACGCGCGCGCCTACGCGCTGCGGATCCTGCACGAGGCCTACGAGGACTTCATGGTGCAGGTGCTCGCCATTCCGGTGCTCGTCGGACGCAAGACCTCGGCTGAGCGCTTTCCGGGTGCCATCAACTCGATGACGCTCGAGGGGATGATGGGCGACGGCAAGGCCTTGCAGATGGGTACCTCGCACGAGCTCGGCCAGAACTTCGCCCGCGTGTTCGACATGGTGTACCTCGACGACCAGAGCCAGCAGCAGCTCTGTTGGACGACGTCGTGGGGCACGTCGACGCGCATGGTCGGCGGTTTGATCATGGCGCACGGTGACGACAGCGGTTTGGTGCTGCCACCCCGCCTCGCGCCGGTGCAGTGCGTCGTGCTGTTGGTCAAGGACGCCGACGGCTCTGGTGAGGCCGCGGCGCGGCTGGCGGACGAGCTGCGCAAGACAGGTGTGCGGGTCGAGCTCGACGCTCGCGTCGACACGTCGTTCGGCCGGCGGGCGACGGACTGGGAGCTGAAGGGCGTGCCGTTGCGGCTCGAGGTCGGGCCTCGCGATCTGGCCGAAGGCAACGTCACGCTCGTCTGGCGGCATCTCGGCAAGAAGGAGTCGATTCCGTTGAGCGCGGCAGTGAAGCGAGTCGGCGAGCAGGTCGACCTCGTGCAAGCGGAGTTGCTGGCGACGGCGACGACGCGACGCGACGAGCGCACGGCCGAGTGTTCGTCCCTCGACGAGGTGCTCGACGCCACGCAAACAGGGTTCGCTCGCGTGCCCTGGTCGGTGGTGGGCGTCGACGGCGAAGCCACGCTCGCCCAGTCCGCGGTCACGGTGCGGTGCCTGCAGCGGCCCGATGGTTCGGTGCCGGCTGCCGACGACGAGCCCGATCTCGTCGCGTTCTGTGCACGTGCCTACTGATCGACCGTCCCGCGGCCGTGTCTACGAGGCCACCCGGCCGGTCCGGTTGTCCGACGTCACGCCGAAGGGGCGGATGCGCCTCGATGCGGTCGCCCGGCACCTCCAGGACATCGCGCACGATGACGGCATCGACGCGATCGGCGACGAGGCAACAGCCTGGGTCGTTCGGCGCACGACGCTGCACGTCGAACAGTTCCCGGTCTTCCGTGAGAGCCTGAAGCTTTCCACCTGGGCGTCGGGCGCCGGAAGCCGCTGGGCCGAGCGGCGCACCTCGATCACCGGATCGGGCGGCGGCTCGATCGAGGTCACCGCCGTGTGGGTCCACGTCGATCTCGCGACCGGCCGGCCGAAGGTCCTGCCGGCGGACTTCGACCGTCTCTACGGCGAGGCCGTCGGGGGGCGAACGGTGTCCGCCAGGCTCACCCATGACGGCCCGCCGGAGGGCGTCGCGGGCGTTCCGTGGCCGCTGCGCTTCAGCGACTTCGATGTGCTGGGCCACGTCAACAATGCCGTCTACTGGGCGGTGGTCGAGGAGCATCTCGACCTGATCGCCCCGGTCGCCGTCGTCCTCGAGTTCCGGGGCGGGATCGATCGAGGACAGGCGCCGGAGGTCGTGGTGCAGGGCGACAGGCTGTGGATGGTGGCGTCGGGGGCGGTCGCGGCGACCGCCCGGATCAACGCTGAAGGGCTATAGTGGCGGACCCCGTGAGGCGTGGGCTCCGGCCCACGCCTAGTTCTTACAGATCGGCCCGTTCCGTTTTGTACGGGGGTACTGCAGATCGCACGGCCGATTTGCGTGAATCATTTGACCTGGAGGTAAGCGACCGGAGGAGGTGACTGTCAGGTGAGCATCGTCGAGCGCGTGCGCGAAGTGGTCGAGCCGCTGCTCGAACGACAATCCCTGACGGTCTACGACGTCGAGCACTCCGGTTCGTCGCTTCGGATCACCGTCGATGCCCCAGGGGGCGTCGATCTCGGGGCGATCGCCCGCGCCACCCGGATCATCTCCGTGGCCCTCGACGAGCACGATCCGATCCCGAGCAAGTACACGCTCGAGGTGTCGAGTCCCGGTCTCGAGCGGCCACTCCGCACCCCCGCCCACTACGCGGGGGCCGTCGGCACGACGATCTCGGTCAAGACCAACGCCCGAGTCGATGGCGAACGCCGCATCAAGGGCACGCTCGTCGCTGCCGACGCCGACGGCATCACCGTCGGCGACCACCCCCTCCGCTACGACGACATCGAAAAGGCGCGCACGGTTTTCGAATGGGGACCTGCCCCGAAGCCAGGCCAGACCAAGCCGGCGGCCGACAAGAAGAAGGCAAAGGCCAGCTCATGAGCGAGCGAAGCGAGCGAATCATCAGCACAGTGCATTTTTCGCCGCGTAGCGGCGAGCTCATTGGTGCGCCCCGACGGCGCGCAGCGTGGGCTGGCCCGAAGAACCGGATGAGGCACCAATGAGCAATCTCGACATGATGGAAGCGCTCCAGATGCTCGCGGCGGAGCGAGGCATCACCATCGACACCCTGCTGAGCGCGCTCGCGGACGCGCTCGAGTCGGCGTACAAGCGGCGGGAGGACGCCTACGAGTACGCCTGGGTCACGATCGACCCGGACTCCTTCGAATTCCGCGTGTTCGCACAGGAGATCGACGAGGACGGCGAGCCCTACGGCGACGAGATCGACGTCACCCCGTCGGACTTCGGGCGCATCGCCGCGCAGACCGCCAAGCAGGTGATGACCCAACGCCTGCGGGAGATCGACCGCGAGCAGAAGTACGAGGAGTACGCCGGACGCGAGGGCGACATCGTCACCGGCATCATCCAGCAGAACGACAGCCGCTACACGCTGCTCGACCTCGGTCGGGTCGAAGCGCTGCTGCCGCAAGCCGAGCAGGTCCCGTACGAGCGGCCCGAGCCCGGGGCGCGCGTGAAGGCGTACATCGTCGAGGTCCGCAAGACCTCGAAGGGCCCGCAGATCGTGGTGAGCCGCACCCACCCTGGGCTCATCAAGCGGCTGTTCGAGCTCGAGGTACCCGAGATCGCCGACGGCGTCGTCGAGATCAAGGCCTGCGCCCGCGAACCAGGGCACCGCACGAAGATCGCGGTCTGGTCCAACGACAACAACGTCGATCCGGTCGGCGCGTGCGTGGGCGCGCGTGGCGCGCGTGTTCGCATGGTCGTCAACGAGCTCCGGGGCGAGAAGATCGACATCGTCCCGTTCTCCGACGATCCTCCCGACTTCGTCATGAAGGCGCTGTCACCGGCGAAGGTCAAGGAAGTCCGCATCGACGAGACCAGCGGCACCGCCGAGGTCATCGTCCCCGACTACCAGCTGTCGCTGGCCATCGGGAAGGAAGGCCAGAACGCGCGCCTCGCGGCGCGCCTCACCGGTTGGCGCGTCGACATCAAGAGCGAGACCCAGCTGGCCGACGAAGAGGCCTACGGCGGCGAGGAGTGGGCGCAGGGCGAGTGGGTCATCGATCCCGCGTCTGGCGAACAGGTGTGGCAGCCGGCCGAAGGTGGCCCCGCGCTCTCGGCCGACCAGTGGGCCCATCAAGGCGACGACACCAAGCTGCCGCCGGAGCCCGAGATCGAGCCGGCTGCGGCGGCGACGCCCCAGACCGCGGCTGCGGAGGACCCGGCTCCGGTCGGGCCCGCCGAGGCAACGGTCTCCGCCGAAGCCGACGGGGGCGAGTCGTAACCCCACCGCTTCGCACCTGCATCGGCTGTCACACCCGGCGGCCGCAGGCGGAACTGGTGCGGTTCGGCAGATCACCTGACGGAAGCGTGCGCCCCGGGCGTGCCCTTCCGGGCCGGGGTGCCTGGCTCTGCCAGGAATCGCTCCCGTGTTTCGATGCCGCCGTGGGCCGGGGGGCCTTTGCCAGGGCCCTTCGGGCAGAAGTGGATGCTGCGGAGCTCGGGAAGCTCCGAACGGACTTCGTTTCGCCCGGACCAGCTGCGCGAGACTAAGGAGCCGAGCCCGATAGGGCGAGGCGACCCAGAGGCACAGTGGCGTTTTTCTCGACAGGCGAAGCCTGACGACGCGCTGTTCCTGCGGGAAGCCGGGGCCTGTCCACCTAAGCTCTAAGGCGCTGTCCAGTCGGGCGGCGGCTCTGCATCGACAAGGTAAGGGAACCTCTTTGCCCAAGAACCCACGAGTACACGAGCTGGCCAAGGAGTTGGGGCTCACCAACAAGGAGCTCCTCGACCTTTGCGAACAGCTCGGCATCGGGGTGAAGAGCCACTCCTCCAGCGTCCAAGAGGCGCAGGCCGACCGAGTGCGACGAAAGGCCGATCAGCTCGGCATCC
>JBEEFX010000328.1:0-11603 GCA_041166365.1 Acidimicrobiaceae bacterium
GCCGAGCGCGGCAAGGTCCTCGAGAAGCTGATGCCCGAGGACCTCCTCAAGTTCGGCCTGATCCCCGAGTTCATCGGTCGCTTGCCGGTGATCGGAGCGGTGTCCAACCTCGACAAAGACGCGCTCATCCGCATCCTCGTCGAGCCGAAGAACGCGCTCATCAAGCAGTACCGCAAGTTCTTCGAGTTCGAAGACGTCGAGCTCGAGTTCAGCGACGATGCGCTCGACGCCGTCGCCGACCTCGCGTTGCTGCGGGGGACCGGCGCCCGCGGGCTGCGCGCCATCCTCGAAGAGGTCTTGCTCAACATCATGTACGACCTTCCGAGCCGCACCGACATCGGCAAGTGCGTGATCAACGCCCAGGCGGTGCTCGACAAGGTGAATCCCACGCTCGTTCCTCGCAACGAGACGCCTCGGCAAACCCGGCCGCGCCGCGCCGCCTCCTGACCACCTTCCTGGTTTTCCCTGGCAAACCGACACATTTCTGTGTCGGTTTGCCAGGGAGAACTCCGGGTACGCGGGCGGCATGAAGCGACTCGTGCTGTTCGCGCTGGTCGGTGGCGGCATCGGTGCAGGAGCGGCTCTCGCTCGCAGCAACGATTCCCCCACTGACGGCAATGGCTCTGCCCCCCAGCCCGATCTGAAGACCGCTGCCATGAGCGGCGCCGCTGCAGGGGGGTTCGTCGGCTTGATCTTCGATCGCCGGGCGAAGCGCAAGGCCCGCAAGACCAAGCTCGTCGGCTATGCCCACAAGGCGCGCCCGAAGGTGGAAGCCGCTCTGGACGCGGCGTTCGCGGCGGCGGAGATCGCGCTGCCGAAGGTGGAGGCCGCGGCCGAGGTCGCGCGGGAACGAGCCAAGGAGCGCGCGGTCGACGCGACCGGGGCGGCCCGCGAGAAGGCCGCCGAAGCCAGCGCCGCCGCCCGCGAGCGGGCCGCCGAGGCCGCCATCCACGCGAAGCACGTCGCCGCCGAGCGGGCCGACCTCGCCAAGCGCAAGGCCAAGAAGGGCGGTCACCCGAAGGCTGCCAAGGCCCTCGACCTCCTGCCCGTGTAGCTCTCGCTCGCTCTCTGCGTCGACCGGGGGACAGAGGCGCCCCTGGGTGACGCCAGAATGCAGGCATGGCGCTGACGGACGGACTCACCTGGCTCGACCGTCACATCAACCTGGAAGCGACGGCCGGTCGCGTCGAGGGGCTCTCGCTCGAGCGGATGCGCCGACTCGTCGAGGTGCTGGGCGACCCCCAGCAGAGCTATCCGGTCATCCACATCACAGGGACGAACGGCAAGGGTTCGACCGCTCGGATGATCACGGGCCTGCTGGCCGAGGCCGGTCTCTCGGTCGGCACCTACACGAGCCCTCACCTCCAGCGGATCAACGAGCGGATCGCCCGCAACATCGAGCCGATCGACGACGACGATCTCGCCGCTCTGCTCGCCGATCTCGAACGGCTGGAGCCCGTGGCGGGCGTCACGAACTCGTACTTCGAGCTGCTCACTGCGGCCGCGCTGCGCTGGTTCTCCGACATCGCCGTCGACGTGGCCGTCGTGGAGGTCGGGCTGCTGGGCCGATACGACGCGACCAACGTGTGCGACGGAACGGTCGCGGTCGTCACCAACGTGGGTCACGATCACACCGATGGTCAGGGTGACTGGCGAGCCCGCATCGCCGAAGAGAAGAGCGGGATCATCAAGCCCATGAGCACGCTGGTGCTCGGCGAAGTCGATCCCGCTCTCGCGCCGATCTTCCACCGCGCCGGGGCTCGCGAGATCTGGGAGCGAGACCGGGACTTCGGCTGCGAGTCGAACGAGCTGGCCGTGGGCGGCCGCCTGCTGGAGCTGCGGACACCATCGGCGAGGCACGAAGAGGTGTTCCTCTCGCTCCATGGCGCGTATCAGGGTGACAATGCCGCCGTCGCTCTCGCCGCAGCCGAAGCGTTCTTCGAGTCGCCGCTGTCCGACGAGATCGTGCGCGACGCGTTCGGGTCCGTGACGATGCCCGGCCGTTTCGAAGTCGTCGGCCGCGAACCACTCATCGTGCTCGATGGCGCACACAACGCTGAGGGCGCCGCCGTGGCCGCCGCCACCCTGCACGAGGATTTCCAACACGACGGTGAGACGATCCTCGTCGTCGGGATGTTGTCACCCCGCGATCCGGGAGCGATCCTCGAGGCGCTCGACGCGGATGTCGCCGCCGTGGTGATCGCATCGACGGCGCCGTCGCCGCGAGCGATCCCGCCCGAGGAGATCGCGAGGATCGCCGAGGAGATGGGTGCCAAGGCGATCGTCGAGCCGGACATCGGGGGCGCGATCGAACGGGCCAAGCGGCTCGCCGGCCCGACGGACGCCGTGCTCGTCACCGGCTCGCTCTGGTTCATCGGCGCGGCGCGTTCGCACCTCGTCCGGTGACCCACCTACCCTCCGCGCCATGAACCGGACCTTCGTGATGGCCAAGCCCGATGCCGTGGAGCGCGGACTGATCGGTGAGATCGTGGCGCGCCTCGAGCGCAAAGGGCTGCGCATCGTCGCCGCCGAAGAGCGCCTCGTCGACGAGGGCCTTGCGGCCGCGCACTACGCCGAGCATCTGTCCAAGCCGTTCTACGGCGAGCTGATCAGCTTCATCACGCGTTCGCCCGTGTTCGCGATGGTGGTCGAGGGTCCGGCGGACAACACCTTCTCGCTCGTGCGCATGCTCGTCGGTGCCACGAAGGTCGACGACGCGCTGCCGGGCACCATCCGCGGTGACTTCGCAACGACGACGACCGAGAACCTCGTCCACGCCAGCGACGGCCACGAGTCGGCGGCGCGCGAGATCAAGCTCTGGTTTCCCGCGCTCTGAAGCTCAGCCGGGCTGGAAGACGAACCACCAGTCCATCGAGAACTCGCCCGTGGCAGCCGGCGGAATGCAGCTGATTGTTGCGAACGCATTACAGCGTCTACCCTGTGCACCCAAGTAGGGGCCGACACCATCGCGTTCAGTAGGCGTGCGGGTTTCGGTTGCCGACTACCCTTCGCACACCACTCGCACGTACGGGAAGCGCATGTCGGAAACTGTTCTCTCGCAGTTCATGGGCCGCGACATGGCCGTTGATCTGGGCACGGCCAACACCGTCGTCTATGTGCGCGGTCGTGGCATCGTGCTCGACGAGCCCTCCGTGGTCGCGGTCAACGCTCGCGACGGCCGCTTGCTGGCCGTCGGTACCGAGGCCAAGCGGATGATCGGGCGCACGCCCGCGCACATCCAGGCGATCCGGCCCCTGAAGGACGGCGTCATCGCCGACTTCGAGATCTGCGAGAAGATGTTGAAGTACTTCATCACGAAGGTGCATCCGCGACGCCTGTCGCTGCACCCTCGCATGGTGATTTGCGTGCCCTCCGGCATCACCGGCGTCGAGCAACGCGCGGTGCAAGAGGCGGCCGAGTTCGCCGGCGCCCGCAAGCCCGCCTACATCATCGAAGAGCCGATGGCCGCCGCGATCGGCGCGGGCCTGCCCGTGCAAGAGCCGACCGGCAACATGATCGTCGACATCGGAGGTGGCACCACAGAGGTCGCAGTCATCTCGCTCGGAGGAATCGTCGCGAGTCAGTCCGTGCGCGTCGGTGGCGACGAGCTCGACGATGCGATCGTGAACTACATCAAGAAGGAATACAGCCTCGCGCTCGGCGATCGCACTGCTGAAGAAGTGAAGATCGCGTTGGGCTCGGCGTGGCCCCTCGTCGACGAGGTGCACGCAGAGATTCGCGGACGCGATCTCGTCACCGGTTTGCCGAAGACCATTGTCGTGTCGACTGAAGAAATTCGCGCGGCGATCGACGAACCCGTGTCAGCAGTGGTCGACGCGGTCAAGGTCACGCTCGACAAGACGCCACCCGAGTTGGCCGCGGACATCATGGAGCAGGGCATCGTGCTCAGCGGCGGTGGCGCACTCCTTCATGGCATCGACGCGCGCCTGCAGCACGAGACCGGCATGCCGATCGTCATCGCCCATGATCCGTTGCACGCGGTCGCGATCGGTTCTGGACAGTCGTTGGAGGAGTTCGACGCGCTGAAGGGCGTGCTGTTCTCGTCTCACGGCGATCGATAATTCCTGAGGGAGCCTGATGGCCCTCTCGAGCCGCGGCGGACGGTCCCGCTTCACGCTGGCGCTGTTGATTCTCACGTCGCTGACCGTGCTCACGCTCGACTTCCGTGGCTCGAGCGCCATCCACTCCCTGCGGAGCGCCGCCTCCACGGCGTTCAGTCCGGTGCGCGACGCCGCCGGTACCGTCTTCTCGCCGTTCACGAGCGCCTGGAACGGGCTCTTCCACTACGACGACGTGCGCAAGGACAACGATCGGCTCCGGGCTGAGCTCGACCAGGTCCGAGGCCAACAGGACCAGGCCCTGGCCGACCAGCAGGCCTTCAAGGACCTCGCCGCCACCCAAGGGATCACCCAGTGGACCACCCTGCCGGCGGTGACCGCCCAGGTGATCGCCGGTCCCCTCACGAACTTCGAGCACACCATCGAGATCGACCGCGGCTCGGCCAGCGGGATCAAGGTGGGAATGCCGGTGGTCACCGGGGCCGGCCTGGCGGGGCGTGTGGTGGACGTTCAGGGCAATCGGAGCGTCATCAAGCTCCTGAACGACCCGGACGTCGTCGTCGGCGTTCGGCTGCTGAGCTCCAACGAGACTGCCCTGTTGCACGGGCTCGGGGACGGCAAGCCGCTGGTCGTCGATGCCGGTATCGACCCGAAGGTCGTCGTGCCCCCGGACGAGCTCATCAACACGAGCGGCGAGGATCGAGCGACGTTCCCTGCCGGGATTCCCATCGGCAAGGTGGCGAAGGTCGACCTGTCCGCCGGTCAGCTCACACAGATCTTGACGGTGACCCCTTTGGCGGACCTCACGCGGCTTACCTTCGTGAAGGTGCTGCTCTGGGAACCTCCCCAATGAAGTACACGAGGCCCGCGTTCGTCGTCTTCGTGCTGCTGACCGTGCAGACGACGATGTTCGCGGATCTCGACATCTTCGGCGCGAAGGGCGACGTCATGCTGTTGTTGCCGATCGCGGCGGGGATCACCGGCGGCCGTGACCGCGGCGCGATCGTCGGTTTCGTGGCCGGGCTCACACTCGACCTGATCGTCCACGGCACGCCCACCGGTTTCTTCGCGCTCGGCTACACGCTCGTCGGCTACATCGTCGGCATGGCGCAGGCGGGCGTGTTGCGCGCGGCGTGGTGGATACCCGTGCTCACCGCATCCGCCGGAAGCGTGTTGGGCGTCGTCACCTTGGCGGTCCTCGGAAAGTTCCTCGGGCTGGAGGGCCTCTTCAATCGCCACCTGCTCACGATCTGCGCGGTCGTGGCGATCGTCAACGGGGCGCTGGTGCTCCCGATGATGCGCGTGGTGCGCTGGTCGATGCCGGTGATCACCCGCAGCGGACGGCTGGTCCCGACGTGACCGCACGAATGAGCGTCGAGAACCCGCGCCTGCGGCTGGGAATCCTCGGCATCGTGATCATCACACTGTTCGCGGCGCTGTTCGCTCGGCTCTGGTACCTGCAGGTGATGGCGACGACGCAGCTGAAGCTCCAAGCGCAGGCCATCCAGAAGCGGGAGGTTCGCGAGGAGGCACCGCGCGGGCGCATCTTCGACCGCAATGGCGTGGTGATCGTCGACAACCGCATCTCCGTCGTCGTCACCGTGGACAAGAAGAACCTGCCGGACGCGAAGAAGCAGCCGGCACAGCGCGCCGCGATTCTCGACCGGCTCGCGACCGAGCTGACGCGCTACACGCAGCACGATGTGACGCGCGCCTTCCTCGAGGCGCGCTTGGAGGACAAGCGCTACAGCCCGTACACGCCGGTCCCGGTCGCGGACGACCTTCCGAAACCGGGCTTGCTGTACCTCGCGGAGCATCATGCCGACTTCGGCGACGCTGTGTCGGTCGCCCAGACCACCGTGCGTGCCTATCCGTTGGGGCGCACCGCATCGCACGTCCTCGGCTACGTCGGCGCGGCCACGCAGGAGGAGCTCGACGCCAAAGCGCACAGCGAGAAGCCGTACACGCCCGGTGACGAGATCGGGAAGACGGGAGCGGAGCGAACGTACGAAGACGAGCTCCGCGGCGCGCCCGGTGTGCGCACGCTCGAGATCGACGCGGCGGGCAACACCGTTCGCGAGCTCTCGTACGCGCCGCCGATCCCGGGCAACGACGTGTACTTGTCCATCGACGCCAACGTGCAGGCCATCACGGAGCAGGCACTGCACGACGAGCTCGTGAGCGCGACGAAGCGGCGGAACAACGACGGCTCGTACAACCAGTCGCCCGCGGGCGCGGCGGTGATCCTCGACCCGAACACCGGACAAGTCATCGCGATGGCGTCGTACCCCGACTACAACCCGGCGGACTTCACGCGGCCGATCCCGAGCGACACCTGGAACATCCTGAACGACCCGGCGAACTATTTCCCGCTGAACAACCGTGCCCTCCAGGGCCAATACGCGCCCGGTTCGACGTTCAAGCTCGTGACCGCGCTTGCCGGCCTCCGCACGGGCGTCATCACGCCGGCCACGACGATCAACGACGGCGGCGTCTACATCGTGCCCGGCTGCCAGGGCGCGGCCGAGCAGTGCAGCTTCGTCAACTCCGGACGAACGTCGCACGGTCGCGTGAACCTGCCGCGTGCGCTGACGGTGTCGAGCGACGTGTACTTCTACCAACTCGGTGGTCAGTTCTGGACCGACCGGAGCACCTACGGCGATCCCATGCAGGACACGGCGCGCGACCTCGGGTTCGCGGCGGGGACCGGCATCCCGCTCGACGAGCAGAAGGGCTACGTGCTCACACCGGGTGAGAAGAAGGAGCTCCACGACGCGAATCCCGCGGCGTGGCCGTACGGCGACTGGTACACCGGCGACAACGTCCAGCTCGCGATCGGGCAGAACACCGTGACGGTGACCCCGCTGCAGCTGGCCAACGCGTACAGCACGCTCGCCAACGGCGGCACGCTGTACTCACCGAACATCGCGATCAAGATCACGAAGGGCGGAACCAACGACGTCGTTCGTCCGATCGACCCGCGCGTGCTGCACCAGGTGGCGATGCCGCCCGAGTTCCGTGACCCGATCATGCAAGGCCTGCTCGGTGCGGTGAACTCCTCGGAGGGCACGGCGTTCGGCGCATTCCGTTCGTTCCCGAACTGGCAGGTGGCCGGTAAGACCGGGACGGCTCAGGTCCAGGGCAAGCAGGACACCGCGTTGTTCGTGGGCATCGCGCCGTTCGATGCACCCCGGTACGTCGGTGTGGCCGTGCTCGAGGAGTCGGGCTTCGGCGCGACCGCGGCCGCTCCGGTGATCCGGCGAGTGTTCCAAGCGCTCGCCGACCCGGCGCAGGCGCCGACCGTCGGCCCGGGCGGAGTGCTGTCGGCACCCCTCGCCGGCGCCGTGGACAATTCCAACGGAAGCCCGGACTGATGGCGGTCACGGTCCCTCGCACGGTCCCGCGCAGCCCGGCGAGCACCCTGCGCCGGAACCCCTCTGCCGCGTGGCGACACCTCGATCTCGTGTTGGTCGGCTGCGTCGTCGCCGTCTCTTGCCTCGGCGCGTTGATGGTGTACTCCGCGACCCGCGGCCCGGTGCCGCCGTATTCGTTGACCTTCCTCGAGAAGCAAGCGCTGTACGTCTTGATCGGTTTCGGTGTGCTCGCGGTCACCGTCGCGGTCGACTACCGGCACTTCCGTGACTGGGCGCTGTTGCTGTACAGCGGCGCGTGCGCGCTGCTGCTGTTCGTGGTGTCACCTCTCGGGTCGAAGAGCAACGGCGCGCAGTCGTGGTTCCAGCTCGGTCCCTTCCAGCTCCAGCCTTCGGAGTTCGCCAAGCTCGGTTTGATCCTGGCCATCGCGAACCTCGCGTCGCAGTTCTACGGGGAGATCGACCGACGGCGGTTGTTCGCCTTGCTCGGAGTCGCGGGGCTGCCGCTGTTGCTCATCATGCTGCAGCCCGACCTCGGCACCGGCCTCGTCCTCGCGGTGATCACCGCTGGTGTGCTGCTCATCGCCGGCGCCAGCGCGAAGCATCTCGTCGCGCTCGTCGTCGTCGCCGTGCTCGGGGCCACCGTCATGCTGAACTCGAGCATCCTGGCGCAGTACCAGAAGGATCGGCTCACGTCGTTCACGCACCAGGACGAAGGCCTCGGTACGTACAACACCAACCAGTCGAAGATCACGATCGGCGCCGGCGGTACCTTCGGTGCAGGTCTGTTCAAGGGGAACCAGACCCGTCTCCAGAACGTGCCCGAGCAACACACCGACTTCGTGTTCACGGCCGTGGGGGAGCAGCTCGGATTCGTCGGCTCGGCCACCTTGCTCGCGCTCTTCTGCATCATCGCGTGGCGGGTGTGGCGCACTGCTCAGTTGGCGCGCGACGAGTTCGGGATGCTGGTGTGCGTCGGCGTCCTGTCGCTCTTCATGTTCCAGATCTTCGAGAACGTCGGGATGACGATGGGCATCATGCCGGTGACCGGCATCCCGCTCCCGCTCGTCTCGTACGGCGGATCGTCGACGATTGCCGAATTCTTTGCGCTCGGCCTGGTCCTCAACGTGCACATGCGGCGGTTCGCCTGACCCCCAGGCCGGTAGTGTCTTGCCGAGAATGACGTCGATCTGGACGCAGCTGGAGCCGCTGCTCGCCCGAGTGCAGAAGCCGGCGCGCTACATCGGCTGTGAAGACGGCGCCCAGACGCCCGTGCACAGCGACGACAAGGTCTCGTGGCTGCTGGCCTATCCCGACACCTACGAGATCGGCTTGCCCAACCAGGGCCTCCAGATCCTGTACGAGATCATCAACGAACGCGACGATGCCATCGCGGAGCGGACGTACGCCCCGTGGACCGACCTCGAGGTGCTCTTGCGGGCGCACGGCCTGCCACTGTTCTCGGTCGACACGCATCACCCCGCGGGTGACTTCGACATCTTCGCCTTCAATCTCTCGGCCGAGCTCGTGTACACGAACGTGCTCAACTGCATCGACCTCGCCGGCGTACCGGTGCGCGCCGCCGATCGCCGTCCGGAGCATCCGTTGATCGGCGCCGGCGGCCATTGCACCTACAACCCGGAGCCCCTCGCCGACTTCCTCGACTTCGCGGTGCTCGGTGACGGCGAAGAGGTTGTCTCGGAGATCACCGAGGTCGTCGGTGCCTGGAAGGCCGACGGTCGCCACGACCGGCGCGACGTGCTTGTTGCACTTGCGCGGATCCCCGGAGTGTACGTGCCGGCGTTGTACGACGTCACGTACCTCTCCGATGGTCGGATCGAATCGGTGACGTCGAGCGTCGCCCCGATTCCTGTCGAGAAGCGCACGATCGCCGACCTGGGCGAGTGGCCGTACCCGAAGAACCAACTCGTGCCGCTCACCGAAGTCGTGCACGATCGGCTCAACGTCGAGGTGTTCCGCGGTTGCACGCGCGGCTGCCGTTTCTGTCAGGCCGGGATGATCACGCGACCCGTGCGCGAACGTCCGGCCGATCAAGTCCGGCACATGATCAAGTCGGGGCTGCAACGCACGGGCTACGACGAAGTCGCGCTCACATCGCTGTCGACCGCGGACTTCTCCGGCATCGAGCGCGTCGTCGCTGACACCGCCGGTGAGGACAACGTCAGTGTCAGCCTGCCGAGCTTGCGAGTCGATGCGTTCACGGTGGGGATCGCGGCGCAGATCCAGAAGGCCCGCCGTACGGGGCTCACGTTCGCTCCCGAGGCCGGCTCGTGGCGCATGCGGCAGGTCATCAACAAGCTCATCACCGAGGACGACCTCTACGGTGCGGTCGAGTCGGCGTACTCACAGGGCTGGCGGCGCATGAAGCTGTACTTCCTGACGGGCCTGCCCACCGAGACCGACGAGGACACCCTCGGCATCGCCGAGCTCGCCCGCAAGTGCGTGGAGATCGGCCGCAAGTACCACAACGGCGCGTCGGTCACGGTGTCGGTCGGCGGCTTCGTGCCGAAGCCCTTCACACCGTTCCAATGGTTCGGGCAGAACACGGTGGTCGAGCTGACCCGCAAGGTCAACCTCCTGCGCGACGCGTTGCGTCGCGACAAGGGCGTGCAACTCAAGTGGCACGACCCGAAAGCGACGTTGATCGAAGGGCTGGCATCGCGAGGCGATCGTCGCCTTGGCCCGGTCATCGAGCAGGTGTGGCGCAACGGCGGCGTCTTCCAGGAGTGGTCCGAGCATTTCAACCTCGGGCTGTGGGAAGACGCCATGGCGGACCACGGTCTGTCGGCCGACTGGTACGTCCATCGCCACCGGACCGAAGACGAGGTCCTGCCGTGGGATCACATGTCCGCCGGCCTCCACAAGGACTTCCTGTGGCAGGACTGGCGTGACGCCCTCGCCGAGGTCGGATTGCCCGACTGCCGGTGGACGCCGTGCTACGACTGCGGCGCGTGCACCGGCTACGGCATCGAACACATCGTCGCCTCAGCGGCCCCGCCGGCCGGCGGCTCGCAGGGCACAGGACAACTCGTCTTCCTGAGCAGCGGTGCCCGATGAATTCGCGTTATCGCATTCGTTTCTCGAAGCTGGGAAAGATCCGCTTCACCAGCCATCGCGACGTCGCACGCATGTGGGAGCGCGCGCTGCGGCGGGCCACCCTTCCGGTGGCGTACACCGAGGGGTTCTCCCCTCATCCGAAGCTGAGCTTCGGGCTGGCGCTGTCCACCAGCCATGAATCACTCGGCGAATACCTCGACATCGACATGGCGGAACCAGTCGACGTCGAGCGCATTGCTGCCCGGCTCGATCCGTGCCTGCCCATCGGTTTGGATGTGCAGGCGGCGGCCGAGATCGAGTCCGGCACGCCGTCGCTGCAGCAGGTCGTCACCAGCTGCACGTGGCGGATCGAGGTGGTCGGGCTCGGCCCTGCCGAGCTGGCCGAGCGCGTCGATGGCTGCCTGTCGGCCGACTCGCTCGTCGTCACCCGAGAGCGCAAGGGCCACAAGGTCACCGACGACCTTCGGCCCGCCATCCTGTCTCTCGAGATGGTGGATCAGCGTGCCGAGCTCGTGGCCGAACTGGCCACGCAACCTCGGGGCGTACGTCCGTCAGAGCTCATCGCGGTACTGGCTTCGCAGCCGGATGACGAGCTCGTCGAGGGTCATGTGTGCAGACTTCACCAATGGTTGTCGACCGACGGCGCGCGCGAGGAGCCTCTCCCGTTCCCGCACCGCGCGACGTTGGCGCCGCACGCCGAGGCGCGTGCGTCATGAGAAGGGAACTCCCCAATGTCCGAACCCGTCATCACGGGTCCAAGCGATCCGCAGGAGCCGAACCCCGACCGGGCTGAACAGCCCGAGACCGGCGACAGCACCACACCCCGTCCCAAGCGCCGCCGCGGTTCGCGCGGCGGCAGGAACCGCAACCGCACCCGCACGGCGAACCCCGCCGACGAGCGCCAACCAGACGAGCTGCCAGAGCGGCCGAATGAGGGCCGTCCGCAAACGGTCGAGGCGGCCGAGCGAGCACTCGTGCGCAAGCCCGACCCGAACGCGCCCCGGCCGAAGATCGGCGACAGCCGTCCCGCGCCGGCGGCCAAGGACGAGCCCGAGCCGAAGGGCGACGGCACGCC
>JBEEFX010000329.1:0-9580 GCA_041166365.1 Acidimicrobiaceae bacterium
TGTCCTCCGGAACACCCTCGGACTCCTTGGCCAGCTCATCGTCGTGGGGCTCGTAGGCCGTGACCACCACGAGTCGGGCCTCGTGGTCCTTGGCGAGCTGGCTGGCGTGGCGCACGGCGAGCTCGGCGGTCTCCGAGCCATCGGTGCCGACGACGATGTTGGTGTACGGCATCAGACGCAGTCTGCGCAGAGTTTGCGCTTCGAGTCCGCGAGCTGGGACCGCGGCTTCAGCAGGAAGCAGCTCTGGCAGACGAACTCACCAGGGCGGCGCGGCTGGATCTTGTTCGTGTCGCCGCGATCGTCGACGTCGACGACCTCGTCCTCCTCGTCTTCCTCCTCGTCGTCAGCGGCGGCGATGCGATCCTTGAGGATCGTGTCGAGGTCGGCTTCGACATCGTCGGGATCGAGCTCTTCGAGGTCGTCCTCCTCGCCTTCCTCGTCGCCGGCCTTGGCGGGGCGCGCCGGGGTGGCTTCCTCGTCCTCCTCTTCCTCCACGACGACGACGAGCTCGTCATCCACCAGCTCGTCGTCATCGACCAGATCGGCTTCGTCGAGATCGTCCTCGTCCAGCTCGGCGTCGTCGAGCTCGAGGTCTTCCTCGAACTCTTCTTCCTCGCCTTCGGGAAGGTCGTCCTCGGGGTCGTCAGGCATGTTCTTTCAGGTGCTCCGGTCGTCGGTTCCGGGGGATCCGCGGGCCGGGAGGATACACACAACTCAGAACGGTGCAACCCCACCGGGCTCGGGTCAGCCCGAGGAGGATGCGGTACTCGGCGTCGTGGGCTGGCTACCGGGCACCGTCGACGTCGGCGCCGCCCCGGCAAGGGCCACGTTCAGCACCTGCACGTTGTCGACCTTCCATTGGCCATCCAGCTTGGCCAGGGTCATGTCCAGGTACTGGTCCGGGATGACGCGGGTGTTGTCACCCACGTACACGAGGTCGAGCCGGACGATGACCCGCGCTTCGCTGCCCTCGATGTTGCCGACGTAGACCTCCTTCACCGTGCCCCGGATGGACTGCAACTTGAGTGGGCCCATCACCTTGCGCATCGCGTCGGAGATCTCGGTGTACTGAGCGATGACCGGCGAGGTGCCGAGCTGCTCCACGGTGGCGGCCAGTGCCCCGCCGCCCGACGGCTCGACGGCGGTGATGGCCTCGGCGATGCGGGCGGCGGTCGTGCTGATCTCGGTGCGGTCGCCGCTGTCGTTGCTCTTCGAGCGGTCCTTCACGACGATCGCGACCATCACGATGGCCAGCACGGCGAACACCACCGCGGCGATCGACACGATCAGGAGCGCGGGGTTCCGAACGACGCGCTTCGACTTCGACTTCGGCTCGAGCTCTGGCTCCTGCTCCTCGGGCTCCTCCTTCGGAGCCTCTTCCTCAGCTTCAGTGGTCGACACGCGACACCCATCGGAAGGCGGCTGCAGCGGCCAAGAGAACCCCGGTCAGCCCGAGGAACGCAACTCCGCCCGTCGCGGGAAGCTCCGGCAGGCGGCTCGTCCTGGTCGTGGCCGCGAGCACCTGAGACGGCACGAAGTCGGGGCCGTGGTGCACCGAGCCGATCGTCGACGCGCACGCGGGCACAGCGGGGACGTCCGGCAGGGGCTTCGGCGGGACGTACTGGGGTGCGGGATTGGTGGGATCCTCGAGGAGGTTCACACGCACCCACACGCCGTCCGGCTCCTGATCGCGGGTGGCGAACACGTCGTCGAATGCCTCTTTCCCGTTGACGAGGAGGTCGCCGGTGCGCTCCACCCGATTTCCGGCCGACGAGACGTCGATCACGTCAGCGAGGTCGTGGAGCACGCAGTCGAGGTTCCCCTTCTCCGCGTCGACGAGGTCGGCCAGCCGGCCCATGAGCTGTGAGCCTTCGTCGAGCAGCACCGCCGTGTCACCGTTCGCGTTCTTCAAGGACTCCGCGAGCAGGCTCAGGTTGGTCAGCGATTGACCGAAGTCGTTGGCGTGATCGGCCAGCACGTGCGTGAGCGTGGTGTTGTTCGTGGACAGCCGGTCGAGGGCATCGGTCTTCGCCGCAAAGGTCGCGGCCAGCTCGTCGTTGGCGATCGTCAGTTGGCGCAGCGAATCGCCTCGCCCGTTGAGCGCGAGCGCCAGCTCATGGATGAGCGATCCCGCCTTCTGCGGATCGATGGCGTGCAAGAGCCGCGAAGCCGATCGCAACAGCTCGGAGAATTCGAGCGGGTTCTGGGTCTGCTCGACCGGGATGTTGTCGCCGTTGCGCAGGAAGGCATCCGGCCCGGCGCTCTTCGCGTCGAAGCCCGCCGGTGGTTGGAAGTCGATGTAGGGCTCACCGATCGCGGACTTGCGGAAGATCCTGGCCGTGGAGGACTTCGGAATGTCGTTCTTGTTGCGGTCGAGCTTCATCGTCATCTTCACGCCGCCTGGGATCGGCGACACGCTGCCGACGCGGCCGTAGTGCACGCCGAGGTACGCGACCTCCGCGTTCGGCAGGATGCCAGAGGCGGCCTGGAACTCTCCGGTGATCGTGTACGGCTTGTCGATCGCATCGATCACGACGATGTTGCGCACGGCCCAGATGCACATGATCAGGAAGACGAACATGAAGAACACCAAGTTGACGAGCGTGCGCCTACTCATGAGCACCCCGCCGGAGTGCAGTTCACGAACCACGCGTAGACCTGCGCGAAGTCGTCGGGGATCCCCAACGGGATCTGGTACACGAACCGGTTGAACCACTCCAAGAGCGTGCTGACCTCGCCGCGGCCCTGGGCGACCTCGTTGACGATGGCGTCGAGCTCCTTGACCTGCCGGTCGACCTGCTCCAGGTACGGATTGAACACGAGCTCGTCCTGCGCCTGCGCGAGCCGGGTGAGGGCCTGCAACGTCGCGACCGTCTGGTCGCGGTTGTTGGCGAGGACCGTCGTGGTGTTCGACAGGTTCACGAGGAGCTGATCCATCGCCGGATCGTTCGCGGCCAGTGCGGTCGTCGCTTGGTCGAGGCCGTCGATGATGGTCACGATGTTCGACGTCTGATCGGCCAGCGTCGAGCTGATCGTCGACAAATCGGTGATCAGTCCCCGCAGCTCGTTGGCGCGACCGCTGAAACCCACCGAGCCGGTCTGCACGAGCGTGGCGAAGTCGCCGGGCAGCGCCGTCGCGGCCAGGAGGCGGATGGCCGAATCGGCGACGAACTCGAGCTCCGGCGCCTCCCGCCCGTGCTCGAGTGAGATGTCGGCGTGGTTCTTCAACGGTCCGGCGTTCGGGTCGCAGCCCGTGTCCTGATGCGAGCCGGACGGGTCACACGCGCGCAGCTCGATGAACTTCTCACCGAGGAGGGAGGTCTGGCGCAGCACCGCGACGGCATCGGCCTTCAGGTTCACGTCCTTCAGGGACATGGTGACCTTGGCCTTGAAGTCCGGTGTCAACTCGATCTTCGTGATGGATCCGACGCGCACGTCCGCCACTTGCACGGAGTGGTTGACGACGAGGTCGCCGATGTCCTTGAACGTGGCCGTGATCGTGAGCGGGCCTCGCGTGCTTCCCGGGAGGCTGCACGCACTGGCAACGACCGTCGCCGCGACGAGAGCCGCCACCGCGCGACCGGCGCGCCGGAAACTCATCAGGACCCCACCACTGCGCCGGCGGCGTTCCGCAGGAACGAACCGACACCGCAGACACTATCGGCGACGCGTTCCGCACTCGAAGGTGCGGCCGCGGCCGCCACGGTCGGCGCACCGAGGAGACCGAGCAGATCGTCGATCGGCGTGGTGGCCGCCGGGAGTTGGATCGTCACCGGCGCGCCGGCGGACTGCGAGCTCAACGGCACAGGACACGTCTGGAGACCGGGGATGCACGGTGTCGGCACCACCCCGGGACCGAGGATCGCCTCGAGCGCCGCCGCGGCCGCTGGACCGAAGTTCTCCCGCAGGTTGATCGCCCGCTTGAGCGGGTCGTACGCGTTGAGGATGCCGTCAACCAGCACCGGGCCCGAGTCGAGCAGTTTGGCCAAGCCCTCGAGGTTCACGTCGATCGATTGCGCCAGGCGCGTGACCGTCTCGATGTCGGTGCGCAACTGGTCCGCGTGCTTCGACACGAGCTGCAGGCCGTTGCGGGACAGGTCGGCCAGGCCGGCGAGCAGGTTCTCGATGCTCTGTCGCTCGTCGGCCAGCACCTGCGTTGCCTGACTGAAGGTCGAGAGAATGTCGCCGAGCTGCGACTCGCGCGTCGCGAGCGTCGCCGTGAAGCGGTCGAAGTTGTCGACGATGCTCGCCAGCTCCGTGTCCTTCGCGGCGAATGTCGTCACCAACTGGCTCACTTGGTCCAGGGCGTGGTTGAGCGTCGCCCCCTGGCCTTGCAGGTCGTCGGCGGTGTTGTTGATGAGGCGGCCGAGCCCGTCGGGATCGAGGGAGTCGAGGAACTTCTTCAGCTCGGCCAGCGCCTCGTCGGGCTCGACCGGGATGATCGTGTCGCGTATCTCCATGCCGTCGGGCGCCTTCTCGAGCCCTTGACGCCACGCGGGGCTCAGCGCGACGTACCGCTCACCGATGAGCGACTGTGGTGCGAGGAGTGCCTTGACGTCCTTCGGGATCGGAACGTCCTTGTCGATCGACATGGTGATCTTCACCTCGGTGCCGACGATCTCGACCTTGTCGACCCTGCCCGCCGGAAGACCGAGCACGCGCACCTGCGACGACGGATAGACGGACACGGCGCGCGAGAAGTAGGCGACGAGCTTGTGGCTCCCGCCGCCGCCGCCGGGCAGCGAGCAACTGGTCGTCAGGAGGGCCATCAGACCGATGACCACGACACCGCGCGCGACGCGCCGCATCAGTTGCACGACGACCCGTGCTGGAGCGCGTTGCAGACGATCCCGAACACGTCCGGACCGAGCGAGCGGATGAACAGGTCGGCCCACGGTCCGTGCCGACCGGCGAGTGCCTGGTCGTACAACCCCGGGCCGAGCCAGGCCAGCATCGCGTCGACATTCGCCTGGTTGGCGGCGACCACGTCGAGGGTGGGATGCAAGGTGGACAGGATGCGGTCGAGTTGCACCTGGTGGTCACCGATGATCCGCGACAGCTCGGTGACGGCGTCACTGCCGGCGCCCAGGGCACGGGCCAGCTCGTCACGCCGGTTCGCCAGCAGGTCCAGGATCTTCTTGCTCTGGTCGATCAGCGCAACGAGCGTCTGATCCTTCTCGGCCAGCGTCTGCGAGAGCGTGTCGGCCCGTTCGAGGAGCTGAGCGAGCTCGGTATCGCGCGACGCGATGGCGGTCGACACCTTGTCGAGGCCTTGCACGAGGTCCGCCACGGACTGCTGCTTGCCCTCGGTGATGTCGGCGAAGTCGTTGATGAGCTTGTTGAGCTCGGCCGTGTCGAGCGCCTTGATGTTCTCTGTCGCGACGCGCGTGAGGGTGAAGACGTCGAACGGGGTCGTCGTCCGGGCGACGGGGATCGTTCGTCGTTTGTCGCTCTTCGGCAGGTCCTCGAGATAGGGCTGCGCGACGGGTCCCTTGAGCCGGACGTACTTCGCGCCGAGCAGCGTCTCGAGTGCGATGTCCGCCTGCGTCTGGGTACCGAGATGCGTGCCGTGGTTCACGACCAGATCGACGAGGACAAGACCGTTCTGGCGGTCGGCCTTGATGTCGGTGACCCGGCCGACCTTTATCCCGGCGACGCGCACCGAGTCGCCCGTCTTCAACCCGGACGCGTCCGCGAACTCCACCCGTACGTCGTAGGTGTTCTCCAACAGGTGGAAGAGCCCGACGCCGAAGGCGGCGCCGGTGAGCGCACCGAGCACCACGATCGACACGATGCCGACGAGGTACGGGTTCATGTCCCGGAACGACCTCATTGCGCGTTCACCAGGAGGAAGTGCTTGAGCGCGTTCGCTCCCGCTTGGGTGCTGATCGCCTGGCTGCCGATCTGCGCCAGCTCCTCACCCTTGTTGAGCACCGCATCGCAGGGAGCGGTTCCCGGTGGGCCCGGCTCGCCGCAGAGGATGGCTTCGTTGAGCCACTCACCGAGCCTTGAGGACAGGAACGTGTGCTTCGCCGCCTCGTCGACGCCCTTGAGCGCGCTGTCGAGGGTGGCCAGCTCCGGACTGATGACATCGGCCGCGATGAGGTCGATGTTGTCGATGAGACGATCGATCTCGCTGCTGTTGTTCACCAGGATCGTGCGCAGGTTCGTGGAGAACGTCCCGAACTCTTGCAGCGCGGCGTCGAGCGTGTCGGTGTTCGCGCTGAACGTCGACGAGATGAGCACCAGGTTGTCGAGCATCACGCGGATCTGCTGATCGCGGTTGGTGATCGTGCCCGCCACCGTGTTGAGGTTCGCGATGAGCCGGTTGAGGCTCTCGTCGCGTGTGGCCAGGCCCTTGGTCAAGATCGCCAGGTCGTCGATGGCCTTGCCGACCTTGTCCTGCTGGCCGTCGAGCGCTTGGCTCACGGTGTCGAGGAAGTCGTTGATCTGCTTCGAATCGAGGCTGGTCACGATGGGGCCGAGCCGGTTGAACAGCTCGCCGAGGTCGATGGTCGACGTCGTGACCTTGATCTCGTCGTCGATCTTCGTGACCGGGTGCGGGTCGGGGTCCGGCGTGATGTAGACGTAGCGCTGCCCGATCAGGTTTCGCCATCGGATCGACGCGCTCGTCTTCGGGCCCAGAGCGATGCTCTTCTTGACGGCGAACTTCACCTCGGCTCGGCCTTCGACGACCTGTATCGACTTCACCTTGCCGACGACGACGCCGGCGATCTTCACGTTGTCGTTGGCCAGCAGACCTGTGACGTCATCGAAGGTCGCCCGATACGTGTGGTAATCGCGCGCCAACGGGTCGGACACGCTGATGTTGCCGATGGTGAACGCCAGGTACGTCGTGAAGGAGAGGCAGATCAGGACGAACACACCGAACTTGATCGCCGTGCGGATCACGACGCACCCAGCTTCGCGAGGTACACGAGCAGCTGCGTGATGTCAGACGCCTCGGCCGGCAAGAGGTCGACCGGAAGCCCGCCTGGCACGGTCGCCGATCCGGCCGTGGTGGCGGTGGGCGCGCCCGCGCTCGTCGAGCAGACGACGCAGGTCCCCGGGCCGGTGAGGCTCTTCACCGCACCCATCAATGTGCCGTCGCCGACGGGGATGCGAATGATCTCCGTGAGCGTCTGGAGGTATTCGCGCAAGCCGATCACCAACGGGACGACGTCGTTGCGATGGTCATAGATGACGTCGAGCACCTGCTGGCCGCCGGCGAAGCTCTTGTCGATGAAGTCCTTGTTGTTGCGCAACAGGTCGGCGACGTCGTTCGACAACCGTGCGGTCTGCTGCAAGAGGGTGTCGAGCTTTGCGGCGCGCCCGTTGATCGTCGGCAGCGCGAGGTTGAGGTCGTTGGCCGCGGAGACGAGGTCGTCGGCGCGGACCCCGAGCTGCTTGGAGAGCGTGGCCAGGTCGGTGAGGAACTGTCGCGTGTCGGCGTCGTGGGCGGCCATGACGTCGAGCACCTTCTGGCCGTTGGCGATCTGACGGTTGATGGCGGGCCCGAGGTCTTTGCCACTCTGCGCCAGCGTGTCGATGACGGTGAACAGCTCTTGGGGGTCGATGCTCGTCAGCACCGGGTAGGCATCGCCGAGCACCTGCTCCAGCTCGAAGCCCCCGACGGCGCAGCTGTGCTCGGGCTGCGCGTCCTTGTTGCACTTGTCGAGCAGATCACCGTGCTTCGTGTAGTACGGCCCGCTGATCTCGCCGTCACCGGGGGCGATGTCGACGAACTTCTCGCCGAACAGCGTCTTTGGGCGCACCGTCGCGGTGGCCGTCGTCGGGACCTTCGTGCCGCCCTGGATTTCCATCGTCACGAGCGCACGCCCGTCGACGAGCTTCACGTTCCGTACCTTGCCGACGTTGACCCCGCGGATCTTGATGTCGGAGCCCTTCTGGAGGCCCTGACCGGCATTCGCGAAGCTCGCCTTCAACGGGTACACGTCGGCGAACTCGCCGAAGCTGCCCTTGACGCCGACCACGATCGCGCTGGACATCAGCACGAGCGCGATGAGGCCGGTGATCATGTTCCGGTTCCGGGTGGTCAGGTTCACCGGCTACCCCGTCAAGCTCACGGTGTTGCCGCCACCCCAGAAGATCAAGGACAGCACGAGGTTCAGGAGCACCACGGCGACGATGCTCAACCGGATCGCCCGGCCGACCGCCACACCCACCCCGGCAGGACCACCGCTCGCGTTGTACCCGTAGTAGCAGTGGATGAGCGCGACGACAGTGGCGAAGAGCATCGCCTTCGCGAGGCTGAAGAACACGTCCTGCACCGGCAGGTACAGATGGAAGTAGTAGTCGTACACGCCTTCCGACAGACCGAACAGCTTCGTGCTGACGAGCCTCGTGGCGTAGAAGCTGGCGAAGAGCGAGATCAGGTACAGCGGGATGATCGCGATGAGCGCCGCGGTCACACGGGTGGCAACGAGATACGGCTTGCTCGGCACGGACATCACTTCAAGTGCGTCGATCTCGTCGGAGATGCGCATCGCGCCCAGCTCGGCGGTGAACCCGGCGCCGACCTGGGCGGCGAAGGCAACGCCGGCGATGAGCGGCGTGACCTCGCGCGTGTTGGCGAAGCTGCCGATCAGCCCGGTGAACGCCTCGGCGCCGATCTGCTTCAAGCCCGCGTACCCCTGGAGGCCGACCTCCGTACCGGTGAAGAACGACATCGAGAAGATCACGAACACCATGCCGCCGCCGACGATCAAGGCGCCCGCACCGATCGTGATGTCGGAGACGAGGTTGAACACGACGCTGCGGTACTTGACCTTGATCCGCCAGTTGAAGATGAGCTCGCCCATGATGCTGGCGTAGAAGCTGAGTTGCTTGCCGACCTCTTCGAGCGCGTTGCCGAGCGTCGTGGCAACGGCCTTCGGCACCCGCGCAACGCGCGTCGTTGCCACCATCAGAGCTTGGGCGGGACCAGCGCGAAGTACAGCGACGTCATGATGAAGTTCGCGAAGAAGATGAGGATGAAGGTGATGACGACTGCCTGGTTGACGGCGTCGCCGACACCTTTCGGCCCGCCCTTGGCGTACAGACCCTTGTAGCAAGCGACCATCGCGGCGATGAAGCCGAAGACCCATGCCTTCGCCATCGACGAGTAGAGGTCGGGCAGCTGGGCGAACGCGGAGAAGCCCTGGAAGTAGGCGCCCGGTGTGACGCCCTGCACGATGACGTTGAAGACGTAGCCACCGGCGATGCCGGCGACGCTGACGAGCGAGACCAGGAACAGTCCGACGGTCGATGCCGCGTACAGCCGCGGGGTGACGAGCCGGTGCACCGGGTTGACGGCCATGACCTCCATCGCCGCGATCTCGTCACGGATCTTTCGTGAACCGAGGTCGGCGGTCATGGCCGAGCCTCCGGCGCCGGCGATCAACAGCGCCGTCGCCACCGGCGACGCCTCGCGCACGATGGCCAGCACCATCGCCGCACCCGTCCCGGACTCGGCGCCCAGCTGGCGCGACAGCGAGCCGACGTGCAGCGCGATCACCATGCCGAACGGGATCGAGATGAGGATGACCGGCAGGGACGTGACCTTGGCGATGAACCAGCA
>JBEEFX010000330.1:0-4046 GCA_041166365.1 Acidimicrobiaceae bacterium
TCTAGCTGCTCCGAGTAGGCTGTGGCGCGGGCCAGCCGACGCGACGGCTGGCCCACGTCACCGCGGTGGGCATTGTGCGCGGCGCAACGGATGAGGCGTTCGCGTCACCACTGGCTCCGCGCACCGGCTTGTTCGCGCCAGGTCTTCTCTCTTCTCAGGTTGGGGGCCCGCTTGGTCGATACGAGCTCGTGGCACTGGCGCGGGCTGAGCGGGTGACCCGACGGGTGCTCAACGTTTTCTCGGGCATGCCAAGTGGAGCAGCCTGGGTGTCGGTTTTCCTTGGCCTGGCTGCGTCTTGGGCGATCGCGTACGGGGCCGGCGGCGCGTCGAAGGTTGCCCCGCACTGGTTCTATCTGCCCGTGCTGTACGCCGCGGCCCGCTTCGGCTGTCGCGGTGCCGCGCTGTGCGGAGTGACGGCGGGGCTCCTCGCAGGGCCGCTGATGCCGGCCGACGTAGCCCGCGGTCTGGCACAGCAGCCCGAGGACTGGATCGCCCGAGCCTGCTTCTTCGTGATCATCGGACAGGCGATGGCGCTGGTGATCGGTCAAACCCGGTCGACCATCACCGCCGAGATGGAGGTGGCCCATCTCGAGCGGGAGCTGCGGTCGGGGCTCAAGCGCCGAGAGTTCATCCTGCACTACCAACCGATCATCAACATGGCCACGGGCGAGATCACCGGAGCGGAGGCGCTGGTGCGTTGGCAGCATCCCCACTGGGGTTTGCTCCAACCGGACCGCTTCATCGAGCTCAGCGAGCGCACCGGGTTGGTGGTCGAGCTCGGCGAGCAGGTGCTCGACATGGCCGGCAGTCAACTGGCGGCCTGGCGTTCCGGTCCGCTGAGCGACCTGAGCTCCTTCACGTTGGCGGTCAATGTCTCGGCGCATCAACTCATCGACGTGGGGCTGGTCGCGCACGTCGCCGACCTTGTGACCCGGTTCGAGCTCGACCCTTCGTGGTTGCAGCTGGAGGTGACCGAGACGGCCCTCATCAGCGACGTGGCGGGGTGCGCCGGACGTCTCACGGAGTTGAACGAACTCGGGGCGAGCCTTGCCATCGACGACTTCGGCACGGGTCATGCGTCGCTCGCGTATCTGCACCAGTTTCCCGTCGACGCGATCAAGATCGACCGGTCCTTTGTTGCGTCGCTTGGCTCCGGTGGTCGGGCAGACGCGGTGAGTCGCGCCGTCATCCACCTCGCACACGACCTTGACATGAAGATCGTCGCCGAAGGTGTCGAGACCGTCGGCCAACTTCGCGAGTTGCGCGCGCTGCGCTGCGACCTCGCTCAGGGCTACTACTTCTCCCGGCCCGTGGCCGCCGAGGAGTTCAGCTCACTGCTCGAGGCGCGGGCACCGTTCGCCTCCCAAGTACTTGCCGCCGGCACGACGCCGCTCACGCTGGTCTCGTAACCGACAGGTACGTCGACGGTGAACGCTTCCGTCAGCTGATGACGCGAAGCTGCGCGGGGCTCGACGGCACGGCGCCCGTCCCCGCGCCGGCGAGCGCGGTGGCAGTGGCCTCGTCGGCGGGGAGCCAGGTGATGAGCCGTTGGTCATCGATGTCGTCGGGAAGAAGGAGCACCTCGTAGTTCACGCGCAGCTCGCCCAAGTGGGGGTGCACGATGCCGGTGGTGCCCCGGCGCTTGTCCGTGGTTGCGAACTGCGACCAGCGCTCGGTGAAGTCCGGCGCGGTGTTCAGGTCATCCATCAGCGCGGTGAAGTCCTTGTCGTCACCCCAGCGACCGGAGGCGGTGCGCAGACGGCTGACCTGCTCGTCGGCGACCGCGACCCAGTCGGGGTAGACGGTGCGCGCGTCTGGGTGCAGGAACACGTGCCGGGCAAGGTTCGGTATCGCGCCGTCGAGCATTCCGAGCGGACGCACGAGTTGCTCCCACGCGTCATTCCACGCGAGTACGTCGTTGGCCGGGCCGACGACGAATGCAGGGGTCGGGTCGAGCCCCGCGAGGAGCGCGGTGACTGTCGGCGCGACCGCGCGCGCCAGCGGACGGGCCGCCGGGCACAGTTCCGCGGTTTGGCTGACCATCGCCAGCATGTACAGCTGCCGGCGCTGGTCCTGGTCGAGCTGGAGCGCGTCGGCCAGCGCGGCGATCACGCTCGCCGATGGCCGCGTGTCGCGCCCTTGCTCCAAACGAACGAGGTAGTCGATGCTGACTCCCGCGAGTGTGGCGACTTCCTCTCGTCGCAGACCCGGAGTTCGTCGCCGGCCATTGTCGGGCAGGCCGACGTCAGCGGGCTGGAGCTGGTCGCGGCGAGCGCGGAGGAGCTCGGCCAGCGTTGTCACGGCAACAGCATGCCGCACGAATCGGCGAATCATCCTGGCCCCGCCAGTACCAGGATCGTCCCGGCCTTCTCCGAGCGCCAGGGCGAGCGGAGGATGTGGCGATGACCACCGCACCCACCACCGTTTCGCTGCCTTTGGCCCCCGGCCGTTGGGCGGTCGACACCAATCACTCCTCGATCGGGTTCAGCATCCGCCACCTCGGCGTGTCCAAGGTGCGGGGACGCTTCACCCGCTTCGACGCCGACGTCGTCATCGGCGAGGCCCTCGACACGTCCTCGGTGAGCGCCACGGTCGACATGGCATCGATCGACACGGCCAACGCCGACCGCGACGCACACGTGCTCTCGCCCGACATCATCGACGTGACCAAGCGTCCGACCATGGTGTTTCGGTCCACGCGGATCGCGGGCGCCGGATCGGAGTATCAAGTCGAGGGTGAGCTGACCATCGGCGACGTGACCCGTCCGATCGTGCTTGCCGTCGAGCTCGGCGGCATCGAGAACTTCCCGGGCGGCGCCCGCCACGCCGGCTTCGAAGCCACGACCGAGATCCGTCGCAAGGACTTCGGCATCGACATCGCGATGCCGCCCGGTGTCAGCGCGGTCGCGCTCGGCGACGTCGTGAAGATCGTCCTCGATCTCCAACTGCTCGAACCTGCCACCTGACGCGCGGCCCGCTCCGACGAGTGAGGCCAGCCCGAGCCACCTTCATGCCGACACGCCGGATGAGCTGCGCTGCGCACCTCCCACGGCCGTGGCCGCCGGGCGGCGCCGCAGATCAAGGCGCCGAAGCAACTGCGCGTTGAACGCGACGACGACCGTCGACGCCGACATGAGGATCGCACCGACGGCGGGGGACAATGTGATGCCCGCGAACGAGAGCACGCCGGCTGCCAACGGGATGGCGACGAGGTTGTACCCGGCCCCCCACGCCAGGTTCTGGATCATCTTGCGGTAGCTCGCCCGCGACAGTCGGATCACGCCGATGACGGCGCGCGGATCGCTCGAGGCGAGTACGACGCCAGCCGAGTCGATGGCGACGTCCGTACCGGCACCGATGGCGATACCGACATCGGCGCGGGCCAACGCCGGGGCGTCGTTCACCCCGTCGCCCACCATCGCCACCTTGAGTCCACGAGCCTGGAGGTCGGCGACCGCTCTGTCCTTGTCCTCGGGGAGCACTTCGGCGAAGACCTCGTCGACGCCGAGCGCCGCGCCCACCGCGTCAGCGACCTGGTGGGCGTCACCGGTGATCATCACCACTCGGATGCCGAGCGCGTGCAACCCATCGACCGCTTCCGCGGACTCCGGTCGGATCTGGTCCTCGAGTGCGAGCGCACCGGTTACCTGTCCGTTGCGGACGACGTGCAACACCGCGGCGCCTCGCTGGCGCCATTCGGACGTGCGGGATGCGATCGCCTCGGGCTCGGAGAGCTCCCGCTCGCGGAGGAGGGCCGGCCCACCGACAGCGACGGCTTCGCCGTTGACGGTCGCCTCGACGCCACGGCCGGTGATCGCGCGAAACTCGGACGCCTGACGGGCGACGACACGACGCGTCGCGGCGGCGGAGAGGATGGCCCGAGCGACCGGGTGCTCGCTGTCGGCTTCGACCGCCGCAGCCAGTGCGAGCACCTCGTCTTCGCCGAGCCCATGACCGACGATTCCTGTCACGGCGTGTTGACCGGTCGTGAGCGTGCCGGTCTTGTCGAACAGCACTGCTTCGATCGTCCGCATACGTTCGAGCGC
>JBEEFX010000331.1:0-8278 GCA_041166365.1 Acidimicrobiaceae bacterium
CTCGATGAGCACGTGTGGCGGACGACCGAGCCCGGTACGCCACATCCGCGACAGCGCGTCAAGGCCGTAGAGGCGCTCAATGCCGCTGGCGTGCGGTGCGGCGTGCTGATGGCGCCCATCTTGCCGGGCTTGTCCGACCGGGCCGATCAACTCGAGGAAGTCGTGCGAGCATGCAAGGACGCCGGTGCGGTGTCGATCTCGCCGGTGTTGCTCCACCTCGGCAACGGTACGAAAGACGTCTTCTACGACCGTCTCGCCGAGAGCCATCCTGAGCTGCTGCCCATGTACCGCCGCATGTACGGCTCGAGGAAGTACGCATCGAAGGCCGACCGCGAACGGATCACCGGTGTGGCCGACGAGCTCATCGGTCGACGCGTCAGGATCAAACCGCGAGCGACTCCGACAACGCCGCCGCGGCCTACTCAACTCAATTTGTTGTAGACGTCGACGAGGTCGAGCTCGACGTCGCGCGTCTGTCCGCCGACCGACATGAAGAGCTCCATCCGGCGAATGGCCTCGGGATCGAGCAGCATCTGGGAGAACACCCACTCCTCTTCGCACAGCCCCGGCACCGGGTCAGGCAGCGCGTTGTCGACGGATCCCTTGGCCGCGGCGATCGCTCCCGGTGGGAACGACGCAATGCGCGCCGCCAACGTGTCGACGAACACGCGTAGCTCGTCGTCGGGGAGGGCGCGGTTCACCCAGCCCCACTCCTCGGCGAGTGCACCGCCGACGTCTCCTCCGCCGAGGATGATCTCCAGGGCGCGAGCTCGGCCCACCAGGCGCGGCAGCCGTTGTGTTCCGCTGCCGCCGGGAATGATGCCGAGGGGGACCTCGGGTTGGCCGAACACGGCGCGCGACCGAGATGCGAAGCGCATGTCGAACGACGACACGAACTCGCTCCCGCCACCCCGCACCCGCCCTTCGATCACCGCGATGGTCGCCTTCGGCATCGTGCGGAACCGGTCGCACATCGCATGGAAGAAGCCGAGCTCAGCGTTGGCGCCCGCGCGTTGCTCGCGCGGCAGGCCGAGGATCAAATTCACGTCTGCGTGAGCGATGAAGAAATCCGCGTCGGCCGAGTCGACGACCACCACCTGCACCGAGTCGTCGTCGGCCACCTCGCGACCGAACCGGTCGCACTCCAGCATCAGGGAAAGATCGAAGAGGTTGATCGGCGGGTGGTCGATCGTGGCTCGAGCGATCCGGTCAGCCACTGACACTCGCAGCGTTTCGTATCCGTCATAGGCCATGCCGGCACGCTAGACACGAGGGCGCCGATGGAACTCGAAGAGCTCGACCCGGATCCGATCGTCCAACTGCAGCGGTGGCTCGACGATGCGATCGCCGCCGATTTCTCGCATCCGACCGCGATGTCTCTCGCCACCGCCGGCGCCGACGGCCGACCGTCGGTGCGCCATGTCCTCCTCAAGGGTCTCGACGAGCGCGGCCTCGAGTTCCACACCAATTACGAGAGTCGCAAGGGCGAGGACCTCGCGGCCAACCCGTACGCGAGTGTCGTGTTCCCGTGGTTCGGGATGTGGCGGCAGGCAACGGCCGCGGGTCCGGTCGAGAAGGTCTCGGCTGAGGACTCCGACGCCTACTTCGAATCGCGGGATCGCGGGAGCCAGATCAGCGCCTGGGCATCACCGCAGACGCAGCCGGTACCCGGTCGAGCGTGGCTCGAGCAGCGGGTCGCCGACCTCGAGCGCAGGTACGACGGCCAACCGGTTCCGCGTCCGCCTCACTGGGGTGGCTACCGGCTGCGGCCCGACACGATCGACTTCTGGTACAGCCAACCGGATCGCCTGCACGATCGCTTCCGTTACACGCGCACCGCCGACGACTCCTGGAGCATCACTCGTCTGGCGCCGTGACGGGCCACGTCGACGCTGCCGCGGCCAGGCCGGCGATCAGCGCCTCGGTGTATTCAGGCTTGCTCATCGGCGACGTACCTCGGACCCGCGGCGGCAACTCCAGTTGCACTCCGCCACCCCGGGGCAGGTTCACGGGATTGTCGCGGTGCACGCCCCGCAGTCGGGAGGGCACCCGCTCGAGATCGTCGATCACGTCGTAGCCGTGCGGTGTGAGCTCGACTCGGAGGGCCGCGCCCACGTGGGTCGCCAACTCGCGGTTGCGACCGCCGAGCAGCAAGGTCGTCCAGAAGCCCTCCGCGCCGTAGCCGTGCACTGCGACCGCGACATCGACGTGATCGATGAACGCGGCCAGCCGCTCTGACTCGGCCGGTCGAATCGCGGTCGACGGAACGTGCCAGCGCAAGCCGCGGGGCTGCAGCACCGCGTAGAGCGACGCCCCGGCCGCGTCCGCGGCTGCCGTGGCGATCTGGTCGGTGCCCTGCTCGAGGTTGCCACCGTGGAAGGCCATCAAGCCGAATGGCGATCGCAGCTCGCACACCTCCTCGACGCCCTCATGGGCGAGAAGTTCAGCGAACATTCGCCCTGCCTCGAGTTCGCGTTGCGAGCCATCCGACGACGAGTACGAGCAGGGCGAACACCAGCACGATCAGGTCGCGGTTCTGTTGCAGCCAATCGCCGGCGGAGAACGACCAGTCGGTCACCCGCTTCACGGTCGCGTCATTGGGATCTTTGCGGATCTCGAGCCAGCCGTACCAGGTCACGTACGCGCCGGCGAGCACAAGCAGGCCGCCGGCGATGCGATTGATGTGCGGCAGCACCCGTCGCATCAGTTGCACGACCGACTGCCGCGCCATCGCGAGCGTGATCGACAATGTCACGAGGATGGCGGCGAACCCGAGGCCGAAGAACACGAAGTACACGACACCTGATGCGAGGTTCTTGCCGAATGCGCCGGACATCGCGACCAGGAAGATCGGCAGCTCGCAACCGACCGAGGCGACCGCGTAGGACACGCCAAACACGGTCATCGATGCGACGCCGCCGCTGCGTCCGCCGCGGTCGAGGCGAGGGAGGCGAACCGTCGGATCGAACCCGCGGAGCATCAGAACGCCGACGAGGATGAGCACCGCGCCGATCACCAGCGTGATCCATGGCGCAACGTCGTAGACCGACCGGGTCACTCGGCTGACCAGCAGACCGACAACGGCAAACGTGCCGACGAAGCCCGTCGTCACCGCTGTGCCGACGACGAGCGCGCGACTCAGGCTGGCGCGGTCGCGTTCGACGCCCAGGAAGAACGAGAGGTACGCCGGCAGCATCGCGAAGCCGCACGGGTTGACCGTGGCCACCATGCCGGTGGTGAACGCGATCGCGAGGTCGACATCGATCACGGGATCAGGTGGTTCTCGCGCAGCTTTTGGGTGAGGTGCTCCACGTCGAGAGGACCAACGCTCGTGAACGCGATCTTCCCCTCGGCGTCCAACACGGTCGTCGTCGGTAGGCGGGTGCCGCCGAACGTTGCTTGCAGCACCTCCCCATCAGGGTCGCGGCCCAACTCCCACGTGATTCCCACCGTGTCGATGAACGCCTTGCCACCCTCGACGGTGTCCTGCACATCGATGCCGAGAAAGGTCATCTGAGCGCCGAGCGTGCCGTGCACCTGCTCCAACGCCGGCATCTCGGTGCGGCACGGCAGGCAGGTCGACGAGAAGAAGTTCACGAGGAGGGGCTTGCCCCGGTACTGCGCCAGCGTCCCCGATGTCCCGTCGAAACGTTCGAACGTGGCGTCGAGCGGCTTCGCGGGGCCGGTGTTCTGCACCGCTGACGGTCCGCTGCACGCCGCGACTGCGGCGAGCGCGAGAGCAACGATTGTGCGGCGCGGGGGCATCGCGCTTGAAGGTAGCGGTCCGCACCGGCGGGCCGGGGCTCGCGTGTCGTTCGGAAGGAGGGGGAACACCTCCCGAACGCAGCAGTCACCCCGGCCCGCCCTTCCCACCAGCAAATCCAGTGCATAGCGACACACATCTGTGTCGCTATGCACTGGAATTCGCCGGTCAGGCGGTGCGGAGTCTTTCCTGCAGGTGGACCGGGACCGGCACCTCGGGGAACTCGTCCTCGGGACGAGCCACCTTCGGTGGACGGCCGCGGCGCCGCTTGCTGGCGAGCACCTTGCCGTTGAGGAAGAGCTGACCGCCCCACACGCCCCACGGCTCGCGCCGTTCGAGCGCGCCCTCGAGGCAATCGGCGATCACCGGGCACTTGGCGCAGATCATCTTCGCCCGAGCGATGTCCTGCAGCTCCTCGCTGAAGAACAGGCCGCTCATCGTGCCCGCACCGTCGTTGCAGCGAGCCGCGCTCCACCAATCGGTGGCCGCGAGCTCTCCTGCGAAGCCGCTGATTTCGGTTTCCAACTGCGGGGCAAACATCGGTTCCCCTTCCCCCATCTTGTTTTGTGATTTGAAGCCAGAGAAAGCAAAAGGCCGTCGGGATGTCCCGACGGCCTTTGGAGTTCTTGTCCCTCGTAGGGTTTCTACGAGGGCTCCCAAGGTCGTCGGGTTCGGTGATTGGGTGAACCCACGAACATGTCGGTGGCCGGCTTCGTCTGGGCGGTGATGAGCCACGCGCACGCAGCGATCGACTGACCGGTGGCCGCATCCGCGCGCAGCGCGCCGGCGCGGGCGGAGAGCCCGTCAGCCGAGAGATACGCGCCAGTGGTTCGCATTGCAGTCCTCGTACGGTCAGGTTCGGGACCCGAGTGGCCCAGAACTGTCCTGGGCATCGAACTACGCCGGTGAGACCGCCGTCAACTCATTATTTCCGGGAACAGCTCACGCGCCCGACGAAAGCCGCCAGCCGGTGCTACTTGAGCGAGTACAGCAGGCGTCCCTCGTCCTCGCGGCGTACTGCCTTGCCGGCGAGCCGGAGGTGTTCGAGATGGGCGTACGTCTCGCTGTCGGCCATCGGCCCCCACGACCGCTGCCGGAACAGGTGCTTCGACAGCTCTTCGACCGGAGCTTCCCCGAGCCGCTCGGCGGCGTCGGTCAACTTCCCGAGACGCTCTTCGTGATGGCGATGGATGTCCTTCACGCGCGCAGTGAGGTCGTCGAATGGATGGCCGTGGGCCGGAAGAACTCGGGTGACGCCCTCGAGGTCGCTGACCTTGTCGAGCGACGCGAAGAAGTCGGTGAGTGGGTCAGCGCCCGCGTCGATGCCCGAGATGTGCGGCGTGATCGTCGGCAGCACGTGATCACCCGAGAGCAGCACTCCGCCTTCGGGATCGAACAGGCACAAGTGGTCGGGCGTGTGGCCCGGCGTGTGCACCGAAACCCACTCGCGCTTGCCGAGTCGAATCGTCTCCGCGTCGGCCAGACGCACGCTCGGACTCGGCGTGGCGAACCACCGCTTCATCACCGGACGAAGCAGCCGGTACTTGATGCGCACTCGCCGCGGCGGACGCGGATGTTTGCCGCCCCACGGTGTTTCGTGCCGCCACGGCGCACGAGGATCGGGCTGCGTCTCGCCTTCGAGCTCCTCCTCGCCGACGTCGGTGGGATCCCACCACGTGCGGAACGTGGACGACGTCACGACCTGCGCGCCCGCCTTCTGGCGGACGCGCCCCGACGCGCCGAAGTGGTCGATGTGCGAGTGCGTGACGACGACGGTGTGGACGTTCTTCAGCTGGAATCCCGCCAGCTGGAACCGCTCCATCAACAGCTTCCACGCTTGGGGCCCGGGCATGCCGGGGTCGACGATGGTCATGCCCTTCTCGTCTTCGAGCACGTAGCAGTTGACGTGCCCGAGACCGGGCATGCGCAACGGCAGCTGCATGCGGAGGATGCCTGGCGCGACCTCGTCTATCTCGGCGGTCGCGGGCTCGGCCTCTTGGCGCATCGGCATCCTGGAAGGCTAGGGGCGTGTCAGCGCCACAGACCATCTGGGCGGCCGCTCGGCTCCTCGCAGGCTGCTGGCTCTTGTGGAGCGTCGTCCGACCGCGGCCGGCAGGCGCGCATGGACCGTGTTCGATCGTGGTGCCGGCCCGCAACGAGGCGAACACACTGCCCGCTCTGCTCGCATCGCTTCGCGCTGAGCTTCGGCCCGGTGATCAGCTGATCGTCGTCGACGACGCGAGCACCGACGGCACTGCGGACGTCGCATCCCGAGGTGGCGCGTCCGTAGTGGCGGCGCCGCCGCTGCCCGACGGCTGGACGGGCAAGTCGTGGGCGTGCGCGACGGGCGCTGGTGTGTCGACCGCGCCCACGCTGTTGTTCCTCGACGCTGACGTCACCGTCGAGCCCGGCGGACTCGACCGAGTGTTGGGTGCGCACGCCGGCGGGTTGCTGTCGGTGCAGCCGTTCCACGTCACGGTGCGGCCCTACGAGCGCCTGTCGCTGTTCTTCAACGTCATCGCGATGATGGGCAGCGACGCGTTCACCCCGCTGGGCCCGCGGTTGCGGCCATCGGGCGCGTTCGGACCCTGCCTCGTGACAAGTCGTGACGACTACGACGCGGTCGGAGGGCATGCCGCGGTCAAGTCCGCGGTGCTCGACGACGTGGGGTTGGCTCAGTGCTATCTCGCGAGTGGCCGCCGGGTCTCGTGCCGCGGCGGCCGGGGCTCGTTGTCGTTCCGCATGTATCCCGAGGGGTTTCGACAGCTCCTCGAAGGGTGGACGAAGAATTTCGCGGGCGGCGCCGGCAAGACCCGCGTCGTGACGCTCGTCCTCGTCGTCGCGTGGACCTCGCTGTGCATCCAGGCGCCCTGGCTGGGCTGGCCGGTCTACGCCGCAGTGGTCGTCCAACTCGCCTGGATGGCTCGCCGCATCGGCCGGTTCGGGGTTCTGGCGCTGCTGCTGTTCCCGATCCCGCTGTTCGCGTTCCTCGCCCTGTTCGCGCGTTCGGTGTTCCTCACCGTCGTACGTCGGCGGGTGATGTGGAAGGGCCGCGAGATCAAGCCTGCGGCTTGAACACGGCGTCTCGGTAGTACTTGAGCTCGGCGACGCTCTCCTGGATGTCGCCAAGGGCGCGATGACTGCCGGCTTTCGCGGGTGCGGCCGCGCACTCCTTCGGATACCACCGCTTGGCGAGTTCCTTGATCGACGACACGTCGATCGACCGGTAGTGCAGGTACTCCTCGATGGCGGGCAGGTATGCCGCGAGAAACCGTCGATCGGTCCCGATCGAGTTCCCACACAGCGGCACCGACCGCGCCTCGGGAACGTGCGACTTGATGTACTCGAGCGTCCGGCGGCCGGCCTCCTCGAGTGAGACCGTCGACGTCTCGATCTCTTGCACGAGGCCCGACGAGGTGTGCATTCCCCGAACGACGTCCTCCATCATCGCGAGCGCCTCTGGTGGTTGGTGCACCACGAGGTCCAGTCCGTCGTCGATGATCACGAGATCGTCGTCGGTCACGAGCGTCGCGATCTCCACGATCACGTTGCGCGCCGGCTCGAGGCCGGTCATCTCGAGATCCATCCACACGAGCACGGCCGGGATCCTACGTACCTCAGCCGCGTCCATCCGGCCCTTGCAGTCGGCTCCTCGGCCGCCGTACTTATTCTTGGGCGGTGCCAGACGTACCCATCAAGTTGCTCGACTCGGACGCGGTGCTGCCGTCGTACGCCCATCCTGGGGACGCGGGTGCGGACTTGGTCGCTCGCGAGGAGGTCACGATTGCGCCAGGCGGCGGACGGGCCGTCGTCGGCACCGGCATCGCGATGGCGATACCCGACGGCTATGCCGGTTTCGTGCTTCCGCGCAGCGGCCTGGCGCTGCGCCACGGCATCACCTGCCTCAACACGCCGGGGCTCATCGACGCCGGTTATCGGGACGAAGTACGCGTCATCCTCGTCAACACCGATCCGACGGTGCCGTACACCGTGCGCCCAGGTGATCGGATCGCGCAGCTCGTGATCCAACCGGTCGAACGATCCGTGTTCACCGCGGTCGGCGACCTCGGCGACACTGCACGCGGGCTCGGAGGCTTCGGCAGCACCGGCACGTAGTGTCTGATCCATGGCGCTGGTGCGACTTCACAACGAGACGTGGGGCTTCGATTCGAACTGCTTCGTGTGTGAGGCGAAGAACGATCACGGTCTGCGTATCCCGTTTCATCACGACGACGAGCGCGACGTCGTTGTCGCCGAGTTCACGCTCGACGAAGCCTTCTCCGGCGCGCCCTCGTTCGTGCACGGTGGGCTCAGCCTCGCGATCCTCGATGAGGCACAAGCGTGGGCCACGATCGCCGTGGCCAAGAAGTTCGCGGTCACCGGCGAAACCACCAGCCGCTTTCACCGGCCCGTTCGACTCGACAAGACGTATCGGGTGGAAGCGAGAATCGAAGACCGCGGCGACGAGAAGCTGAGGACAAGCGCAACGATCCTCGATCACAAGGACCGGGTCTG
>JBEEFX010000332.1:0-12308 GCA_041166365.1 Acidimicrobiaceae bacterium
GTCGGGCTTCGACGGGTCGAGCTTCATGATCTGGCCGATCTCCTTCGACCGTGCCGTCTGGCGTTCGTACTCCGAACCGACGTAGAGCATTCCCTGCTCGTCGATGACGACCGATGCGTCGGTGTCGTCGCCGGTCCAGAACCGGAACACCCGCGTCGGGGTCGCGCCCTCGGGCACCCCGCTGACGTCCCAGCCCTCGACGAGTCCGCCCGAGTTGGCGAAATACACGACGTCGTCGAACATCGACGCCGAGCTCTCGATCGACACGTCGTCGCCGCCGATGTCGCGCAGTTGTTGGTCGTCCCACCCCGGCGCATGGAACACGAGCTTCGGTGCAACGGTGATGTGGCCATCGGCTCCCATCGCGCGGTTGAGCTTCACGATGTGGAACTGGCTGTTCTCCCCGCCTTCGTACAGGTAGTCGTCGCGCACGAGCGCGGAGCCGTCCCAGTCGTTGTTCCACTTCGTCGGCTGTACGTCGTAGGCCCACAGCCTCCAGAGCTCGGTGAGCTCCGGACGGTCGAACGCGTACACGCGCAAGTAGTCGTCGCGCGAACCGCTGTAGATCAGCGGCAAGCCGTCGGGGTCGACGCTCACCGATCCCTTGATGAGATCGCCGGTGACGAACGGCGGGAACGCGTCCTTCCCCGTACCCGCGTCGAGCACGTGCAGCGCGCGGTCGTACGCGCCGAAGGCCACCAGCGTGCGCCCATCGCGCTCCCACACCGCGGGCTGACCCGTCCATCCCGTCCCGCACCACTCCGCGAATCCGGCGAGGTCGTGCGACTGAGAGCACATCGCCTGGTCGGGATACGTCCACAGGACCGATGGGTGGGCGGGCACGGGGCCTTGCCCGTACAGCGACCGTGTTGCATTGCCCCGGAACGTCAACTGACCCTTCACCACCGCCGACCCGGGCTCCACCGCGATCGGAATCGGTGACGCCGGCGACCGGGACGTCGTCGCCCGCGTCGCCGCGGTTGCGGACGGACCGTCGGGACGCTCAGCGTCGGTGTCGGCGTTGGTGACCCACACCGCCACGAAGGTCGCCAGGCCCATCGTCGTGACGATGAGCACCGCGAGCCGGTGCCACACCGGAGCCGGCACGGCGTGTTTCGGCACCAGGCAAAAGTAAGCCCAGGACCCTCCCGTCGCGACGGATCAGGGCGTCAGGCGGAGGTGCGGGCGATGAGGCGCACCCGCTGGAGCGTGCCGTTCGACCGGCGGTACACGGCGTCGTCGCCGTCCATCCCGACGAGCTCCAGATGGTCAGCCGCTCGAAGCGAGAACCCGAGCACCACCGACAACGGGAGGCTGAGCAACGACCAGATCCCCAGGACCACGATGATGGTGAGCATCTCTCCTCTTTCGGCGGCGCTGTCCGCTTTGGCCAGCAAAGCGCACTTCCGTTCCGGGAGCTATGGCCCGATTGGGCCATTTTTGACTAGTCCTGGGTTACCCCTGACCCTCGGCAACAAGACGGGCCAGCTTGAGCTCTGGTTGTTCGCTCTCGACCCGCTGCAGCCAGTACGGGCTCTCGAACAGGGCGAGCAGCACGCCGTCGGACCGCGCGAGCACCGTGACGCCCCGCATCGACCGCAGCGCCGGGGTCGAGGTCGCGTCGGTCTGCCGGGCGACGGTGTAGCCCGTCGGTGAGAGCTCGACGGGCGCACCGAACTCGTTCTCCAAGCGATGCACGGCGACTTCGAACTGCATGGGGCCGACGGCCGCGAGCATCGGGGCCTGATCGCCCATCACCTCGTCGCGGAGCACCTGCACCACGCCTTCTTCATCGAGTTGGGCGATGCCTTTGCGGAACTGCTTGAACCGTCCGGTGTCACGCACGCGGATGACGGCAAAGTGCTCGGGCGCGAAGCTCGGGATCGTCGGGTAGGTGACCGGCTCGTCGACCCAGAGCGAGTCTCCGACACGTACGTCGGTCGCGTTGACCAAGCCGATCACATCTCCGGGGTACGCCTCGTCGATCGTCTCGCGCTCCTGGCCGAAGACCGAATGGGCGTACTTGGTTGCAAAGGGTTTGCCGGTCGGTCCGTGCGTCACGACCATCCCGCGCTCGAACTTGCCGCTGCACACGCGCACGAACGCGATGCGGTCGCGATGGGCGGGGTCCATGTTCGCCTGCACCTTGAACACGAATCCGCTGAATGGCGCGTCGAGATCGCGCGGTTTGCCGTCGGCGTCGTCACGGGGGCTCGGCGGGGCGGCGAGATCGACGACGCCGTCGAGCAGGAGACGGACGCCGAAGTTGGTCAGCGCCGATCCGACGAACACCGGTGTGGTGATGCCGGCGAGGAAGGAGTCGACGTCGAAGTCGGAACCGACGGCACCGAGCAGGGCCAGTTCCTCTTGTGCCGCCTCCCAGGCCGCGCCTTCTTCGGTCGCGGCGCGGGCGGCCTCGACGATCTCCTCCGGCGCCTCGCTCGCGCCCCGAGCGGTGCGCGTGAACCGGATGAACGAGCCGTCGCGCCGGTCGACGACGCCCCGGAAGTCACCGGGATGACCGACCGGCCACGTGATGGGTGTCGGCGTGAGACTGATCAGCTGTTCGATCTCGTCGAGCAACTCGAGCGGAGCTCGTCCGGGCCGGTCGTACTTGTTGAGGAACGTGATCAACGGGAGGCCGCGGTCACGACACACCTCGAACAGCTTGAGCGTCTGCGGCTCGATGCCCTTCGCCGAATCGAGCACCATGATCGCGGCATCGGCGGCGGCGAGCACGCGGTACGTGTCCTCGGAGAAGTCGCGGTGACCGGGGGTGTCGAGCAGGTTCAAGACGTCGTCGCGGTACGGGAACTGCAGCACCGTCGACGTGATCGAGATGCCGCGCTTCTGCTCGAGGGCCATCCAGTCGGACGTCACGCGCCGGCGTTCGCCTCTGGCTTTCACGGCCCCGGCTTCCTGCACGGCCCCGCCGTACAGCAGGAACTTCTCGGTCAGAGTGGTCTTCCCCGCGTCCGGGTGGCTGATGATCGCGAAGGTGCGGCGGCGCGCGGCTTCGACGGACGGACGGGAGGTCACGCCACCAGCAAACCTCAGGACGGCCGCAGATCCAACAAATCGCCCGTGATGTCGTTCACCGAACGGAACTCAGACGAACGCGACAGGCGCGCCGACCGCGTCGTAGCTCGCCTTGATCAGCCCTCGGGTCCGGAGGTCGCCCGACAGGTTCTGCATCATGCGATTCATGACGTAGCCGACCGCGAGGTGATTGTCCGGATCGGCGAATCCGACGGACCCGCCCGCTCCCGGATGACCGAACGAGCCGGTGCCCCCAAAGGGGGAGAACGCCGACGACGTCATGTAACCGAGGCCGAACGACGTCTCGAGGAAGAGGACCTGATCGTTGCCTTCGGTCTGTTGTTGTCGGGCCGCATCGATCTGCTGCGGCGTGAACAGCGGCGCGGCCGGCGCGTCGGGCAGCTGGCCGGTGAGGCCGGCGTACATGCGCGAGAGCGAGCGGGCGTTGGTGATGCCGTTGGCCGCGCCGATCTCGGCGGCGTGTACCTCGCGTGTGTTCCAGTCCGGGATGTCGAGCACGCCGTTGAGCGTGAGTGCCCGGGACAGCAACGACTCCGGCCCGATGAACTGCTCGAACATCTCCTTGAGCGCCGGCGGGATGTCGCGGCCGTCGGGGAGGAGGCTGCCGATCACCGGAGCCACCCGATGCTCCTGCGCCTCGGGCAGACCGATCCAGAACTCGAGACCGAGCGGCGCGGCGATCTCCTCGGCGAAGAACTGACCGAGCCCGCGGCCATCGACCTTGCGGATCAGCTCGCCCAACACCCAACCGAAGGTGAGCGCGTGATAGCCGTGCGCCGAGCCGGGCGCCCACAGCGGCTCCTGCACCTCGAGCGCTTCGATGATGGGATCCCACGCGAGCACTTCCTCGCGTGCGAGCCGCTTGTCGACCGTGGCCAAGCCCGCCTTGTGGCTCACCAGCCACCGCACGGGAATCGACTCCTTGCCGCTCTGGGCGAACTCCGGCCAGTAGGTCGCGACGGGCTCGTCGAGATCGATCAACCCACGCTGGAGCAGCAGGTTCGCACAGGACGCGGTTGCACCCTTGGTCGTCGAGAAGACGAGCTGCAGCGTGTCCTCGTCGTACGGACGGTCACTGGTGTCGTCGACCGTGCCGCCCCAGATGTCGACGACCTTGCGGCCCTCGACATGCAGGCAGAAGCCGGCACCGACCTCGTCCTGTTCGGCAAAGTTTCGCACGAACGCATCGCGCACGCCTTCGAAACCCGGCTCTACCAACCCATCGACGTTCGTCACCATCAGCCCCCTCTGGACGCACAGGTTCTACGGGTGCCGTCGATTGCCCATCAAGTCGAGGCGCGTGCGACGATGCGAGCGATGGGCACACCAGCGGTCGATCGGTCGTTGCTCGACGAGGCGGTCGCGCTGGCCCGCGAGGCCGGCCGGCTCACGTTGGAATGGTTCCGTTCGGTCGATCTCGCGGTCGATCGCAAGGGTGACGGCACACCGGTGACCGCCGCCGACCGGGCCGCCGAGCGATTCGTGCGCGACCGGCTGGCGGCCACCCATCCCGACGACTCCATCGTCGGCGAGGAGGAGGCGGAGGCCACCGGCACGAGCGGGTGCCGCTGGATCGTCGACCCGATCGACGGCACCAAGGCCTTCACGCACGGCGTGCCGCTCTACTCCACGCTGCTCGCGTTCGAGGACGAGCACGGTCCGGCGATCGGCATCATCGACCTTCCCGCGCTCGGCGAAACGGTGTACGCGGGGCGAGGTCTCGGCTGCTTCTGCAACGGCGAGCCCGCGGAAGTCAGCAGACGCGACCGTCTCCGCGGCTCGTACCTCACCACCTCGGGCTTCGACTACTGGACCGAAGAGGCCCTGATGGCGGCGCGGGCCTCGGGCATGTTCATGCGCACGTGGGGCGACGGCTACGGCTACGCGCTGGTCGCGACCGGCCGAGTCGAGGCGATGGTCGACCCGTCGGCCGCGCCGTGGGACGTCGCGGCGATGCCGGTGATCATCGGTGAGGCCGGCGGGACGTTCACCGACTTCAGCGGCTCAGTGCGGATCGACGGCGGGAACGGATTGGCGACGAACGGCGCGTTTCACGACGAGGTCTTGCAGATCGTCACACGGTGAGCACGTCGACGCCGTCCTTGGTCACCAAGACGGTGTGCTCGAACTGCGCCGACGGCTGACCGTCGAGGGTGACGATCGTCCAGCCGTCGTCCCACTGCACCACATCGGGCGCGCCGAGGGTGAGCATCGGCTCGATCGTGAACACCATGCCGGGACGCAGCCGCGTACGGTCGCGGGGCTCGTCGTAGTGATGGACATAGGGCGTGGAATGGAACTCCTCGCCGATGCCGTGACCCACGAGCTCCCGCACGATGCCGAGGCCTTCGCGATGAGCGAGCACCTGGATCGCGCGACCGATGTCGCGAACGCGGCCCCCAGGGCGAACGGCGGTGACACCGGCGGCGAGGCAACGCGCGGTCACGTCGACGAGGCGACGGATCGCGGGATCGACGTCGCCGACGAGGAAGGTCGCCGAGCAATCACCGTGCATGCCGTCGAGATAGATCGTGATGTCGCAGTTGACGATGTCGCCGTCGACGAGCGCGCGGTCGTCCGGGATGCCGTGCGCCACGACTTCGTTGACCGATGTGCAGATCGACTTGGGGAAGCCTCGGTAACCGAGCGGGCTCGGATAGCCGCCTTCCTCGACGTACGCATCGTGCGCGATCCCGTCGAGCTCGTCGGTCGTCACGCCCACGGCAACCGCGGCACCGACGTGCTCGAGCACTCGTCGCGCGGCGCGGCACGACGACCGCAACCGTTCGATCGCGTTCGGATCGGTGAGGGGCGCCAACGAGCGGCCGGAGGGCTGACCGTCGTTGTCGATGTAGCTCGGGCGGCCGATGCCGCTCGGCACGCTGCGTGCCGGGCTCAACCGGCCAGGACGGATCGGCCGGGTCGTCGTGCGCACACCGCCATGATGCTCGGTCACGGCAGCGGGTGCCCGACCCCGGCACAGGCCGCGCCCTGCTCGGGGGCCGTGGAGCCGTTCCGGTAGGCGTCGACGAACTGCTTCAGCCTCGGATCGGTCACCGACTGGAGCTCGAGCCGGTGCTCCCAGGCGACGAGCGTGATCGGCGCAGCCATGCCGGCGTAGGGCGACACGATCACGTGGTCGAGCTTGGCGAAGGCCCGTACGACGGCGATGTCGCCCGCCGGGGTCGCGGGATCGAAGGCGATCCACACCGCGCCGTGCTCGAGCGAGTGCACGGCGTTCTCGTCGGGCGGCTGCTGGTCGTAGAAGCCACAGGTGAGTGGGATGGGGTTGTGGTCACCGCCGGAGGGCGGTTTCTTGCCCGGATAGTCGATGTGGCCCTGCCGGTGGTTGCGGCCCGGGGCCCGCTCGATGACCACGCCCGAAATGTCCGGGGGCGCCGAGCCGGCGCCACCAGTGCCACCCCCGCCGCACGCGCTGACGGTCAACACGCCGGCCAGCGCGGCCACGAGGAGCCTTCTCGGAAAACGCACGAAAAACGAACCTACCGTCGCGCTCAACCGCGCGGCCGTCGCGGCCGACACAACCCTGATGAAGCGACCGCTCACGGTGCTCGTAGCCGACGACGACGTTGTTCTGCGCAGCCTGCTCGTGCTCAATCTCGAGGCCGAAGGCATGAATGTGCACGAAGCGGAGAACGGCGCGCAGGCGCTGCAGTTCGCATTGACCTACCAACCAGATCTGATCGTCCTCGACGTGATGATGCCCGTCCACGATGGCCTCAAAGTGCTGCGGGCGTTGAAGGACGAAGCCAGCACCGCATCGATCCCCGTGGTGCTGCTCACGGCCAGGGCCGGGAGCGACGACATCGACGAGGGCTGGGCGGCCGGCGCGGACTACTACATGACCAAGCCGTTCCACTTCGACCAGCTGCTCACGTTCATCGACGAGCTCGCTGCGGTCTGACTCTCTCAGCCTGCTCCGAGGAGTGAGCGGGGCGCAGCGTGCATCGCCTCCCTCCTCTCGCGGTGTTGCTAGGCGGAGACGACCTCGAGCTCGGCGGGGCGGCGCAGGACCCCTCCGGCAGCGGACGGTCGAGCGTCGGCTTCCGCCACCGTGTTCTGGAGATCTCGGCTCACGGCGAGGCAGAAGCTGCACCCGCCCCCTGGCGTCTCCGTGAGCACCAGCTCGCCGTCGAGCACCTCGGCCAGCTGCTTGCACAGGTAGAGCCCGAGACCCAGACCGCCCCGTGACCGCGTGAGGGACTGGTCGAGCTGCACGAAGCGCTCGAACACCCGCTCACGATCGGTCGGCGCGATGCCCGGACCGTGGTCGGTGACGAAGAACACCACGCGGGCCCCGGCCGCCATCACGTCGATCTCGATGGGACCGTCGGGTGCGTACTTGGCCGCGTTCTCGATGAGGTTCACGAGCACACGCTGCAGCTTCTGCTCGTCCGTGTGGATCTCGCCGCTGCTGGGCCGCACGCTGGCGACCACGCGGCCCTCGGTGACGACCGACGTCTCCTTCACGACGCGCTGCACGAACGCACCGAGGTCGAGCTCGGCCGAGTGCACCGTCGCTGTCGATTGCTCGGCCGCCGCGACGAGCAGCAGCTCTTCGATCACGCGGCTGAGCCGCTCGCCGTAGCCGACCGCCCCGGCCAGCAGGCTCGCCCGCCGCTCGTCATCGAGCCGGTCACCGAGCCGCGACACGGTCTCGATCGTCCCGATGATCGCGGCCACCGGCGTGCGCAGCTCGTGCGACACCGTCGCAACGAACTCGCCCTTCTGCCGGTTGAGATCGAGTTGGTGCAGGTACGCGGCTTCGACTTCTTCGAACAGCCGGGCGTTGGCCACCGAGTGCGCCGCCTGATGGGCGAAGCTGGCGAGGGTCTTGGCCCGGTCGACGTCCCCTCGCCCCGCGCGGCCATCCCGGAACGCGGCGACAACGAGCGGCACGGCAGCCTCGCCGGCGGCGGCCACCGCAACCCGCCGCGCCGGTGGCAGCGGCAAGCGCGTCGTGAGCAGTCGCTCGTGCAGGTCGATCTCCCGCGCGATGCCGTCGTCGTCGGTCAGCTCCCGCAGCGCGGCGATCGCGTCCGTCGTCGCAGGGCGGCCGCCGTCAGCGTCCACGATCATTCCCGCCCACTCTCCGCGCGCGTCGAGCGAGCAACACATGGCTGCCGTCGCGCCGGTCAGACGCCGGACCTCTTCGGCGGCGGTGCTGAGCGCATCGTCGAACGTACGCAGGCGCGCTGTCCGCGCGAGGCCTGCGAGCAGGCGAGTGACTCGACCGTTCTCGGCGGACCGAGCGACGATCCGCCGGCCGCCGACGACGGCGGCTGCCGCGCCGAACGCCGCGAAGGCCGCGGCGTAGGCCAGGCCCGTCCATCCGAACGGCGCGAGAAGGGAGGCGAGTGCGATTCCGTTGGATCGGCGGACTCCTTGGCCTGCTTGAGATCACTGGGAATCGGCCGATCGGGCTAGTCCGAACGAACCATTCCCTACCGCGCGACATGATGGGCATGGCATGGTTCGTCTGCGGCGATGGAAATGAACCGGATGACTCTGGCCGCGACCCTCAAGTTTTTCATTGACTAACGCCGACAACTTGTCGTGGGAGATGCGTTGTCACTGGAAGGGAGCCCGTCATGGGCGAGGACATTGATCGGTCTGCGCTGATCGAACAGAACCTGGGTTTGGTGAACCACGTCGTGCTGCAAGTCGCGGTGCGGTTCCCGCGCTACGTCGACCGTCAGGAGCTCGCTCGCGCCGGAGCGCTCGGCCTGGTGGAAGCTGCCCGCCGCTACGACGAGACCCGCGGCGTTCCCTTCGATCGTTTTGCCGCCCGCCGCATCCGCGGTGCCATCCTCGACTCGGTTCGCGCCGCGGACTGGGCGCCCCGCTCCGTTCGCACGCTCGGCCGCAAGCTCGAGCAAGTCGAACAAGAGCTCGCCAACAGCGGCGGCGAGCTGCCGAGCACCAACGAGGTCGCCGACGCGCTCGGGCTTTCCCGCGACGAGCTGCATCGTCTCCGCGATCGCGTGTTCCGCTCCGTCGTGCTGGCGCTGGAACACATCGTCACGTCACCGGACGACGACGGCCTCACGCTCGTCGACGTCCTCGCCGACCGCACCGCCGTGGAACCCTCAGAAGAGCTCGAGACCCGTGAGCTGCTCGGGTACCTGCGCGACGCCGTCGGGCTGCTGTCCGAGCGTCACCGCATCGTGGTCGTCGGCTACTTCCTCGAGGGTCGCACCTCGCTGGATCTCGCCGAGCTGCTCGATGTCACCGAGTCGCGGATCTCGCAGTTGCGCAGCGAAGCGCTCCTGATGCTGAAGGACGGCATCGAGGCGCAGTACACCGCCACGGAGGAACCGGCACCCCGGGGACGGGCCGCCCGCCGCCGCGCGGACTACGCCACGGCGATCGGCGAAGCCAGCGAGTGGCGCAACCGCATCGTCCTTCCCGCTGCCGTCTAGAGCGCGCGGGAGTTCAGGCAGCGCCTTCGAACACCGCGGCTTTCACGCCGCGTCGCGCGAGCAGGCCGAGGAACCACAGCGGGTCGACGAGCTCGGCCAGCCCACCGGCCCCGCTCCTGCGCAGCTGACCCGAGCCGGCCGCCACCGCGGCCAAGGCCGCAACGGTTCCGGCGGCGACGGCGGGACGGTCCATCGCGCCGAGCACTTGCACGACCCTGGCCCTTCCACGCCGACCTCGAACCTCGACCCGCGCCGCACCGGGCCCACCTTCCGGATGTGGCGGCCGCAGCATCGGGAACCGGGCAGTGACCCGGTCACGCCGGTTCGCTCCCATACGCGCCGTGATGCGCTCGACCCCAGGGAAGGCCGGCGCGAGCAACAGCGCATCGGGCAGCGCGGCGCGATAGCAGTCCTCGCCGCCGATGGGGTCGGGGAACCAGCACAGCTCCCGCCCCGAGCCGGCGCGGCGGGTGACCCAGGAACCGTCACGCCAGTCGAGCGCAGCGCCGGCCAGGGCGCGATGGTGGGCCTCGGCACAGGACGGGCCTCCGGTGCCCACCTTGGCGACGTGGACCTCGTCCACGTGATCGAGGGCGGCCGCGGCGTGGGCCGCGAGCACGCAGGTGAGCCCGGGCGAGAAGCCCGCGCCGATCACCACCGACACACCGTTGCGGCGGGCCACGTCGTCCAGCTCGAGCAGGGATCGGACCTCCTCGATGCCGTCGGCCACGGACACGACCGACACCCCGCGGGCGACGAAGCCGCGGGCAACGTCGAGTTGGGTGCCTCCCGGAGTTGCGAGGATCGCCACGTCGACGGCGTCGGGCTCGCTCACGACGCTCGCGCGGTCCTCGCCGAGCGACGCGACCACACCGCGTGCCCGCTCGTCATCAGCGTCCGACACGAGCACCGCGTCGACCGTGTCGGTCGAGGCCAGTTGCCGCGCCGCCCGCGCGCCGACGGCGCCCGCTCCGATCAGTGCTACCCGCATGGCGCCGTCAACGAAGATCGGGACCGGAGAGCTCGCGCCACCCGCCGCTCTGCGGTGGCGAACCACCGGTGCCTCGCAACCGCAGCACTGCCGCGATCACGCCGGCCAACCCAATCGCGAGGAGCGCGCGGCGCAGAGCTTTCATGGTGGGGCTAGTAAGAATCGAACTTACGACCTCATCCTTATCAGGGATGCGCTCTAACCGACTGAGCTATAGCCCCAGGTCCACCACATCGCCACCAAGACCGGAGTCGAACGCTAGCGCCTGCGACCCTCTGGCCCGGAAGCGATCACGTGGGCGGTCTCTTCCTCGATCACGCTGATACGGATGCCGCCGACCAGATCGCTGATCAGGTTGAACAACACGGTGAGCAGGACATTGAGCCCGCTGCCGGCGATCACCAGGATGAGCCCGGCGAGGAAGCTGGCCCGGAAGATCGTGCCCCCGCTGAACGAGAACGTCTTGAACGCGCCGATGTCCTTGACGAAGCTCTCGATGCTCGAGATCGTGCCGGCCGCGCCCGCGAGGTTCCACAACAGTGTGCCCGCGACCATCAACACCACGAACAGGCACGCGTAGAACAGCAGCGAGAGCTTCAGCACCGACCAGGGGTCGATGTGGCGCACGATGCGCTTGACCTTGCGAGCCCGCAACCGTCCGAGCTGGCGGCGCTCGCGCTTGGTGAGCTCGTGGGGCTTCTCGTGCTCGACGCCGCCGTCGAGGTCGTCCTCTTCGGGCACGAAGCGGTGCCGCTTCGGTGCGGAGACGGCGCCGTGACCGTTGCCGGGGGTCGTGGTCCTCGCGTCAGGCTGGTCGAACAGCGACGGCGGGAGCACGGGCTCGGACGCGGCCGTCACCCCGGGCTGATCGGCTGACACGGTACGAAGTGTACGGGATCGGGTTGGGGCGCTGATCGGCAGCCCCCCTCGCGACGAGCGCGGGCAGTGGCGTGCGTGGAGCCCACTCGGACGCGTACTTCCACGTCAGGGCCGTCAGTGGCGAAGGACTCGAGGACCGCTCCGTTGGCCCGCGCCACCTCCTCGGCCGCGGCGCGGCCCTCGGCCGCTCCTGCGAGTGCTGCGGCGTCGGCGGCCGTGCGGGCGTGGGCGCGGTGCACGGCGAGCACGCCGAGGTGTGCGAGCAGGACCATCGCGCCCGCCGCGACGAGAACGATGACCGCGTAGAGCGGCGCCAGCTGAGCGCGATCTGACCGGGCGCGCATCGCCCACCTCCAACGTGCTGTGTGGTTGTGGAGGGGGAAGCGCTATTCGTCGTCGGTTTGCAGCACGGGAGCCACCGCGGCGACCGACTGCCCGGGCTCGAGGTTCATGACCCGGACCCCGGTGGCGTCGCGGCCTTGCGACGAGATCTCGCGCACCGGCATGCGGATGACGATGCCTCCGGACGCGATCACGAAGATCTCGTCGTCGAGGTGGACCATGAACGCCGCGACGACAAAGCCCTTCTTGGCGGTGAGCTTGATGGCCCGTACGCCCTGGCCGCCGCGCCCCTGGCGGTTGAAGTGCTCGAGCTGCGTGCGCTTGCCGTAACCGGCGTCGGTGACGATGAGGATGGCGGTGTCGTCGCGACACGAGTCGAGCGAGACCACTTCGTCCCCGGCCCGCATCTTCATGCCGCGGACACCGGCGGCGGCGCGGCCCATCGGGCGCACGTCGTCCTCGCTGAAGCGGATGCCCTGGCCGAGCTTGGACACCATGAGGATGTCGTCGCCGCCGTTCGTGGGGATGACCTTGACGAGCTCGTCGCCGGCGCGCAGGTTGATGGCGATGATGCCGCTACGCAGGGACGAGTC
>JBEEFX010000333.1:0-9854 GCA_041166365.1 Acidimicrobiaceae bacterium
ATCCGAAACTGGTGGTACCACACCGGCGACATAGGCAGGATCTACGATGAGGGCTATCTCTACTTCGACGATCGCAATGACGACTACCTGCGCCGGCGGGTCGAGAACATCTCGAGCTTCGAAGTCGAGCGCGTCCTCATGTCCCATGGCTCCCTCGCGGATGTTGCCGTGCACGCCGTCCCGAGCCCGATGAGCGAGGACGATCTGAAGGTGACGGCGATCGTGAAAGAGGGGGCATTGGTCACCGAGCACGAGCTGTTCACCTGGTGTGTCGACGAGCTGCCGTATTTCGCTCTGCCGCGGTACATCGAGTTCCGCGGCGAGCTCCCGCGGTCGCCAGTTGGTCGCGTGTTGAAGCGAGAGCTCCGCGCTCAGGGGGTGACGCCCTCGACATGGGACGCCGAGGCCGCCGGCGTCACCTACGAGAAGCGCTGACCTCAGGCAGTCGCGGTCTCCGCGAGCTTGCCGAGGTCAGCACCTTTCTGCCGGTTGGCGTATCTGCCCTTGTCGAACGAGCGGATGCTGACGTCGTGGCCCGCCGACTTGGCCCGCAGCGCGCCGACGGTGGCTTCTTCCTTCGCCACGTGGACGAACGGGTCGTACGAGAACCACCGCATGGCGTTTTGATGGGTGATCTTGTCGAGGTCTGCGGCCGGGACATCGAACTGCGTCGCGAGGGCGACCAGCTCCTCGGGAGCCTCGGGCCACGACGAGTCGCTGTGGGGGTAGTCGCACTCCCAAGCAAGGTTGTCGAGCCCGATGTCGTTGCGGAGCCGCAACCCGATCGGGTCGGTGATGAAGCAGGTGAGGAAGTGCTCACGGAACACCTCGCTCGGCGTGCGGTCACCGAAGTCCTGGCCGGTCCAGAGATGATGCATCTCGTACGTGCGGTCGAGGCGGTCGAGGAAGTAGGGGATCCATCCGGTGCCACCCTCCGACAGCGCGATGCGTATGTCGGGGAAGTCCTTGATCACGCGACTCCACAACAAGTCGGCGGCCGCCGCGCAGATGTTCATCGGCTGCAGGGTGATCATCACGTCGACCGGCGCGTCGGGCGCCGTCACCGCGAGCTGGCCCGATGACCCGAGGTGGATCGACAGCACGGTGTTCGTCTCGCCCAGCGCCCGCCACAGCGGATCCCACGTGTCGCTGTGGAACGACGGGTACCCCAGCGTCGCGGGATTCTCGGTGAACGTGAGCGAGTGCACGCCCTTGTCCGCCAACCGCCGGACCTCTGCGGCCGCCAGCTCCGCGTCCCACAACACCGGGAGGCCCATCGGGATGAACCGGCCGGGATGGGCCCCGCACCAGGCGTCGACGTGCCAGTCGTTGTAGGCCCGGAGCACCGCCAGCGCGAGATCCTTGTCGCTCGTTGCCGCGAACAGTCGGCCCGAGAAACCGGGAAACGACGGGAAGCACATCGACCCGAGGACACCGCCGGCGTCCATGTCCTTCACGCGCTCGTCGACGTCGTAGCACCCAGGCCGCATCTCGTCGTAGGCGGTGGGCTCGATGCCGTACTCCTCCTTGGGCCGGCCGGCCACCGCGTTGAGGCCGATGTTCGGAATGACCGAGCCCTCGAACGTCCAGACGTCCGAGCCGTCCTCCCGCCGCACGATCCGGGGCGCCCGGTCGCGCCAGCGCTTCGGAATCGTCAGGTCGAAGAGGTCCGGCGGCTCGACGAGGTGGTCGTCGACGCTCACCATGATCAGGCTGTCAACGGACATGCGCCCTCCCTTGAATCCGCGTACTATATCGCTGAACTACAGTTCAATGTCGGGGGGAGCGTCGTGACGGCGCAGCTGTACATCCACGAACTGATCGACATCGTCGGGCACAACCGCGCCAAGTATCAGCACCACATGACCGCCAACTGGGTGCCGGTCGCGCGCGAGGAGCGCGGCCAGCGGTGCTACGGCGTGTGGTCGACGATCGGGTCGACCGGCCGCTGGCCAGAAGTCGTGAACATGTGGGAGTTCGACGGGTGGGACGGGCTCGTGCGCAATTTCGAGGTCGAAACGGCTGGAGGCCGCGACCAGGATCCTTCACTGGCCGAGTGGTGGGCTGGCGCGGCGTCGTTGCGGCGCGGCGGGTTCGACCGCATCCTCGTGCCCGATGGTGCCAGCCTCTCCATCGATGGCCTGTGCACGGCCGGAGTGGGAGGTGAGCTGTACTGCCACGAGATCGTCCAGGTACCCGCCGGTCGCGCCCGCGAGCTGCTCGATGCCGTACGCGATTCCGGCGAGGCCGCGTATGCGGGTGAAGGGCTCGGGCTGGTCGGAGCGTTTCGCACCGCGCTGCGTGCTGACGACGAGTGCATCCTCCTCTGGGCGTGCCCGAGCTGGACGGTCTGGGGCCACTTCGAGCAGGCGTGGCACGCGGGCGGTGAGCTTGCCGGGTGGGCGAAGGCACTCGTGGACTTCGGGGCGACGTGGCAGCGGACGGTGCTCGTCGATGCTGAGCTGTCGCCCATGCGCATCGGTCGACAGCCGCAGATGTCGGACCGCCGACCGTTGGTCGACGTGTGAGCGACGGGGCCATCACCGACGAAGGCATCGCCCGCCTGCGGGCGCGCATCGGGATCGCCGAACCGCACCCGATGCCGCCGCACTACTCCTTGCCGACGACCGACACGTTCCGACACGTGGCCGAGGCGTACGGCGACGACAACCCGCTGTGGAGCAACCCGGCCTATGCCGCGGCGACGAGGTGGGACGGGCCGATCGCGCCGCCGGCGCTCGTAGGTGGCGACACCTTGATCGGCGATGACGAGGTCACGGTGCTCGACCCCGACACCACGGCGCTCATGAAAGGCGACCCCTTACGGGGGGTCCACGCGTTCTATGCGGCGTCGGCCCGGGAGTGGTGGCACCCGTTGCGTCCACTGCGGCCCGTCAGCCGGCGCAACGCGATGGTGGCGGTACTCGACAAGCCGAGTGAGTTCGCGGAGCGAGCGGTCCATGAGTGGACGGGCCAAGTCTTCCGCGAGGTCGACGGTCCGCTCCTCGCCGCGCAGTACCGCCTCATGATCCGGACGGAACGCACGAAGGCCCGCGAGCGCAAGAAATACGACGACATCGAGCTCGCGTCGTACACCGACGACGAGATCGCGACGATCGACAGGCAGTACGCCTCGGAGGTACCACGCGGCGCGGAGCCGCGATGGTGGGAGGACGTCAGCGAGGGTGACGCCGTCGGGCCGCTCGTGAAAGGCCCGCTCACCGTCACCGACATGATCTGCTGGCATGTCGGGATGGGCATGGGCCTCTACGGGGTGAAGGCATTGCGGTTGGCGGCAAAGAACCGCGCCCGCATCCCGCGCTTCTTCCACCGCGACGACAACAACACCTTCGATGTGATGCAGCGCGTGCACTGGGACCCGGAGTTCGCCCGCCGGTCCGGGAATCCGACCACGTTCGACTACGGGCGGATGCGCGAGACGTGGCTCATCCACCTGTGCACCGACTGGATGGGCGACGACGCGTGGCTGTGGAAGCTCGACTGCGAGTTCCGGTTGTTCAACTACGTCGGCGACACGCAATCGGTGAGTGGCACGGTGACGCGCAAGTACCTCGCCAGTGGCGACCGTGCCGCCGTCGACCTCGACATCTCCTGTACGAACCAGCGTGGTGAACTGACCACCCCGGGACACGCAACGGTCCTACTGCCGTCGCGCGAGCACGGGCCGGTACGGCTTCCCGATCCGCCGGCAGCCGACCTGCAGAGCGCGCTCGAGGAGATCGCCGCTCGGTGGGAGGACCGGTGAACGTTCGCGTCTCCCGCGACGCGGGCGTCTTGGAGCTGCGGCTCGACAAGCCGGAGAAGCGCAACGCCCTCGACGACGACATGGTGCAGGTGCTCATCGACCAGATCGACGCGGCCGGCCGTGATGAAGCCGTACGTAGCATCCTGTTGACCGCCGAGGGCGACCACTTCTGTAGCGGCTTCGACATCGTCGGACGCAACTCGCCGGGCGAACCCCGTCCGAGGATCGGATCGATCCAGCGTCGGCTCCCGTCGCAGGCGCACCGGCTCGTACCGTTGCTGTGCACGACGCAGGTGCCGATCGTGACCGCGGCTCGCGGCTGGATCGCCGGCATCGGGTTGCACGTGGTGGCGGCGAGCGACTTCGCGGTGTTGGCGGACGACGCCCGCGTGTGGGAGCCGTTCAGCCAGCGCGGGTTCACGCCCGACAGCGGCGGCACCTGGCTGCTGCCGCGGCTCGTCGGCTGGCAACGGGCGCGCGAGCTGCTCGTGCTCGGCACCGCGATCGACGGGAGCACCGCGGTCGGCTGGGGCCTCGGTCACCGGGCCGTGCCGGCAGGCGAGGTCGACGATCTGGCCCGTGCGTTGGCAGAGCAACTCGCGTCGGGACCGACCGTGAGCCTCGGGTTGACGAAATGGCTGCTGCACACGTCTGCAGAGCACAGCCTCGACCACCACCTGCGTGATGAGGCGTTCGCGATGGAGCTCTCCAGCCGGAGTGACGACTTCAAAGAAGGACTGAGCGCCTTCTCGGAGAAGCGCGACCCTCGTTTCACGGGACGATGAATCCATGACCGACGCCGTCGACACCGCGCGGGCCTGGGTGCTCGCGAACGTCCCGAAGGCGTGGCGCGACGCCGCCGCGGCCGGACGTCCGATCCGCGAAGTGCGGTCCTTCTCCGAGTACGAATCGTGGTATCCGACGTTCGCCGCGTCCGGCTACGTCGTGCCGACGTGGCCGCAGGAGTACGGCGGGCTCGACGTCCCTGTGGCGGTCGCCCGTGAGATCGAAGGGGTCCTCTCGCCCTACGCGCTCGGACGTTTGAACCCGCTCGGGCTCAACTTGTGCGCGCCCGCGTTGTTCGCGCACGGTACCGACGAACAACGCCTGCGTTTCCTGCCCCGTATCGTCGACAACACGGAGAAGTGGTGCCAGCTGTTCAGCGAGCCGGGCGCCGGATCGGATCTCGCCTCGCTCGCGACGCGGGCGGTGCACGACGGCGACGACTGGGTTCTCACCGGCCAGAAGGTGTGGACCACGTGGGCGCACCTGTCCGATTGGGCCGTGTGCCTCGCGCGCACGAACCCCGATGCACCCAAGCGTGAAGGCATCACGTACTTCCTCGTCGACCTCCACGCTCCGGGCGTGACCGTGCTGCCGTTGCGGCACATCACCGGTGAGGTCGACTTCAACGAGGTGTTCCTCGACGGGGTCCGCGTACCCGACGTGCAGCGCGTCGGCGCCGAGGGCGATGGCTGGAAGGTCGCGAACGCGACGTTGGCGGGCGAGCGGCAAATGGTGTCGGGCGCCGGCTCCGGCGGGGTCGACCGCATCGGCGGCTCGGCGGCCGATGCGCTCGGGTCGTGTGACGACGCGGTGCTCGAGCAGCGGGTGATCGCGTTGCAGGCCGAGGAGCGCATCCGTGCGTGGACCAACTGGCGACTGCGGGGCGGTCCGCTGACGTCGATCGGCAAGGTCCACCAGGGCGATCTCAACCAACGGATCCAGCTCGCCGCCGTCGACCTGATGGGCGCGCGGGGAATGGCGTGGGAGGGCAACGACCTCGACCGCACGGTGAAGGGCATGCTGCGCAGCCGCGCGAACACGATCGAAGGGGGCACGACCGAAGTGAACAAGAACGTGATTGCCGAGCGCGTGCTCGGCCTCCCACGCGAGCCGGACCCGTACCAGGGTGCGGCCTGGAAGGACGTGCCCCGGTCGTGACGTATCAGCATCTCATCGTCGAACGCCACGGACCGGTCGGTTGGTTGATCAACAACCGCCCCGATCAGCTCAACGCGATGAACGCGCTCATGCGCGATGAGTTCGCCGATGCGTGGCTCGAGCTCGATCGCGATCCGGACGTCCGGGTGATCGTGCACACCGGCAATGGCCGTGCGTTCCAGACCGGCGTGGACGTCGCGGAGATCGCGTCCGACGGCGTCGGGATGGAGCGGTACCGGAAGAGTGTCGAGGACTTCGACCTGCATTTCACGTCGTGGCACCAGCGGGTGTGGAAGCCAGTGATCACCGCGGTGAACGGCCTCTGCGCCGGCGGTGCCTTTCATTGGGTGGCGGACGCCGACATCGTCATCTGCGCGTCCGACGCGCAGTTCTTCGATCCGCACGTGTCGGTCGGGCAGGTGGTCTCCATCGAGGCGATCGGGCTCATGCGAAAGATGCCGGTCGAAGCGGTGATGCGCATGGCGTTCGTCGGTCGGCACGAGCGGATGTCCGCGACGCGGGCCTACGAGCTCGGCATGGTGAGCGACGTGGTCGATCCACCGGAGCAGTTGCGGGAACGAGCACAAGCACTCGGCGAGACGATCGCGAAGAACAGTCCGGCGGCGATGGCCGCGACCAAGCGCGCGCTGTGGGCTGCCCTCGAGATGGGCCTCACTGATGCATGCCGGTTCGGCGCGCAAGAGCTTGCGTCGATGTGGGGCCATGCGGACCAGGTAGAGGGTCCCGCCGCGTTCGCCGAGAAGCGCGAACCTCGGTGGCAGACGTGAGGTCGCTCGCCGACCTCCTGCCGCCTCCCGGTGACGAGGTGTGCATCTACGCACCCGACGGTGAATGGACACGGTCGCGGCTGCGGGCGCGAGTCGACGACCTCGTCGTGGAGCTGTCCGCCGAGCCGAACATCGCGCTCGGTGTCCCGCTGCCGAACAACGGGGAGTCGATCGCGTCGATGTTCGCGGTGTGGCGCGTTGGGGCCGTGCTCGTCCCGATCAATCCTCGTCTCACCGCGACCGAGCTGGCGCGCATCGACGAAGAGGTGGTCGGCCGGTCGTACGACGCGGATGTCGCGATCGTGTCGTTCACGTCGGGCACGACGGGAGCACCGAAGCCGGTGCCGCTGGTCCACGGTCGGATCCTTGAAGGCTTCGAACAAGTGCTGGCGACGTTGCGGTCCGCGCCGTCCACGAACCCGCCGATGCCGAATCTGGTCCCCGTGTCACTGGCGTTGTGGGCCGGGATCTACCAGGTGCTGTTCGCGTTCTTCCTCGGCGCTCCCGTGGTCGTGATGGACGGGTTCGACACCGTCGAGTTTCGGGCGCTCGTGCAGCGATTCGGGATCCGCAGCAGCGTCCTGCCGCCGGCGGCGATGGTCATGCTCGTCGACGACGACCGCATCGCCGATCTGAGCCCGTTGCGGTACGTGCGGTCGATCTCCTCGCCGCTGTCGCCCCTCCAGGCGCGCCGGTTCCGCGACCGGTTCGGCGTTCGCGTCCTGAACGGCTACGGGCAAACCGAATTGGGCGGCGAGGTCGTGGGTTGGAGCGCGGCCGACTCGAAGAGCTACGGCGACGCCAAGCTCGGCGCGGCCGGCCGCCCCCATGCGGGCATCGAGGTCCGCACGGACGACCGGAGCGGAGAGTTGCTCGTGCGGATCGCGGGTCGGCTCGACGAGTGGCAGCGCACCGGCGACATCGCTCGCATCGATGAGGACGGCTTCGTGTGGATCGAGGGCCGCGTGTCCGACATGATCAACCGTGGTGGGTTGAAGGTTCACCCGGGAGAGGTCGAGGAGGTGCTGCGGCTGTCGTCCGCAGTCGCGGATGCCGCCGTCGTCGGCATCCCAGACGATCGTCTGGGGGAGATTCCCGTCGCCTTCGTCGTGGAGACTCAGCCCGTCGGCGACGAGGCGCTCGCGGAGCTCTGCCGCACGCACCTGGCGCCGTACAAGGTGCCCGTCCGATTCGAACGGGTGGGCGCCCTTCCGCGCAACGAGGCCGGCAAGGTCCTCAAACGGGCGCTGTCGCGATCCTCGGATGCGACCGCACACGCCCCCTGACGGCCGCGTCGGCGGTCGGCTCACGCCATGGCGTGGATGCGGTCGATGTTTCCTCTGTCGAAGATCTCGGGATCCGGTAACTCGGGTCCGCCCATGATCGCGAGCATGAGTCCGATCGACGATGGGTCGCTCATCACGCCGGAGAAGAACGCGAGCCGGCGGGCGCGACCGGCCGGGGAGAAGTCGCACCGAAGGTCGTTCATCACCGAGACAGCGATGCGGAGTCGGCGCATGCGTTCGGCGCGCTCCTCGCCGTACGCGCTGAAGGCTGCCGGCGACCAGTCGTCGCCTTCGACAAGGACCCCGGCGACGGTTCTCGCGTCGCGCAATGCAACCGACAGGCCTTGACCGATGAGCGGGTCGGACCAACCGGCTGCGTCACCGACGAGAACCGCGCCCTCGCGGAAGGGTTGATCTGTCCAGGTGTCCGTGCCGGGGTGTCCGGCACAGGGACCCGCTGGCGTGGCCGCCGCGATCGCTTCGCCCAACGGCAACGAATCGACCCGGAACGCGTCGAGAAAGCGGCGAACCCGGTCAGGACCGGTGAAGCGATCCTTGTCGGCCACGTCATAGGCCAGGTAGAGCCGAGCCACCCCACCAGGACGAGGAAAGACGAGGTAGTGCACATCACCGCACGAGCCGAGCGTCGTCTGCTCGGCGGGCCATGCCTGCAGATCCGTGACGAGCAGGCCTGACAGCATCGTGCGCGCACTGGTCTCGTGCAGGTCGATACCCAGCTGTTTGCGCACCGACGAGGAGCGGCCGTCAGCGCCGACCACGATCCGGCATCTGGCTTCGTGCTCGGCCCCGTCATGCTCGTAACGCACCGAGGGCTGCGTTCCTGCGGTGACGACGACGTCGCCGATCCCGCGCACGATGTTCGCACCGGCGGCGCCGGCGGCGGCGGACAACGCTTCCGATGCCTGCGGATGGCCGACGTCGAGGAAGCCGGACACGTTCTCGGCGAAGATGCTGAGCGGCACCGCCTGCTGTTCGGCCTCGCTCGGTGTCACCGTTTCGTCGTAGCCAACGGCCTGGTTGACGAACCCGCCTCCCGCGTCCAGCAGGAGCTCGACGACACCGAGTCGCGTCGCCTCGACGACACCCCACGGCATCATGCACTCGCCTCGTACACGATCGCGAAAGCGTTCTTGCCGCTCGAGCACCAGGACCGACAGATCGGCGCGGGCCAGGGCGCGGGCGAGTGCCGACCCAGCAATACCTCCACCGACCACCACGACGTCGAACGTGTCGCTCAATCCGATGCCCTCCGCGCCGAGTCACACGGCTGATGACGTGAGCCTACGCGCCTGGGTGTGGGCCCAGTAGGTACGGGGATCCGGGTTACTCGGCGCCGACGACCGTGAACGTGTCGCTGACGAAGACGTGGTGCGGCCAGTTCACGCCGATCATGTGCACGTTGTATTGGCCGTCGCTCAGGAGCACCACACGGTTCACGGTGCCTCCGGGATAGGCGGCCATGGCGGCCGCGGTGGCCTTGTCCGCCACCGTTCCGGTGACGATCGTGCCCGACCCGGCCGTGAAGGCCGCCGGGACCTCACCGACCTGCTGGGAGAGGCCGGGTTGACCCTGTTGGAACGGAACAACTTGCGCCGGCGCAGTGGCGCTACCTGACGCGCTGTTGCCCGAGCCTGAGTTGGCGACTGCGTAGCCTCCGAACCCAAGTCCGATCGCCGCGACGCCGGCAGCGACCGACGCAGCCACCTTGCGCCTACTCGAGAACCAGTGCTTGATCGTCACGGCGGTTCATCCCTTGCATCACGACTTGTGGTGATCCCAGTATGCGATCGGGTCGTGATGGCTCCGCGTGAAGAACCTAAGAGTTGTCGAAGACTCTTCGCGCGCTGTCGAGAATGACTATCGGGCGGGCAGCGGTTGGTGGCCCCAGCTGCTGATGCGGTCGTAGCGGCGGTTCTCGTCCCAGTCCTCGGTCACCAAGCGGGCGCCGTGGCCGACCTCGACCTGGAAGCCCGCGGGCGACGCGACGTAGAAGCTGAACATCTGGTCGTTGGGGTGGTGGCCGAGACCGCTGGCGATGACGCACCCGGT
>JBEEFX010000334.1:0-7137 GCA_041166365.1 Acidimicrobiaceae bacterium
GATCGTCTCGGGTTGGAGGTGCGGGCCGATCTCCAGGGCGGCTGACTCGATGTAGGAGAGGTCGGCGGAGCCATCCGCGCCTTGCGGCGTCGGAACGCACAGGTAGACGAACTCGCTCTCGGCCGCCGCCTCGACGGAGCCGACAACGAACCTCAGGCGCCCGCCGTTCACGCCTTCGCGCAGGAGATTGTCGAGGCCCGCCTCGAGGATGGGGATCTCGCCACGGTTGAGCTGCTCGACGCGGCGGGCGTCGACATCAGTGCACGTGACCTCGTGACCGAGATGGGCGAAGCAGACGCCGGTGGTGAGACCGACGTAACCGCAACCGACAACAGTGATTCGACTGGCCATCAGCAATGAACGTCCTGTGGGGTCTGGGGGACGACACCGATCGACGTGCTGGTCGTCGACGATGCGCCCGCGTCGGGGGTGGTGGTGGTCGTGGTGGTGGTCGTGCTGCGACGACTCGTCGTCGTGGTGGTCGTCGACAACGGCACCGTCGGGCCGGGCGTCGAACGCACGCCCTGCCAGTCGGCACCGATGACGACGCTGAGGTCTGTGTCGATCAAGAAGGAAACCTCTTCGAAGACCGGCGGCGCCACCAGGTAGCTCCCGACCTGCTGGGCGCGCGCCTCGCTCCCTGGAAGGTACCTGATCGTCGTCTGTGCGTAATCGAAGCTTCCGGCGTTGCTGATATTGCCGTCTGGGATGCTGAAGCCGACGTCCCGCAGCTGCTGGGCGGCGACGGCGCCCATCCCTGCGGTCAACGTGCCGTTCTGCACCACGACGAGGATGCTGTCGTTGGCGTTGGCGTCGACACCGCGAAAGATGTTGAGAATCGGCTCAGCCTCGGCGGCCTGCATGAGCACCACCGACGCTCCGCCCTTGTTGGCGGGCACGACCGGCAGCGCGTACGTCTCCAGGTTGTCGGGGTTGAAGTCCTTGAAGCGCTTGCCGACGTCGATCAGATCCGCCGGCGTGATGGTCGGATCCAGGTGGAGCGCGCCAGTGCCTGCGTTGATCAGATCGTTGAGCACCGCCGGGTTGCGGGCGCCCTTGTCGATCGCTCGGCGGATGACCTTGCGGATGAACTCCTGCTGCCGACTGATGCGGCCGAGGTCGCCGGTGGGATCCGTGCGCCAACGCCCGTTGACCTGGTACTCGTACGCGCGCGATCTCGCAAAGGCGAGCGCTTGCACCGGATCGAGCGTGATGCAACCGGCCTCCGGGATGTCGAGCCCCGACTTGGTGTCGCGCGCCGGCGTCGGGAAATAGATCGGAACACCGTCGACGGCCGCGACGACACTGCGGAACGCCAGGAAGTTCATCTCGATGTAGTGGTTGATGGGGATGCCGAGGTCGTTCGTGATGGTGTCGACCAGACGCTTCGGTCCGGCCTGGATCGCCGAGTTGATGCGATCGCTGCCGCGCAGACCGGCGATCGGGAGGTAGAGGTCTCGAGGGAGCGACAGGAGCTGCGCGTGATCCGACGCGGGATCGAGGCGCAGCACCATGATCGTGTCGGAGCGGACCCCTCCCGGCCGGCCGACCAACACCGGATCCTTCGGATCGAGACCTTCTCCGGAGTCCGACCCGACGATGAGGAAGTTCTCGGCGACCGCGGGGCCGCCGGTCTTCTCCACCGGGGTCAGCGCGTTCCCCAACTCCACGCGGCCGATCGCGCGGACCTTGCCGTAGAAGTACGCCAGGCCGCCCGCGGTGAGCAGGGCGACGATGATCAGACAGACGTTCAGCGAGATCAACACGCGCTGCGGCCACGTGCGTCTCGGCTTCGTCTCACTCAACGGGCAGCCCCAGCTCGCGAGCGATCACGAGCCGTTGGATCTCGCTCGTGCCCTCCCCGATCTCGAGGATCTTCGCGTCGCGGTAGAAACGGCTCACGGGCGTCTCGTCGATGAAGCCGTAGCCACCGAAGATCTGCGTCGCCTCACGCGTTGCGGTGACGGCGGCCTCGGTCGCGTACAGCTTGGCCATTGCTGCAGCTTGCTTGAACGGGCGGCCGGTGTCCCGTCGCCACGCCGCGTCATACGTGAGCAACCGGGCATTTGCCGCCAGCACCGCGAGGTCGGCGCACTTGAACGCCACCGCTTGGTTCGCGCCGATCGGCTTGCCGAACGCGTTTCGGTCCTTGGCGTACTGCGTCGACAGCTCGAGACACGACTCGATGGCGCCGACGGCGAGCGCCGCGATCGCGACTCGCCCGTCGTCGAGGATCGAAAGGAACTGCGCGAACCCTCGGCCGCGCTCACCGAGGAGGTTGCCGGCGGGAACGCGACAGCCGTCGAACGTGAGCCCGTGCGTGTCGGACGCGTGCCAGCCCATCTTCCGGTATGGCGGCTGCACGGTGAGACCTGCCGTACCGGCGGGAACGACGATCGCGCTGATCTCACCCGTACCCGTCCTCGCGGTCACCGTGATGATCGAGGTGATCGGGGTGCCGGAGTTCGTGATGAACGCCTTCTCGCCGTCGATCACCCATTCGTCGGTGGCGTCGTCGAGCACCGCCTTCGTGCGCGTGCCGCCGGCGTCGCTGCCGGCCTCGGGTTCGGTGAGCCCGAAAGCGCCGAGCGCGCGCCCGGCACACAGTTCGGGCAACCAGCGCTGCTTCTGCTCCTCGGTACCGAACGAGAAGATCGGGTTGGCTCCGAGGCCGACGCCCGCCTCGAGCGTGATGGCCATCGAGTGGTCGACGCGCGCCAGCTCTTCGATGGCGATGCACAACGTGGTGAGGTCGGCGCCGCCGCCGCCGTACTCCTCCGGGAACGGCAGGCCGAACAGCCCGAGCTCCCCCATGCGCAGCACGACATCGACCGGAAAGACGTGATCGCGGTCCCACGCTTCTGCGTGCGGCGCGATCTCCGCCTGCGCGAAATCGCGCACGAGCGCCCGCAACGCCTGCTGCTCTTCACTCAATTCGAACGAGGCGGGCACGACCATCGATCGTAGGGTGTGGCAGTGACCGCGCCGGCCCTCGCCGTCCTCGATGGGCGCCTGTTCACCGACGTGATCGACGTGACCTCGGACGTCGCAGCCTTGGACGGCCGGGGTACGTGGGCGGTGGTGCTGCCCTTCGAAGGGCAGCCGGTCTGCGCCCGGTTCGCCCGCACCCGCTCGGCCGTGCCCTGGCCCGGCGCGCCCTGGATCGGTCCGCCGCTCGAGTCGTGGACGTCGAGCCTCGATCGCCCCGCCTTCAGCCGTGGCGTCGTCGCGATCCGCGAGGCGATCGCCGCCGGCGACGTGTACCAGGTGAACCTCACCCGCCGGCTCTCCGCACCGCTGCCCGCCGGCGCGGACGTCGCCGCCCTCGGGGCCGCACTGGAGGACCTGAACCCGGCGCCGTACTCCGCGGTCGTGCGCCTACCCGCTCACGGCATCAACGTCGCGTCGGCATCGCCGGAGCTCTTCTTGCGCCGCGACGGTCGCACGATCACCAGCTCACCCATCAAGGGCACCGCGTCGACCCCCGACGGGTTCACCGCCAAAGATCGGGCCGAGAACGTGATGATCGTCGACCTCGTGCGCAACGACTTCGGGCGGGTGTGCGAGTTCGGATCGGTGCGCGTGCCTGCTTTGTGGTCGGTGGAAGCGCATCCCGGGCTATCCCATCTCGTGTCGACCGTCGAAGGCCGCTTGCGCGGCGATGCGGGATGGGCGGACGTCATCGCCGCGACGTTCCCACCCGGCTCGGTCACGGGTGCGCCGAAGCTCGCGGCGATCGATCATCTGCAACGTCTCGAGCCCGTGTCGCGGGGCGTGTACTGCGGGGCCGTCGGCTGGGTCGACGCGGACGAGCAGCGCGGTGAGCTCAATGTGGCCATCCGCACGTTCTGGTTCGACGACGGTCGGATCCACTTCGGCACGGGCGGCGCGATCACGTGGGACTCCACCCCGGAGGGCGAGTGGGAGGAGACCGAGCTGAAGGCGCGACGGCTCGTGCGCGTCGCGAGCGGGCAGCCCGTCGGTGCTCTGTCGTGAAGATCTACGTCAACGGCGCGCTCGTGGCCGAAGAGGACGCGGTGCTGCCCGTGAGCGACCACGGGTTGACGGTTGGCGACGGCCTCTTCGAAACGATGAAGGTCGTCGACGGCGTGGCATTCGCCATCGGACGGCACCTGGCGCGGTTGCGGCGCACGGCGTCGGGGCTGGGGCTGCGCGTGCCCGCTGACGACGAGCTGCGCGACGCCATCGAGTCGACCGTCGCGGCCAACGGGCCGGCGGTCGGTCGCGTTCGGATGACCGTGACCGGCGGGACGGGCCCAGCCGGTACCTCGCGCGGCGGCGGACCGCCAACCGTGATCGTGCAGTGCTCGCCGGCGACCGTCTGGCCGGCGACCGCGAACGTCGTGACCGTCCCGTGGCCCCGAAACGAACGCGGCGTCCTCGCCGGCCTCAAGACCACGTCGTACGCGGACAACGTCATCGCGTACGCGTACGCAGAAGCGCGCGGCGGCGACGAAGCACTGTTCCCGAACACGCGGGACGATCTGTGCGAGGGCACCGGTACGAACGTGTTCGTGGTGATCGACGGGGCGTTGGTCACTCCCCCGCTGACTGCCGGCTGCCTGGCGGGTGTGACCCGCGAGTTGTTGCTCGAGATCGACCCGAGCATCGCGGAGCACGACATACCGATGACCACGTTCGCAGCCGTCGAGGAGGCGTTCCTCACGTCCAGCACGCGGGACGTGCAGCCGATCGCCACCGTCGACGGGCGACGGTTGTCGGGTTGCGGCGGCGCGGCCACACGGCAGGCCCGCGACGCACTGCTTGCGCTACAAGCCCGGACGCTCGACCCGTAGGTGCACGACGTCGCCGACCGCGATCGTGCGGTTGCCGACGATGAGGTGGCCCTCGTCGGTCACGTCATGAGCGATGCCTTCGATGGTCTCGGAGCCGAGATCGACGCGCACGCGTCGGCCGAGCGTCGCGGAGGTCGCTCGCCAGGCGTCGAGGATCGCGCCGCCGAGCAGCTCGTCGTATCGTTCGTCGAAGCGCTGGAGCATCCGCAGCAGGACGTCCTCTCGCTCGACGTCATGGCCGGCGACATGGTTCACCGCGACGGCAATGTCCCGGAGCTCTTCTGGGAGCTCGGCCGGCCAGTTCACGTTGATGCCGATGCCCAGCACGACGGCCACCTCGCGCTCCGACGGCCAGTGGGCCTCGGCGAGGATGCCCGCGAGCTTGCGGTCCGCCGCCGAACCGTCACCCGGCCACACGAGGTCGTTGGGCCACTTCAGCAGAGGGCGGAAACCGGCAACGTCGGCAATGGCATCGGACGCGGCGAGCGCGATCGCCATCGAGCTGAGCCCGGCGACCCTCGCCGGCGGCCGCACGAGGAGGGAGAGCAGCAGCGAGGCGCCCGCTGGCGCGGTCCACGTCCGACCCGCCCGGCCGCGCCCCGCGGTCTGGTGGTCCGCGACGAGGACGATGCCCTCCGGGGCGCCGTCGCGGGCGAGTGCCAGCAGGTCGGCGTTGGTCGAACCGGTTTCGCCGACCCAACGGATGTCGGCGAAGCGGGTGTGCGCCATCGCCCTTTTCGCGGCGTCGCCCGGCACGGCAGTAAACATACGGCCGTGTTCGCCAAGGTCCTGATCGCCAACCGGGCCGAGATCGCCGTGCGGGTCATCCGCGCTTGCCGCGAGCTCGGAATCACGTCAGTCGCGGTGTACTCCGAGCTCGACCGAGACGCCTTGCACGTGCGGCTGGCCGACGAGGCGTATGCGCTCGGCGGACAGACCGCGGCCGAGAGCTACCTCAACACCGAGAAGCTCTTGGAGATCATCGAGCGCTCGGGGGCCGAGGCCGTCCACCCGGGCTACGGGTTCTTCTCGGAGAACACGGACTTCGCCCGGGCAATCGGCGAGAAGGGCGTGACGTTCATCGGACCTCCGCCCGAGGCGATCGAGATCATGGGCGACAAGGTGTCGTCGCGCCGAGCGGCGGAGGCGGCCGGAGTCGCCGGCGTGCCGGGCACGACCGAATTCCTCACGTCGGCCGACGAAGTGATCGCGTTCGGCGAGTCGAACGGCTGGCCGGTGGCGATCAAGGCGGCGTTCGGCGGTGGTGGTCGTGGTATGCGCGTCGTGCAGTCGGCCGGCGAGGCGGCGTCTGCGTTGGAGTCGGCACAGTCCGAGGCGTTGAAGGGCTTCGGGCGCGGCGAGTGCTACGTCGAGCGCTATCTCCCGTGGCCGCGCCATGTCGAGATGCAGGTGTTCGGCGACACGCACGGCAACTACGTGTGGCTCGGCGAGCGCGACTGTTCCGCTCAACGGCGGCACCAGAAGCTGATCGAGGAGAGTCCCGCGCCCGCGCTCGGCGACGACGTGCGACAGGCAATGGGCGCGGCCGCGGTGAAGGTTGCCGCCGCCTGCGGCTACGTCAACGCCGGAACAGTGGAGTTCCTGTACCAGGACGGCGACTTCTTCTTCCTCGAGATGAACACGCGCTTGCAGGTCGAGCACCCCGTGACCGAGATGGTGACGGGCCTGGACTTGGTGGCCGAGCAGCTACGGGTCGCGGCGGGCGAGCCGTTGTCGTTCACGCAGGAGTCCGTGATCGCTGGAACGCGCGGGCACGCGATCGAGGTGCGCATCAACGCCGAGAATCCCGCCGGCGGACGATTCCTCCCTTCGCCCGGGCCGATCACGAAGCTGCGCGTACCGCAGGGTTTCGGCGTGCGGTGGGACGGCGGCTTCGAAGCCGGCGACGAGGTCAGCCAGTACTACGACAACCTCGTCGGCAAGCTGGTGGTGTGGGGCCGAGATCGCGACATCGCCATCGCACGGATGTTGCGGGCGCTCGGCGAGCTCGAGATCGAGGGCATTGCCACCACGAAGCCCGCTGACGTGGCGATCCTGTCGCACCCCGACTTCGTGGCGGCGACACACTCCACGAAGTGGGTGGAGGACACGCTCGACCTGTCCGAGGTCACGAGCGACGCGGCGGCCGCGTCGGCCTCGGCGTCGGTGGGTACGGAGGACGAGCCGAAGGTGCGCCGCGACGTCGACGTCGAGGTGAACGGACGCAAGTACTCGGTGGCGGTGTGGGTGCCCGACATCGGCCCGGTGGTCACGGGCGGAGGTGGCGGCGGCGCGCCGGCTGCCCGTCCCCGGCGTGCGG
>JBEEFX010000335.1:0-2978 GCA_041166365.1 Acidimicrobiaceae bacterium
GCTCCGCGAGCCAGGCGGTGAGCGCGGCGACGTTGTTCGGCGTCGGCGCCATCGCGACCTTGTACTCGCCTGAGCTCACCTCGTCGACGAACGCGTTCAACGCTCGGCCGAGCCCGGCGGTGTCGAGATGCGGTGGTGCGCCGAACCGGATCACCTCGTCCTCGGTCGAGCGCATGAGCTCGGCCGGCGTTCCGCTGGCCACCACCGACCCCTGGTCGATGATCACGATGCGGTCGGCCATGCGCTCGGCCTCTTCGAGGTCATGGGTGGTGAGCAGCACCGTGACGCCCGACTGGCGCAGCTCGGCGATGAGCTCGCGGATGACCTGCCGGCCGGCGACGTCGACGCCGGACGTGGGCTCGTCGAGGAACGCGACCTCGGGCTTGCCGACGAGCGCCAGCGCCAGCGACAACCGTTGCTGCTCGCCGCCCGACAACCGCCGCCACGGGCTGCTTCGGCGGTGCGTCAGCCCTACGCGGTCGAGGAGCAGGGCGGGATCGTCGGGTTGGTCGTAGTAGGACGCGAACAGCTCGAGCACCTCGAGCGGCCGGATGCCGGGGTACACGCCGCCGGATTGCAGCATCACGCCGATGTGGCGCACGAGCTCGCCATGGTCGGCAACCGGATCGAGACCGAGCACGCGCACTCGTCCGGACGTCGGCCGGCGGTAGCCCTCCAGTGTCTCGACGGTCGACGTCTTGCCCGCGCCGTTCGGTCCGAGCAGCGCCAACACCTCGCCGCTCTCGACGGTGAACGAGACCCCGTTCACGGCGCGAACGTTGCCGTACCGCACCCCGAGTTCGTCCACCTCGATCGCGCCCAAGGGAATGCGACCTTAGTAGGAGCCTGATCCCACTACGGTTCGCCGATGCTCGACATTCGGCGCATCCGCACCGACTTCGACGACGTGCTCGCGGCCCTTGCCCGTCGAGGTGATACGGCGACCGAAGCCGAGCTCCGGCGAGCGCTGGTGCTCGACGAGCGTCTCCGCAAGCTCGTCGCCGAGCGCGACGAATTGCGCGGTCGGATCAACGCGTTGTCCAAGCAGGTCGGCACCTTGCGCCGCGAAGGCAAGACGACGGAAGCCGAGCAGATCCAGGAGGAGAGCCGCCTGCTCGGCGAGCGCGAGAGCACGCTCGCCGCGGAGTTCGAGGACATCAGCGGCCTGCTCCGCGACACCCTGCTGCGCATCCCGAACCTGCCGGCGCCCGAAGCGCCCGACGGCGACGGCGCCGAGGACAACGTCGTGCGCGAGATCGTCGGCTTCGATCCTGAGGCGTACGGCGACCACCAGCGCGTGCCGCACTGGGAGATCGGCGCCGAGCTCGGCATTCTCGACACCGAGCGCGCCGCCAAGATCTCGGGCTCGATGTTCGTCCTGTATCGCGGCGCCGGCGCTCGGCTCCTTCGCGCGCTCACCCAGCTCGCGCTGGACCGGCACACCTCCGGCACGGACGCCTACGAGGAGATCCGCCCGCCTAGCCTCGTCCGCACGGACACGATGATCGCGACCGGCCAGCTCCCGAAGTTCGCGGACGACGCCTACAAGGTGGAACGCGACGACCTGTGGCTGATTCCGACGGCCGAGGCACCGCTCACCTCGATGCATCGCGACGAGATCCTCGAGGAAGCCGATCTGCCGCGGCGCTTCACCGCGTACACGCCGTGCTTCCGTCGCGAGGCGGGGTCGGCGGGCGCGGACACGCGCGGCACCCTGCGCACCCACGAGTTCGACAAGGTCGAGCTGTTCGCATACTGCACGCCGGACCAGGCGAGCGCCGTGCATCAGGACATGCTCACGCGCGCGCTGGCGATCATCTCCGACCTGGGCTTGGCGTATCGCATCCTCGACCTGTGCACCGGCGACCTCGGTTTCTCCAGCGCACGTACCTTCGACCTCGAGGTGTACGCGCCGGGATGCGACCGCTGGCTCGAGGTCTCGTCGGTGTCCTGGTTCTCGGACTATCAGGCGAGGCGGGCCAACGTCCGCTATCGCCCGAGTGGGGCGAAGGGCACGGAGCTTTGTCACACATTGAACGGTTCGGCAATGGCGTGGTCACGCATCTGGCCGGCGATCGTCGAGACCCACCGCCAACCTGACGGCTCCGTCCGTCTGCCAGAGGTGCTACACCCATACCTCGGAGGCGTGACCGCCATCCACAGGGGGTAGCGGTGCAACGGTTCTGGTCGTACGTCGCAGTTCAGCTGGGCAAGCGGGCGGGTGTCGTTTCGGTTGTCGGCTTGTTGATCACGGTCGTGTTGGGGTTCGGCATCACCAAGCTCGACTTCGCGACGGGTCAGGACAGCTACCTCAACAAGAGTGACCAGGTCTTCAAGGACAACGTCGCTTATCAAGACCTCTTCGGCGGTCAGGCGATGCTGACCGTGATCTCGATGAACGAGGGTCACACCGTCGACGAGCTGTTCACCAGCGCCACCCGGTCCCAGTTCACGACGATGCACGACGATCTGACGAACTCGGGCAAGTACCAGGGCGTCATCACCCCGCTCACGATCATCCAGTTCTCCGACAACCTCGTGAAGAGCGCTGACGGCAATCCACTCAACAGTGTCGCGGCGAAGGCGACGCTCGGAGCGAACGCGAAGGAGACACCAGGATCGCCGCAGGCGGCGGCGCGCGACGCCGACTTCCAGACGACGACGAAGCGCCTCCTCGCTATCCCAACGGAGCAGCAGACGTTGGACAATCCCGAGTGGGTGAAGTTCCTGCTCTACGACAACCAAGGTCAGGTCCGCAAGGCACTGCGGTCGTTCATCCCCGACGAGCGTCACGCGCAGGTGATCGTGCGCTTGAAGGGCAACGAGTCGATCGACGACGAAGGGGTTGCCGCGGTCGGGGTGAAAGCCGAGGCGGTCAAGCTCGAGATCAACAACGCGACGACGGTCACGACGGGCGCGTCGATCCTGCTCAAGGACATCAACGACTACCTGCGCGGAGGGATGGTCACCCTCGGCGG
>JBEEFX010000336.1:0-11336 GCA_041166365.1 Acidimicrobiaceae bacterium
AGTCGAGCCTCATCGAGCGTCGCTACCGCAACTACCTGCTCCCGGTGCGCGCTGAGCCGGCGTCAGAGACGGTCATCGACGTCGACAGCATCACCGCGCTGGCCCGGATCGCCGACCACACCGGCGCGCCGATGCTGCAAGGACGCGCCGGGGCCTACCTGGTCGTCGACGGCGCCCGGGTGTACCGCTACGAGGTGCTCGCGCTGCATGCCGCCGGCCGCCAGCTCACGGCGCAACCTCCCGCCGGGCACGCGCCGCCGCCGCCTCGTCGTGAGCGGCCGCTGCGGGCGAACCGATCCGTTGCACCATGAGGGGACAGCACCGCTGGAGGTGGTGTCCTGCGCTCGTTCTCGTACTGGCGATCGCGGTCGCGCCGACGGCCCAGACGAGCGCGAACACCGTGGCCGGCTCGAAGGTCAAGGATGACAGTCGCACCATCGGCGCCAACGACCTGAAGCCGACAGAGTGTGCCGCGCTCACGCTGACGGCGACGCTCACTGGGTCCGGCACCATCAACGGCGCGGCGGCCAGCGAGCTGATCACCGGCTCCGCCGTGGCCGACAACATCAAAGGCGGGGGTGGTGACGACTGCATCCTCGGCGGCGGCGGAAACGACACGATCAACGGCGGGCCCGGAACCGATGTCTGCATCGGTGGCGGGGGAACGGACACCTTTTCGGGCTGCGAGACGCAGTTGCAATGAGCGCGCCGCGGCGCGGTCAACGCTCCTGAGGTCAGCGGTCGAGGCCGCCGCGGAGGCGTTCGAAGAGCGAGTCGAGGAGGTGCTCGAGCTCGTCGGCGGAGTCGCCGGCGATCCACGCGTCCATCGCCACGCGCAGCGCGGTCATCATGGCGCCGACGATCAGGCGGAGGTCGAGATCGCTGAGGTCTTCGGCTCGCCCGGAGGCGCGCAGTTGGTCGATGACCGTGCTGTCCCAGTCGTGATGACGCTCCACCGCCCGGGTGCGAAGGGAGGGTGTCGAGTTCACGATCCGGTGACGGATCCTCAGCCGCTCAGGTTGCTCGGCGTAGTGGCCGGCCACCATCCGGATGGCCGACGCGAGGGCTCCGAAGGCCGAGACCTTCGGATCCTGGTCGGCCAGCGACTCGAGGAGTTGGGCACGGAATCCGTCGCCGTCGGCGAACAACACGTCTTCCTTGGAGGCGAAGTAGCGGAAGAACGTCCGGGGAGAGACGTCGCACGCGCCGGCGATGTCCTCGACGGTCACGTGGTCGAAGCCCCGCTCGGCGAACTGCCGTAGCGCGGAATCGACGAGCGCTTCGCGCGTCTTCTCCTTCTTGCGCTCGCGCAGGCCGGTGCTCACCGGATCAGTGTCGCATTCCCGCAGATTTGGCGCAATATGACTTCTGTCATGTTGTGTCAGACGGCAGAGTCCGCCATACTCAGCCCTCGTGACCGACGCCGAAGCCCTCCATGCGCGCCGCTGGTGGACGCTCGGAGTCCTCTGCCTCAGCCTGCTCATCGTCTTCGTCGGCAACTCGAGCCTCAACGTTGCCATCCCGACGTTGTCACGCGAATTCGAGGCGTCGACGGCGCAGTTGCAATGGGTCGTGGCCGCCTACTCGTTGGTCTTCGCCGGATTGCTGTTCAGTGCGGGTGCGATCGGCGACCGGTTCGGCCGCAAGGGCGCACTGCAACTCGGGCTCGCCGGCTTCCTCGTCGCCGTGGTGCTGGCGTCGGCCGCGACCTCGATGTGGCAGCTGGTTGCGTGTCGAGCGCTGATGGGAGCGTGCGCCGCGTTCATCATGCCGTCGACACTGTCGATCCTCGTCAACGTGTTCCCGCCCGAGGAGCGGGCCAAGGCCATCGCCGTGTGGGCCGGCGTCACCGGCGGCGCCGGCGCGATCGGCCCGGTGGCCAGCGGCTGGCTCCTCGGCCATTTCTGGTTCGGGTCGGTCTTCCTGGTCAACGTGCCGATCATCCTCGTCGCGCTGGCGCTCGGCGCGTTCCTCGTGCCGAAGTCGAAGGATCCCGACGAAGCTCGCCTCGATCTCGTGGGCGCCGGTCTGTCCGTCGTCGGGATCTCCTCGCTCGTCTACGGGCTCATCCAGGCACCTGACAAGGGCTGGTCGAGCACCGAGACCGTCGCGGCGTTCGTGGTCAGCTTCGTGGTGCTCGCGCTGTTCGTGCTGTGGGAGTCACGCGTCGACCAACCGATGCTCGACATGACGTACTTCCGCAACCCCGCGTTCAGCACGGCGACCGCCGGCATGATTCTCGTGTTCCTGTCCATGTTCGGCGTGATGTTCCTCATCACGCAGTACTTCCAACTCATCCTCGGCTACAGCCCGCTCTCCGCCGCGCTGCGGTTCCTGCCGATGGCGCCGATCATGATGATCGTCGCCCCGCTCACGCCGCGCATCGTCGCCCGCCTCGGCGCCAACCGCACGGTGGCCTCCGGCATGGCGCTCGTGTCGATGGGTTTCGTCGCGTTCTCCTTCCTGGGCATCCACACGTCGTATCTCTACGTGTTGCTGTGCGTGTGCTTGCTCGTGAGTGGCATCGCATTGACGATGTCGCCGATGACCGCGGCGATCATGTCCGCGGTGCCGCCTCGGCGGGCGGGGGCCGGATCGGCGATGAACGACGCCACCCGCGAGCTCGGGGCCGCCCTCGGTGTCGCCGTGCTCGGCAGTGTCGCCGCCTCCCGGTACAGCGCCGGCATCTCGAGCGCCATCGCCCATCTCTCACCGGCCGATCAGGCGGCGGCCCGCACGTCGCTGGGCGGCGCGTTGCAGACTGCGGCGCGGCTCCCGCAGGATCTGAGCTCCCGGCTCGTCACCGATGCGGAACACGCGTTCATCTCCGGCGTCCATTTCGCGGCCCTGACCGGTGCGGTTCTCGCGGCAGGCGCGGCGTTGCTCGTGCTGCGGTTCCTGCCGCGACACATCGCGCAACACGGTGGGGCGCGCGGCGCGGTCGAGGCCGCCGAGGAGATGGCCGAGCTCGGGATCGCCGGCATCACGCCGGTCGTCGTCGACCGGGGCGAGGACCGCGTCCACGCCGAGGCCACGACGTCCCGTAGCGGCTGACGCGGTTGGGTGTCCGGTTTGGGACCGTTCAGCGATGGGCGAGCCCCTCAAACGTCAGCCGGGCTGCTCGTTGGCCGGATCGGCGCTCAGCATCCAGGGCACGCCGAAGCGATCGACGCACATGCCGAACGCCGGCGAGAAGAACGTCTCCATCAACGGCTGCGTGACCTCGCCACCCTCGGCCAGCGCCGCGAACACGCGGTTGACCTCGGCGACATCGGCGGTGCCGTAGTTGACGGAGATCCCGTCCATCTTGCCGACCGTGCCGGTGGGGTCGTCGGACGCCATCAGCAGGCCGCCGTCGACCGTCAGCGCGGCGTGGAGTACGAGATCGCCGTCGGTCTCCGGTGGGGCTTCCCCGGCCGGCGCGTCCGACATCTTCATGATGAACAGCTCTCCGCCGAAGATCTCCTTGTAGCGGGTGAACGCCTCGGCGCAGTTGCCACCGAAGTAGAGGTAGGGGTGAAAGGCCATCGGATCCTCCAATGTTGGTCGTCGTCAGTCTGACGGTACGGCGGTGGCGAACTCATCGCTCGCAGGCGTCAGGGACGGATCGCCGGCCGATGACGACACGAATCTCGGTCGCGGACCAGCCGACGTTTGGGCGTTCGAGCGTGGTGTGGGCGCCGGAACGCCCAAACGTTGCGGTGGGTCAGCCGGCTGTGCGCATCACTTCGAAGGCCGGCTTCGGGTCGTAATTGCGGTCGAGCAGGCCCCAGCCATCACCGAGCGCGGAGTCCGCGTCAGCGAGCTGGAACCATTGCAGCAGCCCGACATTGAACCCCTTCGTCGCCGCGATGTAGTCGCGCAACGCGTCGGCCTGGTGCTGCGCCGTTCGTAGCGGACCGAGCGTCGGATACCCCGTCTCCTGGATGTAGATGGGCACGCTCGGGCCGAGGTTGGCGAGCGGCATCATCTGGTTGCGCACGTAGTCGAGGGCGGTGCGAAAGTCGCCTTCGTCGTCGACGCTGTAGAGCGGGTTGACGTAGGTTCCCGAGTAGATGTCGACGCCCGCGTAGTCGACGGCGCGATGAAAGGCCTCGCCGCCGCGAGTGGCGAGCGTCGACCAGAAGGTCTGATCGCTCACCGGGTCGAGGTGATACAGCCAGTTGAACCCGACTGCCTGCTGCTTCGTCTTCACGTTCGACGCGGCGATGACGCCTTCGATGAGCGCGCCGAGGGGATCCTTCGCGGCCCCGTCGCTGTCTGGTGACACCCCGACGTTCGCCTCGTTCGTGATCTGCCAGACGGCAACGTCGGGCCGGGCCTTCACCGCGGCCGCGACCCACGCGGCAAACCCCGCGATGTCACCGTCGTGGCCGGCGGGAGGGACGTACTTCAACGCCACGTTCGGACGCAGGCCGGCGGCGCGCAATCGCGCGACGAAAGGGTCGAGGAGCGCGACGTTGTCGCGGTCCCACTGCGCGTAGAGGTGGACGTCGAATGGCCGGCCGTTGGCGAGTTGCACCATGCGCTTGAGGGCGAGGTCCCCGTCGGACGGCGTCGAGTTCGTCCCTGTCGCGCCGACGTACTTGCCGAACGTGAAGGTGTTCCCCGGATACACGCCGAAGCGCAGCGGTACAGGGCGCTTGGGCTTCGCGTGCGCAGGGGCGACCACGCCGACGAGGACGCCGAGCAGGAGGAGGAAAACCGCCGCCCGTCGCATGCAGCGCAGTTCGCCGTGCACCGCACCGGCTCCTGCCTGGTCACCCGCTGAGGTGTCAGCGGGTGAGCGCGGCCACGGTCTCGTCGAGGCCGTCGCGGAAGGTGACGGTCGCGCTCCAGCCGAGGTCTCGCGCCGCGGCGGCGACGTCGGCGCAGGAGTGGCGCACATCGCCGGCGCGCGGCTCGGCGTGTTCAGGCTCGACGTCGACGCCGAGGATCTGGCCCAGGTGTTCGAGCAGCTCGAGCAACGAGTGCTCGTCGCCGCAGGCGATGTTGTACGCCTTGCCGGAGGCCGACTCGGCGGGCGCGGACGCCGCGGCGAGATTGGCGGCGACGACGTCGGAGATGTACGTGAAGTCGCGGCTCTGCTTGCCGTCGCCGTGAACCAGCGGCCGTTGTCCGGTGCGCAGCGCCGCGATGAAGAGCGGGATGACGGCGGCGTACATGGAGTCGGGCCGTTGGCGAGGACCGAACGCGTTGAAGTAGCGAAGCGCCACGGTCTCGAGACCGTGCAGCTCGCTGAAGACGCGGCAGTAGTGCTCACCGGTGAGCTTGGTGACGGCATAGGGCGAGCGGGGGACCAGCGCGGCCGTCTCCGGGGTCGGACGCTCGGCCGCACCTCCGTACACCGAGGAGGAAGATGCGTAGATCACGCGGCGGACCCCGGCATGGTGGGCGGCATCGAGGACGGTGAGCGTGCCGTGCACGTTGGCGGTGTCCGTGGCGAGCGGGGCCTCGACGGAACGCAGCACGGCTCGGTGCGCCGCTTGATGGAACACGAGCTCGCAGCCTTCGACGGCGGAGCGCACCGCGGCGGCGTCGCTCACCTCGGCTTCGATCAGCTCGGCCTTCGAGTGCAGGTTGTCGCGATGACCGGAGGACAGGTCGTCGAGCACGCGCACGTCGTCTCCCCGTGCGACGAGCGCATCGACGAGATTCGATCCGATGAAACCGGCTCCGCCGGTGACGAGGCAATGCATTGCTGATTGTCTAGCCCGTAGGCCAACCGGCTCACCGCGGCCAAGTCACCTCAATCCTGGGGCGGAACCTGCCGAAGTACCGGTATGAGCGTGTCGGCAGGTGAGGGCGGTGCGGCCGCGCGCGCGCAAGCGACCGCCGTGGTGTGCGACACCAGCGCCTTCAATCTGCGGTTCTTACGGGCGGCGATGACGAAGCTGGGCTATCACCAAGTGATCGAGGCTCGCACCATCGAGGAGCTGGTCCACAAGGCCACCGTCGGTCAGGCCGAGCTGGTCGTCTTCGACCCGGCCATGCAAGACGGCGCGGGACTCGACGCCATCAAGAACATGCGGACGGCGATCCCGAACGCACTGCTCGTTGCCTTCTGCTCGGACGATGCCATGGCCCGCTCGGTGCAGTGGAAGGGGCTCATCACCGTCCCGAAGCGCAGCATCCTGCAGTTGGATGCATTGATCGCCGCCATCCAGTCCGAGCTCGGACAGGAACCCGTGGTGGAACCGGAGGCGATTCCGGTCGACGACGTCTCCGTCCCCGTATGGGATCAGGTGCCGTCGCTCGTCGAATCGATCTGACCGATTCCGATTGAAGCGCACCGCATGACGCAACCGTCGTGTCCGTGCACTCCAGTCGAACTTCGGCCGGGTCAGGCGATGAGGTCGTCCGGACCGCGGGCGCCGTCGACCTTGGCGAAGGTGTCGGGCACCGGATAGTCACCGAGCACCAGGTGCAGGATGGCCGAGTGCTGCATCTCGATCGGCTGGATCGAGCCGGCCACCTTGATCGCACCCGCGTCCTGGATGGCGTTCTGAATGCCGTTCAGGTACGTGGCGGCGGCGACGTCCTCGAGCCCCAGCGCGAACTTCGCGAGATCGACGACGTTGTGGACGTTGGCGAACCCCGGAGTGACGACCGCGTCCTGCACGGTCTTGTCGACGCCGGTGACGGCCGGTTGGCCCCCGCCCGTGAGGATCGCGTTCCACGCGGCGGCGTGGTCCTTGTGCTGTTGCTGCACCGTCGTCGCGAACATGGCGACCGCGGGCGGTACCGGACCGAGCTTGCCCATCGTCGCGGCGTCGAGACCCGCCTGGTACGTCTGCACCGCGAGGTTCTCGAGGCTGGCGGCGAGTGCGGCAATGCCGAGGTCGCCGGTGAGCTTGTTGCCGGACGAGGATCCCGTCGCGACCGCAGCACCACTCGACCCGGTGTCGCTCTTGTCGGATCCACACGCGGCCACGAGCAGCGCACCGGCGGTGACCCCGGCGGCGCCGAAGAGGAACCCTCGGCGCGTGGTGCCGCGGCCCTCGCGCAACTCCGCGACCGCTTCGTGCATTCTTGGCAGGGTGGCGTGGTGCAGCTCGTCGAGGTCGCGGGTCATGGCCCGCAACTCGCGTTCGCTGATCTGCATCTCGGGCTTCTCGGTCACTTCACTGCCCCTTCGGCGGCCGGACGGGCCTGGTCGGTCTTGAGGAACGTGTCGGGGAAGCCGACGCTGCCGGCGGCAGCCGGGAGCTGGTCGGCGGGCGGTCCGAGCATGATGAGCTCCGGATGGCCGGCTTCGAGCAACGCGCCGACGGCCAGCAGGATCGCTCGGTGCTGGTTCTCGACGCCCATGATCGAGGCGAACGTGTTGCGCAGGTTCTTGTCACTGACCAGGCTGATCTCGGCGAGGTAGGTCTCGGCCGCGACGAGCTCCAACGTGGCCGCGAACTTCACGACGTCGAGCGGCGTCTTCAGGGTCGGCAGCGCCGGCGTCACCACGGTGTCGAACACGACCTGATCGGGTTTGTCCTGCGCCTTGCCGCCGAGCTGCGCGGCGGCGGCGTTGAACGCCTTCATGTGATCGGTGTGTTGCTCGACGGTCTTGGTGACGAACGCGACGACCGTCGCACCCGCGGGGTCGGGGATGTTCTGCATGAACGGCAGAGCGGCGGCTTGGTTGTACACCGCGATCGCCAAGTTCTCGAGTGACGCAGCCGTCTGCGCGGCTTGCACGTCCATTCCCGATTGTGCGAACGCCGGCGCGGCCAGCAGCCGGGTGAGGCCGACGCCGACGAGCCCGGCACCGGCCAAGCTCTTCGTCAGCACCCTCGACCGCTCGGTCTGGTACTCGGCGATCTCGTCGACGTCGATGTCCCCATCGGCTCGACGATCACGACCCTGCTCGACCAGATCGGCCAAGCCTGCGTTGGTGGTGTGCATGGCGTCGGAGTGCAGGTCCTCCGACTCTTCGATGAGAGCCGACAAGGCTCGATTGTTGGGCATGTTCGAGTTACGTCACGATGCCGCGACTTGGATGACGCCCGTCATGTAGTCGTGCACGTCGCAGTGGTACGCGAACTCGCCTGCCTTGGTGACGGTGATCGTCTTCGCTCCGGTGGCGAAGCGGCCCGTGGTGAAGCTGTTGTCGTTCGCCTTGAGCTCGTGGTCGGTGTTGTCCTGGTTCGTCACCGTGATCGTGTCGCCGACCTTCGCTTCGAGCGGCGTCGGGTTGAACGTGAAGTCCTTGATCGCGATCGTGCGGCCGGACGGCGAGCTCGAGGTCGACGAGCCGGAGCTCGAGGTCGACGAGCCGGAGCTGCACGCAGCCGCAACAGTGAGCACGATGATGAGTGTGAGTCTGCGGAGCATGTGGGTAGTACGCCGCCGCCGTCATCCCGGATGACACCCGGCGTCGTAGAACCCCTCGAGCCCATGCCGACTGACGATCTCTCCACCGCCTCCGACCCCGCGCTCGTCGTCGCGATCAGCCGCTATCACCAGGACGCGCTCGCGGAGGCGTACCGGCGTCACGGCGGCGCGGTGTTCGGTCTCGCCCGCCGATTGCTCAGCGACTCCCATGTGGCCGAAGAGCTCGTGCAGGAGGTGTTCCTGCGGCTCTGGAACCAGCCCGAGAAGTTCGATCCCGCCCGCGGGTCGCTCCGGGCGTACCTGCTGGCGCACTGTCACAGCCGGTCCGTCGACGTGCTGCGCTCGGACACCGCCCGCCGCCGCCGCGAGCAGCGCGATGCGCACCGGACCGCCGAGGCGGGTTACGACATCGAGCACGAGGTGTGGGATCTCACGGTGGCCGAACACGTCCGGGGCGCGGTCGACGCGCTTCCCAAGGGCGAGCGCGAAGCGATTCACCTCGCGTACTTCGGAGGCCACACGTATCGAGAGGTCGCGCAGCTGCTCGACGAGCCGGAGGGCACGGTGAAGAGTCGAATCCGTTCGGGCTTGCGGCGAATGCGTGACACGCTGGTCGACGCGAACTACATAGCGTTCGGAGGTGAGTCGTGACGCATGACGAGCTCCAGGAGCTGCTCGGCGCGTACGCGATCGATGCGGTCGAGCGCGACGAGGCTGCGGCCGTCGACGCCCACCTCCTCGAGTGCCCGCGGTGCCGCGCCGAAGTCGCGGAGCTGCGGGAGATGGCCGCGCTGCTCGCACATTCCGGCGCCGACGCGCCGGACGGCGTGTGGGACCGCATCTCGTCGTCGCTGACGGAGACGCCGCCTCCATTGCGGCTCGAGGTACGGCGTCCCCGGCAGCGTCTCGCGAGCATCGTGACCTTCGCGGCGGCCGCCGCCGTCATCGTGGTGCTCGCAATCAGCGTGCAGCGACTCGGGTCACAGGTCGACGACCTCGAGCGCGGCGGCCAGAACGCCACGGTCGCCATCGCCGCGCAGGATGCCATGACCTCGCCCGACGCCCGGGTCGCACGACTCACCGGGCCCGATGGCCGGGTGGCCGTCGCCGTCGTTCGCGCCAACGGCCAGGGCTACTTCCTCGGCGGTGGCCTGCCCGTGCTCGATCACCGGATCTACCAACTCTGGGGCGCCACGTCGTCCGGCCAGATCGCTTCGCTTGGCACGCTCCCCGGTCCGGGCGTGTACGCCTTCACCGCGGACCCCTCGGTCAGCGTGGTGATGGTGACCGAGGAAGCGAGCCCGGTACTTTCCCCGACAAGCGCGGCAATTGCGACAGGAACCCTCGCCTAGGGGCGTTCCATCGAGGGTTAGACCTGCGCCGCTCGGGCATCCCTCGTAAAATCCTCGAATGGGCGGACACAACGTTTTCGCATGACGATCACCGCCACGAACCACGATCACTGGGCTGACGCGTTCCAGCACGAAGCGCTCTTTTACGCGGGCCTCGACGATTTTCTCGCGGGAACGGTGCCGTTCATCGAGGAGGGCCTCGCCGGCGACGAGCCGATGCTCGTGGCGGTGCCCGAGCCCCGGTTGCGAGCGTTGCGCGCGGAGCTCGGCAGTGACGCCGATCGAGTCGCGTTCCTCGACATGACGCAGATCGGCCGCAACCCCGCTCACATCATCCCGGCGTGGTCAGAGTTCCTGCGGCGCAACGGCGGTGGCGCGGTGCCGGTGCGCGGCATCGGCGAGCCGATCTGGGCCGGACGCTCCGACGACGAGCTCGTCGAATGTCAGCGCCACGAGACACTGCTCAATGTGGCGTTCGCCCACTCGGGCGCGTGGCGTCTGCTCTGTCCGTACGACACGGCCGGCCTGTCCTCCGACGTGATCGCCGAGGCGGCGCGCAGCCATCCGTGGATCAGCCGCGCCGACGGCTTCCGCGACAACAGCGCGGAGTGCCGCGATCTCGCGGCGATGTCCGAACCGTTCGACGCGCCGCTGCCGCCCGCACCCGTGGATGCCGAGCAACTCGCGTTCGGGCTCGGCGACCTCGGCGCGGTCCGTCGCCTCGTTCAAGTGTCGGCGCGTGCCGCTGGGCTACAGAATGTGCGTACGGATGATCTCGTTCTCGCCGCGCACGAGCTCGTGAGCAACAGCGTGCGGCACGGCGGCGGCAGCGGCTCCATCCGCGTATGGCGCGAAGGGCGAACGCTGGTGTGCGAGGTGGCCGACAACGGTCGTATCGGGCACCCGCTCGTCGGCCGTCAGCTGCCCGCCGACGACAGCCTCGGTGGCCGCGGCCTCTGGATGGCGAATCAGCTGTGTGATCTCGTTCAGATCAGGACGTTCGCTGAGGGCAGCGTCGTGCGTCTGCACATGCGTCTGCCGTAGTTGCGTTCGCGGCGTCAGTCGAGGACGACGACGCCATCACCCAGGCCGGCGGCCTCGAGGCTTCGGCGCACGATCGGGCTCGGCGAACGCACTTCGATGCAGTCGATGGACTGCAGCGAGCGCACGAGCTCGCGAATGCCCGTGGAACCCATGAACGTGACTCGTCGAAGATCGAGGGCGATCCGTCGCGAGCCTTGGTCGGCTGCCTCGTTCAGAGCGTCGCGGAACGGGGCGCACGTGAGGAGGTCGACTTCACCGGACACGCCGACGCACGGCGGGTTCGCGGTCACGTCGACCCACACATGGAAATCCGGGGTCTCGGCCCAATTCTCACGGGTTGCCAGCATGTTGGGAGTCCTTATGCCCTCGCTCCGACGCTTCTAGCCCCCCGTGGCTACAGTGCAACCACGCGGCTCGGCAAGACGTCGAGCCCGAGTGCGCTTCATCAGGTCCCCGTCGAGCGCCTTCCCGTAGGACGCGGAGGCAATGGGTGCCCGACGATCGGCTGCTGCGGATCCTGAGCCAGCTGCGCCCGCGCGAGGACAAACCCGAGGCGACTCGCTTGTGCGAGGTCAGCGCCGAGGTCGTCGGGATGTCAGGCGCAGGCATGAT
>JBEEFX010000337.1:0-5337 GCA_041166365.1 Acidimicrobiaceae bacterium
GAAATGGGCCCACTACACCGTCCTGCCGCGATCTGGCGCCTCCTCGGCCCCCATGTGGGCCGAAGAGACGCCAGAACGGGAAGGCGAGCGGGGGGCGTGGGCCGGAACGCGGATCCTCGAGTTCGGGGCGGGGGCCGCGGGGCCGATCGCGACGCGGTACTTCGCGGAGCACGGCGCCACGGTGTTGCGCGTCGAGTCGGCGACCCGGCCGGACTTCCTGCGCGTCGGGGCGTACGCCGACATGTTCGACGCACTCAACTGCGGCAAGCGCTCCGTCACGCTGAACCTCAAGCATCCCGACGGCCACGCGCTCGCGAAGCGGCTCGTCGTGGAGTGGGCCGACGCGGTCGCAGAGAACTTCGCTCCTCGCGCGATGCGCGGGCTGGCGCTGTCGTACGACGACTTGGCGGCGGACAAGCCGGACCTCGTCATGATCAGCGCGTGCCTCAACGGCCAGACCGGGCCGCACCGCGACTATCCCGGATTCGGTGGCCAGGGCGCGGCGCTCTCCGGCTTCAACTACTTGACCGGCTGGCCCGACCGCGAGCCCATCGGTCCGTTCGGCACGATCACCGACTCGCTGGCGCCGCGGTTCGTCGCCACCGCGCTCGCGGCCGCGCTGCTCCATCGGCGCACAACCGGCAACGGCGTGTACGTCGACGTGAGCCAAGTCGAGTGCGCGGCGTGGTCATTGTCCGATTGGCTGCTCGCGTACAAGCGCGATGGCGTGATCGGCGAGCGACTCGGCAACGGTCATCCGACTGCGCTCCTGCACGGCGTCTATCCGTGTGCGGGTGCCGACCGCTGGGTGGCGATCGCCTGCTGGACGGAGCAGGAGCTCGCGTCGCTCTGGGCGACCGTCGGCTCGGACGGCGATCTCGAAGCCTGGACTGGTGAGCGCGACGCGCTCGACGTCGCGACGCAACTGCAGGAGGCCGGCGTCGAGGCGGTGCCGGTGCAGGACTTCGCCGACGTCGACGTCGATCCGCAGGTGGCGAGCCGCGGGCACTTCATCGCGCTCGAGCATCCCGAGCTCGGCCCCGGGAAGTACGAGCGCAACGGCTTTCGAGTCTCCGGATCGCCCTCGGGCTACGACCGCAGCGGTCCGACCCTCGGGCAGGACAACCTGTGGGTGCTCGGCGACCTGCTCGGATTGTCGCCCGACGAACAGGGGCGCCTCGTGGCCGACGGAGTCCTGTCCTGATCCGTACCTGACGCCCGTGTCAGGTATCGCGTACGATTGCCGCTTCAGCACGAGGAGATGCGATGGAGCTTCCCAAGATCATCAGCGTCGACGACCACGTGGTCGAGCCGCCGCACGTGTGGCAGACGTGGCTGCCGGAGCGCTACCGCGAGCGCGGGCCGCGCGTCGAGCGGAAACGCTGGGGTGACTTCAAGCATCGCTCGGGCGCGAAGTACCACATGCAGGAGGATCCCGACGGCCTGTGGGGCGACGCGTGGTACTACGACGACGAGCTCATCTACGTGCACAAGCGCTTCGTCGCGATCCCCGAATCGGCCGTGATCGAGAACGGTGACGGGCTCACACTCGACCGCACGCAACTCGAGATGACGGCGCTGACGTACGACGAGATGCGACCGGGCTGTTGGGACCGCGACGCCCGCATCGCCGACATGCAGCTCAACTGGGTCGACGGCTCGCTCCCCTTCCCGACCTTCCCGCGCTTCTGCGGCCAGACGTTCCACGAGAACGAGGATCGTGAGCTCGGCCTCGCGTGCATCCGCGCGTACAACGACTGGATGGTCGAAGAGTGGTGCGCTCCGTCGAACGGGATGAACATCCCGCTGTGCCTCATCCCGTTGTGGGATCCGGAGCTCGCTGCGGAGGAGACGTTGCGGAACGCGCAGCGCGGCGTGCGCGCGATCTGCTTCAGCGAGCTGCCGACTCGACTCAAGCTGCCGAGCATCCACTCGGGGTACTGGGACCCGCTCTGGCAGGTCTGCAACGACACGGGCGTCACGGTCTGCATGCACGTGGGGTCGTCGTCGTCGAACCCCGCGGCCTCACCTGACGCACCCGAGGCTGTCGGCGTCACACTGTCGTTCAACAACTCGTTCGCGTCGCTCACCGACTGGCTCTTCTCCGGCAAGCTCGTGCAGTTCCCGAAGCTGAAGCTCGCGTACTCCGAGGGCCAGATCGGCTGGATCCCGTACGTGCTCGAGCGAGCGGACACGGTGTGGGCCCATCACGACGGTTGGCAGCACACGCGAAAGAAGATCCCCGAGCCGCCGTCCACCTACTACTACGGCCGCGTGTACGGCTGCTTCACCGCGGACCGCCACGGCCTGAAGAACCTCGACGAGGTCGGTCCGGACAACATCTGCTTCGAGACCGACTATCCGCACACGGATACGACGTGGCCCGAGACGAGGGCGTACGTCGAGAAGATGCTGGCCGGCTACGACGAGGAGACGGCGTACAAGGTGTTGCGCGGCAACGCGATCAACATGCTCGAGCTCGACCGCACCTGAGGCTCCCCGCATCTGGGCACGAGCGGGCCGCGCGGCGACGCGCATTCCGCTAAGAAGGTCGCGATGAGCGACCCGAGCACCCAAGGAGCCGGCGGCGCGGGATGGCATCCCGATCCGTCCGGACGACACCAGCTGCGTTATTGGGACGGTCAAACGTGGACCGCCAACGTCTCTGACGGCGGACAGCAGACCACGGATGCCTTCACGGGAACGCCCGCGCCGACGGCCGGTGGACGGCCGGCACGCGGACCGATCGGTTCGCCGACGAATGCCGGGACGGCGATCCTGCTGTCGATCGTCACGCTCGGCATCTACACGCTCGTGTGGACGTACCGTCAGTTCGAGGACTTCAAGAAGTACAGCGGCGAAGGTCTCGGCGGCGGTCTGGGCCTCGTGCTCGGACTGTTCACCGGCGGCGTCACCACGTACTTCCTGATCCCGGTGGAATTGAAGAACAACCTGTACGACCGCGAAGGCCAGCCGTGTCCAGTCGAGGCCACCATCGGCCTGTGGTTCCTGCTGCCGATCGTGGGCAGCTTCATCTGGTACCTCAAGGTCCAGGAAGCGATCAACGACTTCTGGATCCAGCGCGGCGCGCCCGCGCCCTGAGCCGTCAGGGGGCGGCGCCTCCGTAGCTGGGCGAGCCGTCGGCTGCTCGAACGTCAGCCGCGGTGGATCAGGTTCATCCGGGCCGTCAGCACGAGCTCGCCGTCTTGGTTGCGGTACTCGTTCTCGGTGACGAGGAACGTCATCGTCTTGTCGCCCGCCGGCTTCTCGTACAGGTCGACGACCTTGCCTTCACTCTTGATCTCGTCGCCTACGACGATCGGCTGGTGGTACGTGAACTCCTGCTCGCCGTGCAGCACGATGCCGCCGTTGGCCATGAGCTTGCCGATGACCTCCATCGTCGGATTGCGCCCAGGGTTCGCGTCCGCCGGCTGGTCCTCGGGGTACGCACCCCAGAAGGTGGCGCCGGAGAAGAAGTACGTCGGCGGCGCGGGGATGTCGCCGAACCCCGCGGCGGTCGCGGCGTCGCGCCGTCGATAGATCGGATTGGTGTCGGTCACCGACGCGGCGAACTGCGTGATCGGCCCACGCTCGATCGCGATCGTCGCCTTGCCCGTGGGCATCCCGACGACCTCTTCCTTCGTTACGCCCATCTTTGTGCTCCCTGGCGATCTGACTAACCTGACACGGCTGTCAGGTTCGAACGGCATTCAAGCACAACGATCGCGGAGGTACATCAGTGGGGTTGCTCGATGGGAAGGTGGCGATCGTCACCGGCGCGGGGCGAGGCGTCGGTCGGGGTGAGGCTCTCGAGCTCGCGTCGCAAGGGGCGAAGGTGGTCGTCAACGACCTCGGCGGATCCCACACGGGTGAAGGCGCCGACAAGACGCCCGCCGACGAGGTCGTCGACATCATCAAGCAACGCGGCGGCGAGGCCGTCTCGAACTACGACGACATCAGCAGTTGGGGCGGGGCCGAGAACCTCGTGAGCGCCGCCCGCGACGCATTCGGCGCACTCGACATCGTCGTGAACAACGCGGGCATCCTGCGCGACAACTCGATCGTGAAGATGTCGGAGGACGAGTTCGACTCGGTCATCAACGTGCATCTGAAGGGCACGTTCAACATGACGCACTTCGCCGGCAGCTACTGGCAGACCGAGTCGAAGGAAGGGCGTAAGCGCAATGCCGCCATCGTCAACACCGTGAGCTCGGCCGGCTTGCAGGGCAACCGCGGCCAGGCCAACTACGGCGCAGCCAAAGCCGGCATCGCCGCACTGACGACGATCACCGCGCTCGAGATGGGTCGCTTCGGTGTGCGCGCCAACGCGATCGCCCCCGGCGGCGCCACCCGCATGGTCGTGGCCGCGATGCCGAGCCTCACCCTCGTGGAAGCCGACGAGACGGGCGAGGAGTTCAACCGCCTCAACCCCGGCAACTCCGCACCCATGGTGGCGTGGCTCGCGTCGGACGAAGCGCTGCACGTGACCGGTCAGGTCTTCCGCGCCGTCGGCGACTCGATCACCCACTACATCCCCTGGACGCTCGGCACCGATGTGACCACCCCGAAGGGCCCGCGCAAGTGGGATCCTGCCGAGATCGGCGACATCGTCAACGCACAGATCTTCCGCTGCCGCCCCGGCGGCCTCCAAATGGGCTGACGCCCTTCGATGCCGAACCAGAGGTTCGTCATCGAGTCAACGGCCGTCCGCCTATCGGCGGCGACGTCCTTCGGTCGGCCGACCGGCAAAGCCGGATCGACCGACGATGAGGGGGACGGACGGAGTCCTCCCCCTCAAACTCCCCCTCCCTCGTCGACTGCCCACAAGAACGGTGCCGGCTCCATGACACGCTCAGCGACAACCCCATGAGTGGCACCAAACGCGTCGCGATCGTTGGTGCGGCGTTGTCGGACTGCGGGCGCGTCGACACCAAGACACCGTTCGAGTTGCATCAGCAGGCGGCGGCGCGTGCGCTCGCAGATGCGGGCCTCACGAAGGACGATGTCGACGGCCTCGCGTCGACCGGCATGGGGTTGCTCGCGCCGATCGAGATCGGTGAGTACCTCGGACTCCGCCCGAACTGGTGTGAGAGCACCGGCGTGGGCGGTGCGGCATGGGAATTCATGGCCGAGCACGCGGTCGAAGCGTTGCTCGCCGGCCACGCCGAGGTGGTGCTCATCGTCTACGGGTCGACGACCCGAGCCGACCTCAAAGCCCGCCGTCGCTCGGCCAACCTGAGCTTTGGTGCACGCGGGCCGACACAGTTCGACGCTCCGTACGGCCACGCGCTGATCTCCAAGTATGCGATGGCAACCCGGCGGCACATGCACGAGTAC
>JBEEFX010000338.1:0-3145 GCA_041166365.1 Acidimicrobiaceae bacterium
CCACTCCCACCACTCGTCCGTGGTCGGCGGTTTCACGCCGGCGTAGCGCACGAGGTCCGGACGCGTGATCGACTCGACCTTGATCACGTCGGCGCCGAGGCACGCGAGCGCGTGGCCGGCCGCGGGCCCGGCCCACCACGCGGTGCAGTCCACGACGCGCAGATCGTCGAGTGGCTTCACCCCTACCGAACTCGACTTGGCAACGCCGCCACTGGCGCCCGACGTCGGGCCGGCGCCGGAGATCCGGTACGGCACCCGCGGCGCGATGAAGCCGTCGTGTTGCTCGAAGACCCCGCGCTCGACGAACTGGGGAAACGCGCTGACGGTTGCGCCGTTGAGGGTCGGTCCACTCGGGATACGGAAGACGGCCGCGTCCTCGAGCAGCTCGGCGGTCGAGCGCTTCGTCGTGTACTCGTGCACGAGCGCGAGGAACTCGTCACGTCGCCCGAAACGCACGCCCGGGCGAGCGATGTCCGGTTGCTCCTCCAGCAGTTCGGGATGGCCGATCATCAGGCAGAAGTCGCTGAACTGCTGGGCGCTGTTGGTGGTGAACACCGCATACCCGTCGGACGTCGGCTCGATCGAGGGCACTTCGATCGAGCGCGTCGACCACACGAGCGGATGCCAGCCCGACATCGAGGCGAAGATCGACGGCATCATCGCCATCGTCACCGCGATGGAGTCGAGCAGGGCCACGTCGACGTGCTGACCGCGTCCGGTGCGCTGCGCCGCGCGCCGGGCGGCCAGTGCGCCGACGGCGGCATAGGTGCCCGCGACCCACTCACCCAGACGGCCGCCGACAGCCGTGGGGGGACCATCCGGATACCCGCGTGAGCCCGTCGCGCCCGCCCACGCTTGCAGCGTGAACTCGGTCGCCGGACGTCCGACCCACGGGCCTTCGCACCCGTACGGGGTGATGGTCACGACCACGAGCGCGGGATTAGCGGACCACTGCGCGTCGAGATCGACGGGTTCGTCGACGACGAGCACGTCGGCCGCGGCCGAGTCGGCGTCGTCGGCGGTGGCGGGGGACCGCTTCGCCTGGTTGAGAAACGTGAACAGCGCGCCCGATCGCCAGCGGCGCAGCGGGTCGCCGTCGGGGGGCTCGACCTTGACGACGTCGGCGCCCGCATTTGCGAGCAACTTCGTGCAGTACGGCCCCGCGATCTCGGTCGTGCGGTCGAGGACTCGTACGCCGTGGAGCACGGCGTCAGATTGTCACGGAAGGATGAGGTGCACGTCTCCGAACTCGTGCCACAGGTAGCCCTCGGCCAGTGCGGCGTCGTAGGAGCGCTCGATCAGCTGGCGACCCGCGACGGCTTCGAGCATGTCGAGGTGTGACGCCTCCGGCTCGTGCCAGCCGGTGAGGAGCCCGTCCACTGCCCGCACCCCGCGCTCGGGCGTGATCACGGTCTCGGTCCAGCCGTCGCCGGGATGCACGTGCCCCCGCTCGTCCGCAACGGTCTCCAACGAACGCACGACGGTGGTGCCGATGGCGATCACGCGTCCTCCGAATTGATGCGTGTCGTTGACGAGGTGAGCCGTGTGCGGCGGAACCCGGAAGTACTCCGCGTACGGCGATTCATGCGACTCGAGCGACGACACACCCGTGTGCAGCACGAGTGGCGCAACGCCGACGCCTTTCGCGACGAGTCGCGTGATGACCTCGGGCGTGAACGGCCGGCCTGCGCTCGGCATCTCCGCGCTGCCGGGTTCGGTGGCGTACACGTTCTGGTACATCGAGATCGGCCAGGAGCCGCGCACGTAGCCGTAGCGGATCGGCCGGCCGTGCACGGCGAGGAAGGTGAGGAGCGGATCGAGCAGGCGCAGTGACGCCACCCACAGGCGACCGTTCGACGCACCGTAGGGCGCGAGCAGCTCGACTTCGCCGCTGGCCGGCAGCTGCAACCGCCACCCAGGCCGGGCATCACGGAATGGGTGATCGCCCTGCCGCAGCTCGACGACCCAGAGGTCGGCGGGGAGTCGGGTGGACAGATGCACACCGAGGAGGTCGCCGTTCGGCGCGGTGGCGTCGAGCGCGGCGGCCAGCGTGCCTGACGTGTTCACCACGAGGAGATCGCCGGTGTCGAGGAAGCGGGGGAGCTCGTTGAAGTTGGCGTGGACGACGCGGTTGTCGCTCTTGTAGGCCACCATCAGCCGCACGGCGTCGCGGGTGATGCCCCGGGCCTCGGGTGGTACCGATGCCTCGAGCGCGGCCGGCAGGTCGAACTGCAACCGGCGACTCGTCGGCGGCGGCACTTCGAGGGTGGTCGTCATGGCATCACCGCCGCGACCAGGGCCTGCGCCTGATAGCGACCGCTCGGCAGCTCGCCTTCGAGCAGCTCGATCAACCCGGGCACGGCCACCTCGGGAGGCGGCCGATCGGAGATGTCCTCGCCCGGAAACGCCTCTTGGTGCATCTGCGTGCGCATGTCGCCCGGGTCGACGCGGTACACCCGCAGCTCGGGATGTTCGGCCGCGAGCACGGCGGTGAGTTGCTCGAGCGCCGCCTTGGACGAGCCGTAGCCGCCCCAACCCTCGTAGGGCTCGACAGCGGCGTCGGACGTGATGGCGACGATGCGCCCTCCGTCGCGCAGCACCGGCAGTGCCTCCCGCACGAGGGCGAGCGGCGCGATCGTGTTGACCTCGTAGACCCGACGCAGCTCGGCGAGCGAGTAGTCCGTCAGCCGAGGCTGCGGACTCGGGCCGAGGTGGCTCGCGTTGTTGATCAGGGCGTCGAGGCCGCCGAGCTGCTCGGCCTGGCGGACGAGCGCACGGCGGTGCTCGGCGTCGGTGATGTCACCGGCCACCGTGACGACGGTCGTGTGGGGGGCCAGCTCCCGCCCGACCTCGGCCAGGGCGTCCGCTCCTCTGGCGTCGAGGACGAGTGCCCAGTCCCGGGTGGCGAGCTCCCGGGCGAGGGCCCGTCCGAGGCCTCGGGATGCTCCGGTGATGATGGCCACGCTCATGCGCCACCCCTCTTAGTGTCAGACAGTTAAGCAAGTAGATACTGTCTTTATTCCGAGTGGGGGTCAAGCACCTTCCTGGCGGCGCCGGCGGCCTCGGCGATCGCCTGACCGGCCGCATCGGCGCCCCCGAACGCGCCCCGGCCCGGCCCTGCGCTGTCGAAGCGCAGCCGCTGCTT
>JBEEFX010000339.1:0-3690 GCA_041166365.1 Acidimicrobiaceae bacterium
GCCACCGAGCGCCGCGGCGCGAGCGCCGCGATCCGGGTCGCCGAGCCCGACGACGCCGAGCACGCTGTCGGCCACGGGCGCACGGCTCGAGCTCACCGGCGTGACCGCGGCCGCGGTACCGGTCGCCCCAGCTACCGGTGTCACCGCAATCCCACCGGAGGAGCCGCCCGACGGCGTTGTGGAGCCTGCGACGGTCGTCGGGGTCGGCAACGGCGGCGAGGTCGACGCCTTGCCGCCCGAACTCTGCAGTGCATCATCTGCGGGCGGATTGAAGGCGACGGCGAACGGCGCCGCGGCGGACAGCGGCACGATCGCCACGTCGAGCGCGCCGGCCGTCACGAACGACGCATTCAGGTTGAACGCCACCGCGGAACCGTCCGACGCGACGAGGCCGGGAGCGCACGGGTTCCCGAAGCTCGGGTGCGCGTCCCACGAGCCCGGCCCGGGCGAGGTGGCCTCCCACGTCGTCGACGTCTTGCAGGCCTGCATCGACGCGGCGAGCGCGACCGACCCGGGCGCGGCAGTGAGGGTCAGCGCGTTGCTGGATCCGTCGGGCACGCGGTAGCGGACCGCCCCGAAGGCGAGGGGCTCGGTCGTCGCGCCCTGCTGCACGAACAGGCCGCCGTCAGGGACCACCGGTACGGGAACAGGAAGCGCGAGCGGACCCGTCAGTGGTCGGAACCACCAGCCGACCTTCTCCGGCGGCGTGGCGTGCGCGGGTGAGACGGTCAGACCGAGCACCAGCGCGATCGCGCCGACCGCAACCGACACCGCACCGACGCGCCGGCGAAACGTCATGCGCGCGCTCGCAGCTGCCGGCGACGAGGCGGCGGCGCCGGCTTCTCCGCCTCGGCCCCGGACCGGTTGATCACCGTCAGGTCGCCGCCGAGATACGACGACACGACGTGCGGATTCGTCAGCACCTCGTCGGGCGTTCCCTGCGTCACGACCGCGCCCAGGTCGAGGGCGATGATCTGATCGGAGATGGAGCGGATCAGCGGCATGTCGTGCTCGATGATGAGCAACGCGCATCCGGCTTCGCGCTGGATGCGCTTGAGCAACGGTCCCAACGCCTCCGTCTCACGTTGCGCGATGCCGGACGACGGCTCGTCGAGCAACAGCACCGTCGGGTCGTGCGCGATCGCCATCGCGAGATCGACGATCCGCCGGCTCCCCGTCGAGAGCTCGCCGACGAACTTGTCGCGGAACGCACCGAGCGACATCAGCTCGATGAGGTCCTCCACCGTGAAGGCGACGTCTTCCTCCTGCTGCTGCACCGCAGGCAGGTTGAGCAGCGCCGCAAGGTGGTCGCGCTCGTTCAAATGTCGTTCGAGGCCGATCGCGATGTTCTCCGCGACGGTGAGCGTCGGGAAGATGCGGGCGTCCTGGAACGAGCGGCCCAACCCGAGCGCGGCTCGTTTGTCCGGCCCGAGCGACGTGATGTCGACGCCTTGGAAGCTGAGCCGGCCGCTGTCGATCGGCAACAAGCCCGAGATGATGTCGAAGATCGTGGTCTTGCCGGCGCCGTTCGGACCGATGAGGCCGAGGATCTCTCCCTGGCGCAGCTCGAACGTGACGTCGTCGACGGCCGTGATGCCGCCGAACCGCTTCGTGAGCCCGTTGACCTCGAGCACGGTGGGTTGGTCATCGAGGCTCTTGGCCTCCGCGCGGGCGGCGGTGGCGTCGCTCTTCATCGAGGCGGCACCCTCGAGGAACACCGAGCGCAGGATGTCGCCCCGCTCCAGTAGGTCCTGCGTCGGACCGGAGAATCGCACCTCACCCTTCTCCATGAAGTAGGCGCGGTTGGCGATGGTCAGCGCGACGTTCACGGACTGCTCGACGAGGATGATCGTGCAGCCCGTCTGATGGATCTTCCGTACGATCTCGAGCAGCTGCTCGACGATCGTCGGCGCGAGGCCGAGCGACAGCTCGTCGATGATGAGCAGCTTCGGCTTCGCGACGAACGCCATCCCCAGCGCGAGCTGCTGCTGCTCGCCGCCGGACAGGTTGCCCGCCATCTGCGTCCAACGTTCTTTCACACGCGGGAACTGTTCGAGCACCAGGTCGATGCGTGCCTGGACCTCGCTCGGGTCGTCCTTCTGGTACAGCCACGTGCCGCACTTGAAGTGCTCGGCGACGGTGAGTGTCGGGAACACAGCCTTGCCGCCGGGAACTTGGATGATGCCGAGCTTCGACGTCGTGACCGCGTCGGCGTGCGTGATGTTCTGGCCATCGAACCAGATCTCGCCGGCCGACGGGTCGACGAGGCCGGAGATCGCCTTCAACAGCGTCGACTTGCCCGCGCCGTTCGTGCCGAGCAGCGCCACGATCTCGTTGCGTTGCACGTCGAGGTCCACGCCGAAGAGCACCTGCACCTTGTCGTACGCCACGTCGACGCCGCGGCACATCAGCGCGGGCGCGTTGTCGAATGGCTGCGCCGGCACGGGCTCCGTGACGTCGGTCGCGGTCATGTCGGCATCCCCGCGGCGCTCGGCACCTTGAGGTGCTCGTGCTCGGCCGCTTCGACCAGCGTGAGGCGCTCGCCGCAGATGGGACACACGACCGCGGCCTCGCCGACGGCGGCAGCCTCTTCGACGTGCCGCTCCGCCTCGGTGATCAACTCGCCGGACAGGTTCTCGTCCTCCACGCGGCGGTCGGCGATGAGCGACGGCACGAGGATGTCGTGGCGATTGGCGACCCAACGCAGGAACCGGTCGCGCCGGGCGAACAGCACCTCGGCCGTACCGCCCGGGTACTGGTACAGGTTGACCAGGAGCAAGGGGCCCGTGAGCAGGAGCGGCATGATCGCCACGATGTTCTGGCCGAACCGGTCGTAGAGCTTCGGACCGAACTGGATGAATCCCTCGTACGTCACGAGGCCGAGCACGGCCGCAGGAACCGACGTGAGCCCGCCGATCACGACGGCGAGGAAGACGACGATGCTCTCCAGCGGGGCGTACGTGCCGGGGATCACCTGGTGTTGCGCGTAGGCCATCAAGGCACCGGCGAGTCCGGCGATGCCACCCGAGACCGCGAACGCGGCCAATCGAGTGCGGACGATGTTGATGCCGTACGCCGGCGCCGCCCGCTGGTTGTCGCGTGATGCGATGAGCACGCGCCCGCTGCGGTTCCGGCGGAACGCCAGCGCGGCGAGGATCGCGAAGAGGAGCGCGACGACGCACACGTAATAGAACGTGCGGTCGTCCTCGAGGTCGAAACGGTCGTACAGCAACGGCCGCCGGAACGTCGTGACCAAACCGTGCGGGAGGATCTTGCCGCCGAGCCACGTCGTCTTGTCGAGGGCGTAGCCGAAGCAGGCGTACGCAAAGGCCAATGTGGTGACCGCGAGATACAACCCCTGGATGCGCACGGCCGGCAGACCGATGAGCACGGCGGCGACGACGCCGGCGGCGATGCCGGCGAAGATCGCTACGAAGAAGTCGGCATCGTTGTTGAACACGAGACCGCCGGACACGGCGGCGCCGATGCCGACCAGCCCGAACTGACCGAGGCTGATCTGCCCGGCCCAGCCCGTGAGGACCACCAGGGACACGCCGACCATCCCGTAGATCGGGAGGTAGACGAGCTTGGGCATCTCGTTCGCGCCGACGAGGAACGGCAGGCCGAGGGCGAGCAGCGCGGCGAGGACGCACTTCCCGATGCGGGCGATGTTGACCTCCGGCATGTTGC
>JBEEFX010000340.1:0-9205 GCA_041166365.1 Acidimicrobiaceae bacterium
CCAGCACGCCGAACTCGTCGCCGCCGATACGGGCGACGATGTCGCTGGCCCGAAGCGTGCGCGTGAGCTGCTGCGCCGCTGACCGCAGCAGCAGATCTCCACCGAGATGGCCGTGCGTGTCGTTGACCATCTTCAGCTCGTCGAGATCGATCACCGCGACGACCGCGTCGAGCCGGTACCGGTCGCACCGTGCGGCCTCACGTCGCAATGCTCTCCACCACGCTCGAGCGTTCAGGAGTCCCGTCAACTCGTCCGTGAGCGACTCGGCTTCGGCCTTGGTGGCCCGCTCTCGCCACTGGTCGGCCTGCTTGTTGGCGGCGAACACGGTTGCCAGCATCCGACCGGCGTACACGACCGCCTCGGGTCCGCGTTCTGACAGTCCGCCGAGCGCGTGGGGCGGGACGGCCCGCAGGGCGAGCAGGCCGCCGTCTGGCACCAGGATCGGAACGAGCAGGTGCTCGACGTCGGTCAGATCATCGAGGCGGGCGTCGACGATCTCCCACCGGCCGAAGCCGAGCGAGTCGAGTGCCTCGATCGTCGCGGCCGCCGCTTCGGCCACGTCCGCGAACGGCATTGCCGGTCCGACCGATCGCGACTGCTCGTGTTCCACCGGGTTCCTCACTTGCCGCTCGACTGCGCCCGGCACGTCGCTACCCGCCGCGACAGGAACGAACCTATGCCGCCGGCTGGGTCACCGATATGACCCGTTCGGGGCATTTGCCCGAGCGGATCGGGCTAGTCCGCGGCCGTGCCTGGTGTGTCCGGCCGGCCGACGTCGACGCCCGAACTACGGGCGTTCGTAGCGGGTCACGGTCGTGGGACGACCGTCAGCCAGCACGATTCCGTACCGGTCCCGGGCTTCGTAGCCTGCGGAGAGGATCGAGCGGTGCGAAGGCACGTTGTCGTCCTCCACCTCTCCGGCCACGAACTCACCATCTTCGAGACCCCAGTGACCGAGCGCCTTGAAGAGGGCGGTGCCGAGACCGCGGTTGCGGGCCTCCGCTTGCAACGACACCCCGACGAGGTGGCCTTCGCCGTCCCGCCGGAGCTGGCAGACGCCGACGCGCTGGCCGGCCTCCATCACGAGCCACCCTTGCGCGATGCGCCGGGCAGGATCGAGACGGTCGATGAAGGTGCCGAGGATGTCGGCAGCCTGCGGATCCGACGGTGCGACCGGCAGGGGCTCGTAGTGGGCGATCGTGGGATCGGCCAGCAGCGTCAACATCCAGCAGACGTGATGATGCTGCAGCCCGACCAGTTCGGTGGCCGCGAAGTCGACCGATGGCGTCAGGCGCATGGCCTGGCAGGCACCGTGGAGTCCGAGGCGCTCGCAGGCCCAATCACCCTCTTCGACGGAGTGGGACGCATCGGTCGAGTGAAGTGACTGACGGGCGGCGGCTTCGAGGCTCGTGAGGTCGAGGCCAGTTGGGTCGAGGTTCAAGATCGTCATGGCGTCCTCAGTTCCAACTCGAGCCGTTCCAACTGGAACCGTTCCAACTGGAGCCGTTCCATGAGGAGCCGTTCCATGAGGAGCCATTCCAGGCGGAGCCGTTCCACGAGGAGCCGTTCCAGCTCGAACCGTTCCACGAGGAGCCGTTCCATGAGGAGCCGTTCCAGGCAGAGCCGTTCCAGGCGGAGCCGTTCCACGAGGAGCCGTTCCAGCTCGATCCGTTCCACGAGGAGCCGTTCCATGAGGAGCCGTTCCAGGCAGAGCCGTTCCAAGCGGAGCCGTTCCAGCTCGATCCGTTCCACGCCGAGCCGCCGCCGCTGATGAACAGCGACACCTGTGAGCCAACCGGCGTCGACACGATTGGAGCGACTTGGGTCAACACCGATTGGACGTTGGCCGCATTGGTCAGGTTGAGCGAGCCGAAACCGTCCACGAAGGGGCTACCGACGGGTCCGGGCGCCGCGCTGGCCAGCAGTGCGCCCTTGATGCGGTCCGGGCCCCAGGTCGGCTGCTGTTGACGAAGAATCGCCACGGCGCCGCTGGTGATGGCCGCACTGAAGGAGGTGCCGGATCCGACGAAGTAGTTCGAGCCGATGCGGGCGGTCGGGTGGGCGAGATCGATGGTGGAGCCCGGGACTCGCAGGCTGATCACCGAACGCCCTGCCGCCACCAGGTCCGGCTTGAACCAGCCGTCGACCGCGGTCGGACCGACAGCGCTGAAGTCGGTCATCGTGTCGTCCGCGGTGATGGCGGTGTGGTGGTCGTCGATGGCGCCGACGGTGATCACCAGCGGATCGTCGCCGGGCGAGGTGATCGAGCCGTTCGTCGGTCCCGTGTTGCCGGCGGAGGTCACCACGACGATGCCGCTGCGCCATGCCGCCTCGACGGCGCGGTCGAGCGGGTTGTCGACCGAGGATGGGAACGGAGGCGTCCCCATGGAGATGTTGAGCACGCCGATCTTCAAGGCTGTCTTGTTGGCGATGGCCCACTGGATCCCGTTGATGACCGTGATGAGATCGGTCGCTCCGGACGCGCCGGCCACCTTGATCGACGCGAGAGACGCACCCTTGGGCCCGCCGGCTTCGCCGACGTAGAGGCCGTCCGACGCCGCCCCGTTCCCGGCGATGAGCCCGGCGACGAACGTGCCGTGGCCGTAGCTGTCCTTGTAGGGATCGCCCTCTCCGCTGAGGTCGACACCACCAACGATGCGCTTGATGGTGTCAGGAACACGGGCGATGCCCGTGTCGAGCACGGCGACGGTGACGTTGCCGCCGGCTCCCTTCTCGAACTGCGAGACGCCGGTCGTGTCCCGGAAGACCGAGACCGGCAGGTTGGTCGCGTCCTCGCCTTTGCCCGTCACTTCGACTTGCACGTTGGGCACGACGACGACGTCCGGATCGGTTCGCAAGGCCGCGAGCTCCGCCGCGGTGACATCAGCGGCGACACTGTCCGCCGCGGGAAGGTCGCCGGCCACGTCGCCGTGGTGGGACTTCACCCGCTCGGACGCATTGCCGGAGGACGACGCCATCACGACCACGCGCATCTCGTCCTGCGAGGGCGCGGCAGTCGGTGCTGCGTCTGCACTGGTGTCGCTCGACTGCTTGCCGAGAGCAGATGGCGCTCCGCTGGCAACCAGGAGCACGGCGCCCACCGCCGCGCACAGGAGCCGCCGGGTTTGATCCCGCCGACCCCATACCGCCGACCGATATGCGTTCATTTCTGCCGCCTAACGCGAGAGTTGACCACGAAGAGTGACGGTACAGGTGCGCTAAGTGGGGATCTATGACCTAGTCGCGCTATTCACGCGGCCGAAGCGGTCTAGATAGCGCGCCGATCGTGGGCGCCATTGGCCGAGTGGCTCGGGCGGTTTGGTGAACCCTTGCCGATGTGTACGGGCTAGCTCGTTTGCCGGAAAAACGGGCTATTGAAATCGACCTGCCGGCGGGGCGAAGCTTCGAAGGGCGGACGGCAGAGAAGCGACGGCGGAGAGAACTTGATGAGAGGCGCCGTTTCGAGAGCGTCGAGACCGGCCCCACGCGCCTGGTGCACGGCGCGACTTGGGCTCGTGATCGTCACGGTGTTGGTCGTTGCCGCGGGAGGAGCCGCTGCCAGCCCACGGGCCGACCCGGTGTCGTTTCTCTCGGTCAACAGCGTGGCCGTCCTCGAGGGGAACAGCGGGACCGTCGCCCTCGACTTCACCATTAGCTTGGCTCCCGCGGCGTCGCATCCCGTGACCGTGACGTTCAACACCGCGGACGGAATCGCAACTGCGCCGGGTGACTACGACGGCATCTCGCAGCTCGTGTCGTTCGCTGCAGGCGAGACAACGAAGACCGTCCAAGTCACCGGACACGGTGATACATCGCCGGAGCAGCACGAGTACTTCGTCGCGTACATCTCGGATCCGAACGGCGCCGTCAACTACAGGGACGTCGGCTGGGCGACGTTGATCAATGACGACGTCGTCGGGAGCGCTCCGGTCATCAGGACGGTCGCCGGTAGCGGTACGGAAGGTTGCTGCGGCGATGACTACATGGCCCTCGGCGCGCGCTGGTACGGCGTGGACGGTGTTGCGGTCGACAGTGTTGGCCACGTGTTCCTGGCGTCCGAGGACCTGTGCGCCGTTACTCGCGTCACCCTCGGAGGAACGATCGTCCGTGTTGCCGGCATCCGTGAATCGCGCCCGTGCGGTTACAACCTGGAAGGCATTCCCGCCGTCACGGCACGCCTGACAGGGCCCAGCGCGGTGGCACTCGGACCTGGTGGTGTGCTCTACATCGCGGACACGAACAATCACCGGATCCGGCGAATTGGGCTCGACGGCATCATCAGTGTGTACGCCGGCAACGGGGCGAGCGGAGACTCCGGAGATGAGGGACCCGCGACAAGCGCGAGCATCTCGTTTCCGGAGGGCATTGCCTTCGACGGCGCGGGAAATCTGTACATCGCAGACTCGGGCAACAACCGAATCCGCCGCGTGACCACGGACGGCAAGATCCACGCGCTCGCGGGGACCGGAGAACAAGGCTTCGACGGCGACGGCGGCCAGGCGATTTCAGCGCAACTGAACCTGCCAGAGACCGTTCTTCCTGCGCCGAACGGTGTCGTCTACGTGTCCGACACTGGCAACGATCGGATCCGCCGAATCGATGCGAACGGTGTCATCACGACCGTGGCGGGCACTGGCGTGGACGGGTTCTCGGGCGACGGAGGCCCAGCGACGTCAGCCAGATTGTCCTATCCGCGATCGATCGCACTGAGCCCGGCCGGAATGCTGTTCATCGGAGACGCGCTCAACAACGCGGTGCGAAAGGTGGATGCGAACGGCGTCATCACAACAGTTGTCGGACAGGGCGGGGTCGTGGGGTTCGCCGGTGACGGGGGGCCTCCGAGCCAGGCGCGACTGAGGGCTCCTACCGCGATCGCGTTTGACGACGTGGGACGCCTCTACATCTCAGACTCCGGCAACGTTCGCCTACGAGAGGTCACGGGACTGTGACGTACCAGCGTGCGCTCTCGCCACGCTCTCGCGGCATTTGCGTGGTCGCGGTGCTCACGCTCCTTGTCTTCGGTCTCGGTCCGAACGTTCGGCTGGTTGCCGCGGCGACGCCGGCGTCGCCGCGCGCGGTCGAGCTTGATGCCGGTATGTACCACACCTGCGCCCGATACGCCGATGGCTCCGTGGCGTGCTGGGGCGCAAACGGGACCGGGCAGCTCGGAACACAGACGACGGGAGAGCAGGCGCCGCCGGTGTACGCCAGCGTTACCGGCGTGAAGCACATCTCAGTCGGTGACGACTACACGTGTGCACTACTCAACGGTGGCACCATCAAGTGTTGGGGCTTGAACGTCGAAGGCCAGCTCGGTGACGGAACAACCGTCGACAGGCTCGTCCCGGTTGCTGTCGCGGGCATCGCGGACGCAACCCAGGTCGCCGCCGCGTCCTCGCACACGTGTGCGATCGTGACTGGTGGAAAGGTCAAATGTTGGGGAAGCAACGATGCGGGCCAACTCGGCGACGGCACGAACATCGACCATGTGAAGCCGGTGTTCGCCGTTGGCATCACAGGGGCAGTCGCGATCTCGACGTCCGTGCACGACAGCTGTGCGATTCTGAGCGACGGTTCGGGACGGTGCTGGGGCTCGAACGGTTCGACTGAAGTCGGTGACGGTACCGACTTCGTTCGTCTCGTACCGGTGCGCGTCAGCGGAGTGTCCAACGCGACGTCGGTGTCGTCTCGCGACGTCCGGGTGTGTGCGACACGGAGCACCGGCCAGCTCGCGTGCTGGGGTGCGGGAGTTCCGACGCCGCCACCTCCGGGCATCGTGACGTCTGTTGGAGTGGGCTACATCCACACCTGCGCCACCGACGACACCACGGCCGCCTGGTGTTGGGGCTACAACGCGTACGGCCAACTCGGGGACGGATCGACGACAAACAGCGTCGGGGCCGTCAAGGTCGTTGGTCTCACTGGAGCGGAGCAAGTCGCAGCCGGGCTGTTTCACTCGTGCGCGTTGATCACCGGCGGGCACGTCGAGTGTTGGGGGTTCAACCGAGAGGGAGAGTTGGGCGACGGATCGCGAACCGATCAACACGCGCCCGTCCTCGTCGCCGATCCGGTGACCGCGGCCGTGCCGGGCGCGCCGACAATCGAGAGTGCCAGCGCCGGAGATACCGCCGCGACGCTGTCGTGGAGCGTGCCTGCGTCAAATGGCGGTCCGCCGGTCACGGGATACATCGTTACGTCCTACGTCGGGTCCACCCCGCTTACGCCGGTCGTGTTCAACTCCGCCACGACGACAGAATCGATGACCGGGCTCACCAATGGGACCACCTATCGATTCACGGTGGCAGCGAGAAACGCGATCGGTGCCGGGCCGCCCTCACCGCTCTCGTCGCCGGTCACACCGCAGGTGCCCGGACCAGTGGCCAATGTGCCCTTGGGCGATGGGCCCTCGGCGGTGTCAGCCGCGCCGAACAGCGAAGATGTCTTCGTTCGCGGTTCGGACGACGCGTTGTGGACGCGACATCTGTCCAACGGGTCGTGGAGCGGATGGTCCTCGCTGGGTGGAGTCATCACTGCCAAACCGGCGGCGGCCTCGTCTGGCAGCGGCACCGAGGACGTGTTCGTGCGCGGTACGGACAACGCGCTGTGGACTCGCCGCTTCAATGGGACGACGTGGGGTCCATGGGCGTCGCTCGGCGGCATCCTCACGACGCCGCCAGCGGTCGTGTCCGGGTCGCCCGGCGCGCTTGACGTGTTCGTCGCCGGAACCGACAACGCGCTGTGGACTCGGCATTTCGCCAACAGCGCGTGGTCGAACTGGTCAACGATGGGTGGCATCCTCACCGCCGAGCCCGGAGCCGCGTCGTCTGGCAGCGGCAGCGAGGACGTTCTCGTCCGCGGTACCGACAGTGGGCTGTGGATCCGCCGTTTCAACGGCAGCGCTTGGGGCGACTGGACGCCGTTGGGCGGCGTCATCACGAGCGCACCCGGAGCAGCCTCGTCCGTGTCGGGATCGATGGACGTGTTTGCCCGCGGCACGGACAATGGTTTGTGGACTCGCCATTTCAACGGCAGCGCGTGGAACGGCTGGATGCCGCTGGGGGGCGTCATCGCCAGCGCACCCGGAGCAGCCTCGTCCGCCTCGGGATCGATGGACGTGTTCGCTCGAGGTACGGATGGCGCGCTTTGGACCCGGCGCCAGATCGGCAGCACATGGACCAACTGGACGACGCTCGGCGGCGTCATCAAGTAGCGAGCGCAACCAGCGTCATCACGCGGCACATGCTGCCCGTCGAGCGGACCAGCGGGCCGGTCGGGCCATTGAGGAATGGCCCGACTGGTGCCTGGCAAATCACCCGGTCGGTCTATTGCGCGGCAGAAGGCATGCCGTCACATTAGGTGCCAGCTTGTGCACGTTCCGTAGGGCCGGAATGAGGCGGAGGGTTGCGATGAACCGTTGGGGAGTGTCTTGGGGCCTGCATCGTCCGCGGTCCGCGGGCGTTGAATGGTTCGTGCTCGTCGCGGAGCGGCGTTGATCGTGCGGCGGCGTCTACGGGTCCGTGCCCTCTGCGTCCTGGCCGGCATCGCATTGGCGATCCCCGGGGTGGGCCACGCGGACAAGAAGGCCACCTCGATGTCACACGTGATCGTCCTGCTCGCGCCGGGTGCGATCGTGTCCCCGGGCAAGACCCTTTCGAGCGTCGGCGGCCGCTTGGACAAGGACCTTCCCGTTGTCAACGGATTCAGCGGCTTTGTCCCCGCCGAGCGCATCGCCGAGCTGTTGGCGGTTCCGGGCGTCGTGGAGGTCTCACCGGACGCGGTCTTGAACAACACGCCGAGTGCCGTCGTCGCACCGAGCAAACACGACACTCCCGGCTTCGTCGACGGTGACTTCGCCCACAAGGAAGGCGGCGCTTCATTCGGCCGGCTGGATCTCGAAGCGGTCAATCGCATCATTGGCGCTGATGACCTGCACAAGCAGGGCATCAGCGGAGCCGGGATCGACGTCGCGCTCATCGACAGCGGCGTGGCGAACGTGCCCGGCGTCGGCCCGGTGATCAACGGGCCGGACCTGTCCTTCGACTCGCAGCAGCCGGGCTTCGAGCATCTCGATGCGTACGGACACGGCACCCACCTCGCGGGCATCGTCAACGGTTCCGGGGCCGGAGTGAATGGCGTCGCGCCAGGGGCCCGCATCGTCAACGTCAAGGTGGGCGCCGCCAACGGCGCGGTCGACGTGTCTCAGGTGATCGCCGGGATCGACTGGGTCGTACAACACCGGGCCGACAACGGCCTCAACATTCGAGTCATCACGCTGGCGTATGGCACGGACAGTCTGCAGCCGTACGAGATCGATCCCTTGGCCCACGCCGCTGAGGTCGCGTGGCGTCACGGCATCGTGGTGGTCGTGGCCGCGGGCAATCGTGGCGCTGCGGCTCTGGACAATCCGGCCACGGATCCGTACCTGATCGCGGTGGGCGCGGTCGAGCCGCACGGCACGTTCAGCACCGCCGACGACACGGTGGCTTCGTTCTCGAGCGTCGGCACCGTCGGGCGAGGTCCCGATCTCGTCGCTCCTGGGCGCTCGATCGTCAGCCTTCGCGACCCGGGCTCCTTCGTGGACGTCAGTCACCCGGAGGGCCGGGAACCCGACGGGCTCCTTCGTGGGAGCGGGACGTCACAGGCCACCGCCATTGTCGCCGGCAGCGTTGCCTTGCTTCTCCAGGCGCAGCCCGATCTCAGCCCCGACCAGGTGAAATGGTTGCTGCGCAAGACCGCACAACGCCTGCCGTTCGCTGACGACCAAGAATCCGGTTCCGGTGAGATGAACGTACGACGAGCCGCGGCGCGCGCCGTGCCGTCACTTGACCGGTCGACCCAGCTGTGGCCACAGAGCACCGGTACCGGGAGCCTCGAAGCCGCGCGCGGATCCGTGCACGTCCTGCTGGCCGATGTCCCGCTGATGGGGGAGATCGACATCTTCGGTTCGCCGTGGGATGGCCAGTCCTGGTCGGGCCAGTCGTGGTCCGGCGTGAGCTGGTCCGGCGGCACGTGGAACGGCCAGTCCTGGTCCGGTGTGAGCTGGTCCGGAGTCAGTTGGTCCGGCGTGAGTTGGTCCGGCGTGAGCTGGTCCGGCGTGAGCTGGTCCGGGGTGAGCTGGTCGGGCCAGTCGTGGTCGGGCCAGTCCTGGTCCGGGGTGAGCTGGTCGGGAGTCAGTTGGTCCGGCGTGAGTTGGTCCGGCGTGAGC
>JBEEFX010000341.1:0-32238 GCA_041166365.1 Acidimicrobiaceae bacterium
GTCCGAGATCCATCAGCCTCTCCTCAGTTCGCGGGAGTCGTGGTCGTTGGTGCCGTCGTCGTCGGTGCGGTCGTCGTCGGCGCCGACGACGTGGTCGTGACGGGCTCGGTCGTCGTCGTGGTGCTGCTCCCGCCCGTCCCCACCGTCGTCGCCGTCGACGACGGACTGGTCGCCGGGACCGACGATGCAGTCGTGGCATCCTGCGGCTGCTGGTCGGGCGTCAACGGCGTTTCGCGCAACACGGCCTGCTGCTCGCTGTACAGCGGGGCATCGCCCTGCGGTAGGCGGCGCACGGCGGCGACGCCTTCCGCGACGGTGCCACGCTCGCCCGGGCGGATCGGCTCGTAGTTGTCGCTCGGGACCCACGCGAAGAGCAGCAGCCCGACAGCGGCCGCCACCGTCGCACCGAACAGCACGCGACCCACGGGGCGGCCTTCCGTGCGTTGCCACCCCGAGCGCAGCAGCCCGGTGGCCATCTTGTAGAGCATGAGCACGATCCCGGCGACCGGTATGACGAGCACGATCAGTTGGAGCACGGCGCTGATGCCTTGCAGCACGTCCCCGGCGCCGAACGCCGCGGTGGCGGTGTTCATCTGCGCGTGCGCGGAGTCCCACGCGGTGCCGATGATGCGCGGGAGATGCATCAACACGATGAACAGCTCGAGGAGCAGCAACGGCACGACGATCAACACCCAGGCGGTGATGGCGACCCGTACCCAGCGCTTCAACACCGTCACCCGTTCGTCGGCCCGACGCCACGGCACCAGGCTGCGCAGGATCGGTCCGATCCGAGCGAAGAGATCCGGGACGCCCGTCAGGTCCGCAACGATGTAGTAGCCGTCGAGCCGCACGACGGGCAGCAGCTGGTGTGCGATCTCGAAATGCTGGATGACCACCAACAACAGCAACGGCTCGAACCCGGTCGTGAAGTACGCGCCGGTGGTCAGGAGCACGAACACCACGTTGAAGTACACGCCGCCGAGATCGGTGCGCAGGCGGGCCCGCCGGCCGAGTCGGTAGGCATCGGTGACATCGGTGTAGAAGGCCGGCCAGGCCAGGTAGATCCCGCAGCCCATCTTCCCCGGGTGCCCACCTCCGTAGCGGCAGGCAGCGGCGTGCCCGATCTCGTGGAACGCGGCCGACAGCACGACGGCGGCGAACAACGGCAGGAACAGGCCCGGGTGGTAGATCGACTCGCGGAGGGCTTGGGCGACCCCGTGCATGAAGAACAGCCAGATGTCGACCGCTACGAAGGCGCCGAGCGCCGCGAGCACGACGAGCGGCAGGAACAGCGGCTTGAAGAACGCGCCGAGCCGGTCGGACATCTTTTCCGAGATGACGGCCGCGCGGAACCGCAGCGCGAGGAAGGGGTCGGGCTTCTCCAGCTGGGGGCTCGAGCCGTCCGCCGCGGCGAGGACTCCGATGGGCCGCAGCTTCTCTTCGGCGAGGAAGCGCACCTGCTCCGCATCGAGGCCTCGCCCGATCTCCTCGCTCACCTCCCGCGCGATCAACGCGTAGTCACGCTGCCCATCGGCCCTTGCGGCGACCGCGTACAGCAGCGGCGGCAGCTGGATGACCTGTCCGTCGGAGCGGCGCGCGAGCGACGGTGGTTCTTTGAAACCCGATCCCTCGTACTCGCCGATGAGCTCGACGCCGTCGGCCAATTTCGGAGGAAGTTCGTGCGTTTCGTCGCGAGCGGACTCGCGCTGGTCCGTCAGCGCCACGCGGGCTGCGTTCCCGTAGGCGCTACGCGCGAAACCTGCCGCTTTGGGTGTGAATCGTGGCGTGCGCGGGAACACCGGCCGGAACGCACAAACCCCAAGGAGGGATGTTCCGTGGCAGATCAGGAATTCCGCAAGCTCTCGCGCGAGGAACTCGACGAGTTGGCCGGGGAGGCACTGCCCGAGCGGGCTGCAATGTCGTTGATCAACGCCAACGTTGCCGCGCCGATCAACCTTGCCGCCGCACTGAACGTGCTGTCGGACAACTCGGTGGCCGTTGCCAACGCGCAGCAGACCGCACCCATCACGCAGTCCACCTGAGGAGTCACATCATGGCTGACAACAAGTTTCGCAACGTGACCCGTGAGGAGCTCGACGAGCTCGCAGGGGAAGCGCTGCCAGAGCGAGCAGCAATGTCGTTGATCAATGCGAACATCGCGATTCCGGTGAACGCAGCGATCGCGGCGAACGTCCTTTCCGATGGCTCCACCGCGTACGCGAATGCCATCCAGGACACGCCCATCCAACAGGGCACGTAAGTCCGTTCCAGGGCAAAGAAGGGGTCGCCTCTTGGCGGCCCCTTCTTCGCGCTCGCTACCGTCGGCACTCATGAACATCTCCGGGGCATCAGCGATCGTGACGGGCGGAGCCTCCGGGCTTGGCGAGGCAACGGCGAGGTTGTTGGCCGAGAAGGGTGCACGCGTCGTTGTCGCCGACCTGCAGGACGACAAGGGCGAAGCGGTCGCCAAAGCGCTCGAAGGTATCTTCGCTCACACCGACGTGACGTCGGAGGACGACGTGATCGCCGCGGTCGAGGCCGCGAAGGAACTCGGCCCATTGCGCGTGCTCGTCAACTGCGCCGGGATCGGATGGCCGCAACGCACGATCGGCAGGGACGGTCAGTACGCGTCGGCCCACGGTCTCGACATCTTCACGAAGGTGATCACGATCAACTTGATCGGCACCTTCAACTGCATCCGCCTTGCTGCGACGGCCATGAGCCAGACCGAGCCACTCGACGAAAGCGGCGAGCGCGGTGCCATCGTCAACACGGCGTCGGTCGCGGCCTATGACGGCCAGATCGGTCAGGCGGCATACTCCGCCTCGAAGGGCGGCGTCGTCGGCATGACGTTGCCGATCGCGCGTGATCTGTCCGCCGTCGGGATTCGCGTCAACACGATCGCTCCCGGCCTGATCGACACCCCGATCTACGGACAAGGCGAAGGCGCCGAGGCCTTCAAGGAGAAGCTGAAGAAGGACGTGCTCTTCCCGAACCGCCTCGGGACCTCAGAGGAGTTCGCAACGCTCGCGGTCGAGCTCGTGACCAACAGCTACATGAACGCCGAATCCATCCGCGTGGATGGCGGCGTGCGCATGCAACCCAAGTGACGCGTCAGCGGAGCTCGGCGGTGACGGCTTCGTCGACGGTGGGGTGCACGAACGGGTAGCCGGCACGCGCCAGCACGACGGGCTCGACACGTTGGCTGAAGGACACGACTTCTTCTGCAGCCTCGCGGCCGAGCAGCAATCGCGGGCCGAACTTCGGTACGGGCACGAGCGTGGGCCGGTGCAACGCTCGGCCGACGGCCTTGGTGAACACCGCGTTCGTCACCGGCTCGGGGGCGGTCAGGTTCACGGGCCCCGCGACTTCGTGGTCGAGCAAGAACCGGATCGCGCCGATCTCGTCGGTCAGGGAGATCCAGCTCCAGTACTGCTTCCCCGATCCGATGCGTCCACCGAGACCGAGCTTGAACAGCGGGAGCGTCTTCGCGACCGCGCCGCCCGACTTGCCGACGACGATGCCGGTGCGCATGTGCGCGACGCGAATACCGGCGGCTTCGGCGGGAGCAGTCGCGGCCTCCCACTGCACGCAGACCTGCGACAGAAAGCCGCGACCCGCGCCCGAGGCTTCCGTGAGGACCTCGTCGCCTCGGTCGCCGTAGTAGCCGATCGCTGACGCCGACAGCAGCACGCTCGGCTTGCGCTCCATGCCGGCGATGGTCTCGGCGAGGAGCCCCGTGCCTTGCGTCCGGCTCTCGAGCACCCGTCGCTTCTGCTCCGGTGTCCATCGCTTCGCGGCGACGCCCTCGCCGGCGAGATGGACGACCGCGTCGGCGCCGTACAGCTTCGCCACATCGAGCGTGCCGTCGGCATCGCGCCCGACACGGACGACCTCGTGCCCGCCGTTCTCCAGCGCAGGCACCAAAGCCGACCCGATGAAACCGTGGGAACCCGTCACCGCAACACGCATGTTCGGACCCTACGCGCCGTGGACGAGACGCACTCAGCCCCCGCGCGCACCCTCCTCGGGCCGCCGGCGTCCGCCGACGTCGTACTGTCTCGCCCATGCGCTACGTGGAGGTCGGGGGCGAGCACCTGTCGGCCATCGGTGTCGGTACTTGGCAGTTCGGCTCCCGTGAATGGGACTACGGCAAGGACTACGCCGATACCACCGCGATCGAGATCGTGCACCGAGCACTCGATCTCGGCGTCAACGTGATCGACACGGCGGAGGTCTACGGCTTCGGCAAGTCCGAGCGGATCGTCGGCCGCGCAATAGCGGGGCGGCGCGACGAAGCGTTCGTCGCGTCGAAGCTGTTGCCGGTCGTCCCGCCGATCGGTGGCGGGTACATCGCGGGTCGCGGCCGCAAGTCGGCGCAGCGGCTCGGGATCGACACCATCGACCTGTACCAGGTGCACTGGCCCAATCCCATCGTGCCGGCCTCGACGGTCGCCGACGGACTGCGCCGGCTCCAGGACGAGGGCGTCGTGCGCCAACTCGGCGTGAGCAACTACTCCCTCGCCGGGTGGCGCCAGCTCGAGGAGACTCTCGGGCGACCCGTGCTCGCCAACCAGGTGCAGTACAGCCTGGCCGTGCGCAAGCCCGAGCGCGAGCTCGTGCCTCACGCGCAGGCCAACGACCGGTTGATCATCGCCTACAGCCCGCTGGCCCAGGGCCTGCTCGGAGCGAAGTACGACGCCGGCAACGTCCCGAAGGACGTCCGGGCCACCAACCCGCTCTTCTTGCCCGAGAACCTCGAGCGTGCGGGCGCGCTGCTCGGCGCCTTGCGGGACACCGCCCAGGCGCACGACGCCACGCCGGCGCAGGTCGCGCTCGCCTGGCTGATCCGCCGCCCGAACGTCATCGCGATACCGGGAGCATCGAGCGTGGCCCAGCTCGAGGCCAACGTGGCCGCCGCCGATCTGGAGCTGAGCGACGATGATGACGCCAGGCTGACCGAGGCATCCGACGCGTTCTCGCCGAGGCGAGGCATCGGCGTCGTGCCGCAGATCATCCGCAACCGGATCCGCCGGTAGGACGGTTTCCTTGCCCCGTCGGGCCGTCAGTACAGTGCGCCGTCGTGCATGTCGTCGTGGTCGGCTGCGGCCGAGTGGGGTCGGGCCTCGCCCAGGCAATCGAGGCCGCGGGTCACACCGTCGCCATCATCGACCGGAAGGAATCGGCCTTCCGGCGGCTCGCCCCGGAGTTCTCCGGTAAGCGCATCGTCGGTGTGGGCTTCGACCGTGATCGGCTCGAGGAGGCCGGCATCAAGGACGCCGTCGCCGTCGCGGCCGTCACCAATGGGGACAACTCGAACATCATGATCGCCCGCGTCGCCAAGGAGACCTACGACATCGAGCGGGTGGTCGCGAGGATCTACGACCCCCGCCGCGCCGCGATCTACGAGCGTCTCGGCATTCCCACCGTCGCCACCGTCCAATGGACGATCGAGCGGGTGTTGCGCCGCGTCCTGCCGGACGCGCCGTCGGTGGAGTGGATCGATCCGAGCGCCAAGGTGTGCCTCATCGAGCGACTGGTGCCGCAGACGTGGGCGGGGCACCGGGTCGCGGAGCTCGAAGTCGAAGCCAAGGCCCATGTGGTGGCGCTCGCGCGGCTCGGCGTGGCGCAGCTGAGCCGTCCGGATCTCGTGATCCAGGACGGTGACGTCGTTTTCGTCGCGATCGCAGGAGACCACATCAACGACTTCGACGACCACATCGGTGCTGGCGCGAGCAGCGGGGGTCATTGACGTGCGCGTCGTCGTCGTCGGAGGCGGAAAGGTCGGGACGTTCATCGCGTCCGAATTGCACTCGGCGGGCCATGACGTGTTGCTCGTCGAGGTCGACCCGGACCGCGTCCGCCAAGCGGAGAAGAACAACGAGCCTCCCGGCGTGCCGTGGCTGGTGGCCGACGGGTGTGAGGTCACCGAGTTCGCGCGCGCCGATGTCGACAGGGCCGATGTGGTGGCTGCCGTCACCGGTGACGACGAGGACAACCTCGTGATCTCGCTCCTCGCGAAGCAGGAGTTCGCCGTTCCGCGTGTCGTCGCCCGTGTGAACAACCCGAAGAACGACTGGATGTTCAACGAGATGTGGGGTGTCGACGTCTCGGTGTCGACGCCGCATCTGCTCACCGCCCTGGTCGAGGAGGCGGTGTCGGTCGGGAGCCTCGTACGCCTGCTCAGCTTCGAAGGCGGACGAGCGGGTCTTGTCGAGGTCACGTTGGCGCCGGGCTCTCCGGCCAGCAACCGTGAGATCGTTGAGCTCGGGTTCCCCCGGGACTCCACGGTGGTGGCGATCCTGCGTCAGGATCACGTCGTCGTGCCGCGTGGTGACACGCCGTTGCTCGAAGGCGACGAGGTGCTCGTCCTCGTGACGCCCGAGAGCGAAGACGCCGTCCGCCACCTCCTCGTCGGTCACTGACCCAACCGGCATGCCGTCTCTGATCAAGCGCCTGCTGGTCGGCCGACCGCTGGCATCGGCCGACGAGGGTCATCAGCGACTCATCAAGATCGTCGCGCTCGCAGTCTTCGCGTCTGACGCCATCTCGTCGACCGCCTACGCGACCGAGGAGATCCTGCTCGTCCTCGTGCCGGTCGCCGGCTTCGCAGCCCTCGACTACCTCATCCCGATCGCGATCGTCGTCACGATCCTGCTCGCGATCGTGGTCACGAGCTACCGGCAGACGATCTACGCGTATCCGAACGGGGGCGGGTCCTACATCGTCTCGAAGGACAACCTCGGCGAGACGCCGGCCCTCGTCGCCGGCAGCAGCCTGATGGTCGACTACGTGCTCACGGTCGCCGTGTCGGTCTCGGCCGGTGTCGCCGCGATCACCTCCGCCTACCCGGGGCTGCGCGATCAGCGCGTGCTGCTGTGCCTCGGCTTCATCGGACTGATGACGCTCGCGAACCTGCGCGGTCTCAAGGAAGCGGGCAGCATCTTCGCCGTCCCGACATACGTGTACCTGGTGGCGTTGGCGACACTCATCGCCTATGGCCTGTTCCGCTCGTACACCGGCGATCTCCATCCGCTGCTGCCGAACACGGCGGCCATCTCCGAGCTCAGTCACGACGGATCGACCCTCGGCACGGTCAGCGTCTTCCTGCTGCTGAAAGCGTTCTCGTCCGGCGCGGTCGCGCTGTCCGGCGTCGAGGCGATCTCCAATGGCGTGCCCGCGTTCCAGAAGCCGGAGTCGAAGAACGCCGCCCGCACGCTGGTCGCCATGGCCGGCATCCTCGGAACGTTCTTCTTCGGTGTGTCACTGCTCGCGCATCGCCTGAAGCCCACGGCATCCGAGCACGAGACGATCCTTTCGATCCTCGGGCGGACGGTGTTCGGCGACGGCAGCGCGATGTACTACGTGCTGCAGTTCTCCACGTTCGCCATCTTGATCCTGGCGGCCAACACGGCGTTCTCGGGCTTCCCGCTGCTGAGTCAGCTCGTGGCGCGGGACGGGTACCTGCCGCGCCAGCTCGCCAACCGCGGCGACCGGCTCGTGTTCTCCAACGGCATCTTCCTGCTCGCCGGTTTCGCGGGCGTGTTGGTCGTGGCCTTCGGCGGGCAGACCACCGCCCTCATCCCGCTGTACGCGACCGGCGTCTTCACCGGCTTCACGCTGAGCCAGGCGGGCATGGTCGTGCGGCACCGCCGCCGGCGGGAAAAGGGCTACCAGATCAACATGGTCATCAACGGCCTCGGCGCGGTCACCACCGGGGTTGTGCTCATCGTGATCGTCACGTCCAAGTTCACCGACGGCGCTTGGATCCCGGCGATCGTGATCCCGCTGCTCGTCCTGCTCTTCAAGGCGATCAAGCGTCACTACACGCGGGTCGAGACCGCGCTCAACGTGCCCGCCGACTACCACACGCCGCGGCACACGCACACGATCGTCGTGCTCGTCGGCCGGGTGCACCGGGCCACGCTGTCCGCCCTCGCCTATGCGAAGTCGCTCGCCCCGGACCGGCTCGTGGCCATGTCCGTCGTGAGTGATCCGGAGGAGGCCGACGCGATCCAGCGCGAATGGTCCGAGTACCACCTCGACATCGCGCTGGAGATCCGCCTGTCGCCGTACCGCGATCTCACCGGATCGGTGATCGAGTTCATCGACGAGCTCGACCGCGCCTACGAGAACGACATCGTCACGGTGATCCTGCCGGAGTTCGTGTTGAAGCGATGGTGGGAGCAGATCCTGCACAACCAGAGCGCACTCATGCTCAAGGCGCGCCTGCTCTTCCGTCGCAACACCGTGGTGGTGTCCGTGCCGTACCACATCGACGGAGCGACCGCCGAGGTGCTCGGCGAGCCGAAGGACTAGCTGGGCAGGATCGTGTAAGCGGGGTTCAGCAGGACGGTGCGCCCGTCCTCGTCCCGGCCGACTCCCTCGAGGAGCACGCTGCGACCCGGGGCGACTCCCGGCAGGCTGCGGCGTCCGAGGAAGACGGCGACGGCGCGAGCGGTGCCGTCCGCGATGGTCACCTCGAGCGAGGGGCTGCCGGATCGCGGGACGACCCGGATCCCTTGCACCTCACCGCCGATGCGTACCGGCACGCGACGGGGGCATTCGTCGATGTGGGTGAAGTCGAGACCCCGATAGCGGTCCTGGAGGCGAGCCTTGTCGAGGTCGGAGACCGAGGCGGTCAGCTTGCTCTTGGCGCGGTTTCGAAGGCTCACGCCTTCACGCTACGCGTGTCCGGGTAGCTGCTCCACCTCGCGGGTCGGATCGAGCCGCGGTACACCGCGAAGATCGCGTCAAGATCATCCTGTGCTCCTGCGCCACCGCCCGCTCGGTCGTGCCGGCGGCGCGGGCGTGGGCATCCTCCTGGTCATCGTCCTCGCGGCGGCCCTGATCCCGTTCCGCGACAACACCAGCACCGCGACCGACGCACTGGCCCTCGTCCTGCCCGTCGTGGCGGCGGCCTGGGCGGGTGGGCGATTGGCCGCCCTGGTCACGGCGGGGGCCGCGGCAACCACGCTCGAAGTGATGTTCCTTCCGCCGTTCAACACGTTCAAGCTCGACTTCTTCGACGACGCGGTCGCACTCGGCGTGTTCACCATCGTGGCGCTCTCGGTGGGAACGCTCGTGGCACTGGAAGCAGAGCGCGGGCAGGTCGCGGAACAACGCGCGGCCGAGATCGAGTCCTTGTACCGGGAACGGCGGACGATGGAAGAGGAGCAGCAGCGGCTCGCCGCCGAGAAGCGGGCGCTGGAGTTGGTCGGCGACTATCGGTCGGCGCTGCTTCGGTCGGTCTCGCACGACCTGCGCACGCCGCTGTCCACGATCCGAGCAGTCACGTCGGACTTGCGCGACGGCACGGTGTACGACGCCGACACACGCAATGAGCTGCTCGACTTGGTGGGTGACGAGGCCGACCGGCTCGATCGGCTGGTGGCGAACCTGCTCAGCCTGAGCCGAATCGAAGCGGGATCGCTTGCTCCGGAGCGCCAAGCGGTGCCGCTCGACGAGCTCTTCACCGATCGGGTCCGCAAGCTCAACCGCGTGCTGATGGACGCACGCGTGCAAGTGGACGTTCCGTTCACGTTGCCGTTGGCCGACGCCGATTACACACTCATCGACCAGGTGTTGACGAACTTGCTCGAGAACGCGGCGCGACACAGCCCGCCCGGGGGCACGATTCGTGTCCGCGCTCGCGAGCACGAGGGATCGATCGAAGTGACCGTGTCCGATCAGGGCCCCGGCATCGACCCGGCCGACGACGCGCGGATCTTCGAGCCGTTCACGAAGGGAAAGGGCTCCAGCTCGAGCGGTGTGGGGCTGACGATCTGCCGTGCAATCGTGGAGGCGCACGGAGGATCGATCTCCGTGCACTCGAGCGACGCCGGCGGAGCGCACTTCGTGTTCACGCTGCCGGTGCATCGCGCGTGAGACTGCGCCGTTGATGGCAGAGGACCTCGTGCTCGTGGTCGAGGACACCGAGGCAATCGCGCGCGCGTTGCGGGCCGCGCTCCAAGCGCGCGGCTATCGGGTGTCCGTCGCGCTGAGCGGAGCCGCCGGGCTCGACGCGGCCGCGACGGAGGATCCGGCGGCGATCATCCTGGACCTCGGGCTTCCCGACATCGATGGCGTCGAGATCTGTCAGCGCATCCGGTCGTGGTCGGATGTACCGATCATCGTCCTCACGGCCGACGGCACCGAGCACCGCAAGGTCGAGGCGCTCGACGGCGGCGCCGACGACTACGTGACCAAGCCGTTCTCGACGCCGGAGCTCCTGGCGCGGTTACGAGTCGCGCTCCGCCGCCGGCGTTCTGTCGAAGGCGAAGCGGTCGACCCGGTGTTGCACGTGGGTGACCTGGTCGTGGACGTGCCGCATCACCGGGTGACCGTGGCCGGCATCGACGTCGACCTCACACCGAAGGAGTTCGCGTTCCTCGTGTTCCTGGCGCGCCATCCCGGACGAGTGTTGACGCACCGGTCGATCCTGCAAGCGGTCTGGGGCCCGGAGTACGGCAGTGAGACGCAGTACCTCCGCGTGTACGCGAGCCAGATCCGCAAGAAGCTCGGCGAGGACCCGACCGCGCCCCGCCTCATCACCGAACCCGGCGTCGGCTATCGCCTCGTCGAACGCGCCGGGGCAGGATGAGGCGATGACCAGGCATGTCGCGGTCGGGTGGTTCCCTGCTGGTGAGCTCGAGAAGGCGCTCGCACTGTGGCCGGGGCTCGTGGCCGGATGGGGGGTCAGCACGTACGCCGAGTACTGCAGAGGGGTCGACGCGCATCTCCGCCAACTCGACCTCGGGCCGGATGCCACCATCCTCTTGGCTCCCATCGAGGTGAAGTACTTCGTCAAGTGGTGTGCGCACGAGGAGCTCGATCCGGCAGACCCGACGAGTCGCTCGAAGTACGCCACCACGATCGCGACCCGAGGACGAGTTCGACCGTGGCCACCCGACGCGGACAAGGGATGCTGGTGCGGTCGGGATGAGGCGTATGCGCAGTGTTGCGGAGTGCCGGCGGAGTAGCGGCGGTGTAGCGGCGGTGTCCGCTAGCGCGGGTTCGCTCGATCGAGGTTCCAGTGCCGTGACACGACGGCGAGCCACTGATCGTCGTCCGCGGGAATGAGCGCGAACCGGCTGATCGTGCGCTGCCCGCCCTCGTGGTCGCCGTAGAGAAGGTCGATCGTCATCATCCGGCGCTCGGTGATCGCTTCTCGTGCGCTCGCGAAGACGGGGTCCGCGGGCTCTCGGAAGGTCCCTTGCCAGAAGCCCATGTCGTTGGCGGCGACATAGATGTCGCGGGTGAGCCGGTGGAACTCGCTGGGCTCCCGGGTCGAGGCATCGCCCACCTGCCGTTCGGGATAGAAGTCCCAGCGATCGAGGACGCCGAGTCCGCTCCCGACGTTCCGCAGCGCAATGGCGAAATAGATGGCCTCGTCGGTGACTTCCGCGACGGCGCGCCCGCCCGGAATGTGTACCCAGTGCTGGTCGCGGAACCCGACCTTCTGAGGCGGATCCTCCATACGGGACGGGACGAGCACCGGCCGAATGCCCGCGAGGAGTGCCCGCTCGGTGGCGCGGGCCGAGCGGTTCGCGGAGCGAACGGCCGCGAACGTCGCGGCCGCCAGTACGAGCGTCCCACCCGCGGTTGCCAACGAGGAGATCGTCGTCCAGTCGGCCATCAGCGGATCCTAGAGAGACCCGGGCGTACTATTTTCGAATGGCTGATCGAGATGACCGCAACACCGCCGACGAGCGGAGTGTCAGCCCCGCATTGATCGGCGGGATCGTCTTGGCGCTCGCCGCCATCGACTTCGTGGTGCAGAACAGTGATCGCATCACGATTCACTTTCTGTTCTTCTCGTTCCGAGCCTCGACGTGGATGGCGCTGCTCATCACGAGCCTGCTCGCAATCGTGGCGACCGAGCTGCTGAGCCGCGTCATCCGCCACAACCGCCGGACGAACTAGCGCAGCTTGAGGCGGCGGCTGAGGTCGCTCTGCATGACCGCATCCGGATCTGCCTTGGCACAGATCGCCCGCCACTCCTCGAGACGCGGGTACATGAGTGGAACGAGTTCCGGGCGCATGCGGCTGTCCTTGGCGAAGTAGATGCGGCCGCCGACGTCGACCACACGGCGGTCGAGGTCGTCGAGCAGTTGCCCGAGCGCCGGACCGTGCGTCACCGGCAGGTCGAGGCTGATCGTCCATCCCGCGATCGGAAAGGACAGGGGCGCGGCGTTGCCAGGACCGAAGCGCTTGAGAACCGACAGGAACGAGGGCGTTCCCGAAGAGCTCAACGCCTCCACGATGTACTGCAACGTGGACTCCGCGCCGAACGGGACGACCGGCTGCCACTGGATGAAGCCGCTCGGGCCGTACAGGCGGTTCCAGTGGCCGACGATGTCGAGCGGATGGAAGAAACGCGTGATCGTCTGCAGCTCACCGCGCCGTCGGCGAGGCGCGCTCCGGAAGTAGCACTCGTTGAACGCGCGCAACGACACGTGGTTGAGGAGGCCGGAGGGCACGGGGGGTGCACTCGCGAGTACGCGAGCCGAGAGTTGCAGGGGATTGGCCAGGCGGCGTCGCGGCAGCATGTCGCGGGTGGCGAAGTCGCCGCGGTACAACACGCAGCGGCCCATGTGGGGGCCCGTGGCCATGAGGTCGATCCACGCCGCCGAGTAGTGATAGTCCGCGTCGCCTTCACTCATCGCCGCGAGCGTCGCGTCGAGATCGGGCAGGCGGTCGGTGTCGACGAGAACGGCGCTCGACTCGATGCTGCGCAGCACGATGGTGGCCTCGACGATGACGCCCGTGAGGCCCATGCCACCGGCGGTCGCCCAGAACAATTCGTCGCTCGGGGTGATGTCGACGACGTCGCCACTCGGTAGCGCAAGGCGCATCGATTGCACGTGGTTGATGAACGAGCCGTCGGCGTGATGGTTCTTGCCGTGCACGTCCGCGGCGATGGCTCCGCCGACGGTCACAAATCGCGTGCCAGGGCTCACCGGCAGGAAGAAACCGCGCGATACATAGGCCTGCATCAGAGCGTGGAGGCTGGTGCCTGCGCTGACGGTGACCACGCCGTCTGCCGCCACGGAGGGCTGCTCGTCGGGGGTGACGCCGGTCGCGTCGATCACGGTGCCGCCGGCGTTCTGTGCAGCATCGCCGTACGACCGTCCCAAGCCGCGGGCGATCACGCCGCGCGGGCCGGCATCGAGCACGCCCTTCGCGAGCTCGTCCCGGTCGGTCGGCGTGCGCACTTCCGCTGCAGTCGGCATCGCCCGGCCCCAGCCGGTGAGCTCCACCCGTTCGCTCATGCGGGTCGTGCCCGGCGCTGCGCCACCCTCACGACCCGTAGATGCCGAGGCAGAAGACCACGAGCCAGCAGACGCCGATGACCTGAAGGGTGCGGTCGGTCAGCACCAACTCCTCCGGCGCAGACCCTTTTCCTTGGTCGACCAACAGGGCGTAGCGCAGGATGGCGAGGACGAACGGAACGATCGAGAGCTGATACCACGGCACGTTGAGATGGGCTTCTTGAGCTTTCTCGAACGCCCAGATGGAGTACGCCACGAAAACCGTGCCCGATGACACGTTGAGCACGTAGGCGAGGAACCCGTCGGAGTATTCGCCGAGCGTCGCGCGAACGGCGACGGCGTCCTCCCCGATCTCCAGGCGTTCGGCGCGCCGCTTGCCCGCCACCATGAACAACGAACCGAACGACGCGACGATCAAGAACCACTCGGAGATCGGGACGCCGGTGGCGGTGACCCCGGCCACGGCGCGCAGAACGAACCCGGACGCCACCGCGACGATGTCGACGACGGCCACTTGCTTCAGGACCGTCGAATAGAGCGTCGTGATGGCGACGTAGCCGGCGATGGTGACCGCCAGCTCCCACCGAGCGGCAAACGAGAGGCCGACGGCGAACAGGACGAGCACGACGCCGATGACACGTGCCAGCCCGACCGGTACGACCCCCGCAGCCACGGGGCGGTTTCGCTTCTTGGGATGCAGGCGGTCGCTCTGCACGTCAGCGGCGTCGTTGAGGAAGTAGGTGCCACTGGCCGCCAGACAGAAGCAGGTGAACGCGATCAGCGTGTGCGTGAGCGCGGTGCCGTGGCCGAGCGACCCGTTCGCACCGGGCGCGGCGAACACCAGCACGTTTTTCGACCATTGCTTCGGGCGGGCCGTTCGAAGGAGGCCGCGCAACAGCGACGAACGGGGCTCGGGCGAGTCGACCGGACGGAGCTCGACCTCCTCACGAACCATGCCGCCAGCGTAAACCGGCGGCGTTACCGGTTCGCGCTGACCTTCCGCCACACCGATCGCGGAAGGAAGCGAAACGCCAGCGCCACCCAGCGCAGCACCGCTGGCGCCCACACGATCTCCTTGCCGGACGCCAGCGCCTCGGTGATCGCATCGGCGACGGCCTGCGGGGTCGTCGCGAACGGCGCCGGGTCGAGGCCCGTCGTCATCTTCGAATGCACGAAGCCGGGACGAACGACGAGCACACGCACGCCCGAACCGACGAGCGCGTCGCCGAGTCCTTGCGCAAACGCGTCGAGCCCGGCTTTCGACGAGCCGTAGACGAAGTTCGAGCGGCGAGCCCGCTCGCCGGCGACGGACGACAGGACGACGATCGTGCCGTGCCCCTGCTCACGCAGGCAGTGGGCGGCGGCCAGCCCTGACGACACCGCGCCGACGTAGTTCGTCGTGACTGCCTCCGCCGCGGCGACCGGGTCCGTGTCGATTCCCGCGCCGTGCCCGAGCACTCCGAAGGCGATGAGCACCAGATCGATGTCGGGGTGGTCCGCGAAGCATCGCTCGATCGTCGATCGATGGCTGGCGATGTCGCCGGCGTCGAAGGCCAAGGCGTGCACTGTCGTCGCTCCCGCCTGCGTGAGCTCTTGCACCTGTCCGTCCACGGCCGCGGGATCGCGCACGCCGAGCAACACGGTGTCGCATCCGTGCCCCACGAGCTTGCGCATCGTGGCCTGCGCGATCTCCGACCCGCCGCCGAGCACGAGCGCGGCCTGTACGGCACCCAGTGCGTTCCTCACCGCCAACCCGCCCTCACTTCGCGGTGAGCACCTGCGCAGTGAACGCCACGAGGATGGCCAACCCGCACAAGAGGGCGGCGATGATCAAGCGACGTGTACTCATGGCGATCCGCGGCGCACGTTACTCTTGCTCCGTGGGACCGGCGGACCGCAAGCCGTGGCCAAAGCGGCTCTATTCGTTGCTCGGGCCGTACCGCTACGCCGCGACCGTGCTCGTCGACGTGGCCATCTGGGCCACGTCGATGATCCTCGCGACCTTCTTGCGGTACGAGTTCAACTTCAGTCCGGTCCACTGGAAGGACTTGGCGAAGATCCTCCCCTTGCTGGCGGTCGTTCACCTCGTGCTCGGCACGTACGAGGGCCTGTACGTGGGACGTTGGAGCTTTGGGAGCTTCGAGGAGGTCGCGGCGCTCGCCCGCTGCGTGATCGTCACGGGCGCGTTCGTCACGCTGATCGATTGGGCGCCTCGTTGGGTTCCGATCAGCGCGCCGGCGATCGCCACCTCGATGGCGCTCCTCGCGATGGGTGGCGTTCGCTATTCATGGCGTCTCGCGATCGAGCGCCGGCGCCGGCCTGACGCCAACGAGGCATCCCGCATGGTGGTGTTCGGGGCCGGCGAAGGTGCCAACCAGGTGATCACCGGCATGCTGCGCAATCCCTCGAGCCGCTATCTCCCGGTGGCCATCGTCGACGACGACCCGCGCAAGCAGCACCTCCGCATCCGTAGCGTCCCGGTTCGCGGCCGGCGCCAAGACCTTCGACGCGTCGCCGAAGAGGTCGATGCAGAAGTCATGCTGATCGCCATCCCCAGCGCCGACGCCGCGCTCGTTCGCGAGTTGTCGGAGGTCGGCGTCGAGGCGGGTCTTCAGGTACGGGTGCTCCCGCCGGTGAGCGAACTGCTCGACGGTCGAGTCGGCGAAGGCGACATCCGTCCGCTCACCGAGGCCGACCTGCTCGGTCGTCGAGAGATCGACACGGACATCGCCGCGATCGCCGGCTACCTCTCGGGGCGCCGCGTGCTCGTCACCGGCGCGGGTGGTTCGATCGGCGCCGAGCTGTGTCGCCAGGCGGCACGGTTCGCACCGGCCTCGCTGGCCATGCTCGATCGCGATGAGTCCGCACTCCAGGCGGTGCAACTCTCGATGGAGGGCCGTGCGCTCCTCGACTCCCGCCACCTCATCGTGGCCGATCTCCGTGATCGCGCCCGTCTCGACGAGGTGTTCGCCGAACACCAACCCGAGGTCGTGTTCCACGCCGCCGCGCTCAAGCATCTGCCGTTGCTCCAGCTGCACCCGGAGGAAGGTGTCAAGACCAACGTGATCGGCACGCTGAATGCGCTCGAGGTCTCGATCGCGCACGGCGTCACCCGATTCGTCAACGTCTCCACCGACAAAGCGGCCGATCCCACCAGCGTGCTGGGCTACACGAAGCGGATCACCGAACGCCTCAGTGCCGGCGCCGACGAGCTCGGCCACGGCACCTACATCAGCGTGCGGTTCGGCAACGTGCTCGGGAGCCGCGGCTCGGTGCTCACCACCTTCCGCGCACAGATCTCGGCAGGTGGTCCGGTCACCGTCACGCACCCCGACGTGTCGCGCTACTTCATGACGATCGAAGAGGCGGTCCAACTGGTGATCCAGGCCGGTGCCATCGGCACGGGCGGCGAGGTCCTCGTGCTGGAGATGGGTGACCAAGTGCGGATCACCGACCTGGCCCGTCGCCTGATCGAGCAGGCCGACGAACCGGTGGAGATCGTGTTCACCGGGTTACGCGATGGCGAGAAGGTGCAGGAGGTCCTGGTCGGGCGCAGCGAGGTGAGCGAGCCCACCAGCCACGCGCTCATCAACCGGGTTGCGGTGCCGTCGCTCGAGTTCGTCGCACTGCCTCGCCTCGACCGATCGATGGGTGAGGGCGCGCTCTTGATGGAGTTGCGCAACCTCTGCGTGCAGGAGCCGACCGAGCTGGACCGCGAGGCGTTGCGCCCACCGGCCCAGCCGTAGTCGTGACGGCCTCGCCGCCGCTAGCTTCCTCTACGTGCCCACAGCTCATCATGATGTCGCGATCATCGGCGGCGGTCCGGGCGGTTACGCCGCCGCTCTGTACGGCGCTTCCGCCGGGCTCGACGTCGCGCTGATCGAGAACAACAAGGTGGGTGGTACGTGCCTGCACGTCGGCTGCATCCCGGCGAAGGAGCTGCTCGAGACCGCGGCGGCGTATCGCCATGTAGCGAACGCCAAGGAGTTCGGCATCATCACCGATCAGCCGGGGCTCGATTGGTCGGTCACGATGGCCCGCAAGCAGAAGGTGATCGACGGTCTCTGGAAGGGCTTGCAGGGCCTGCTCAAAGGACGCAAGGTCACGACGTATCTCGGCACGGGCACGCTGCACCCCGACAAGACCGTGAAGGTCACCGGCGGCGAGAGCGGCGAGGTCGAGCTGACGGCGGACGCGATCATCCTCGCGTCGGGGTCCGTGCCGCGCACGATTCCCGGTTTCGACATCGACGGCAAGCTCGTGGTCACGAGCGACGAGCTCCTGTCGATCGAAAAGCTTCCGGGATCCGCGGTCGTGGTCGGGGGTGGTGCCATCGGTTGCGAGTTCGCGTCGATGATGAGCGACCTCGGCACGAAGGTCACGATCCTCGAGGCGTTGCCCAAGATCCTGCCTGGGGTCGACAAGGACGTCACGCAAGCGCTGCTGAAGTCGTTCAAGCAACGGGGCATCGACGTGCGCACCGGCGTCGCCGTCACCGGCCACACCCCGAACAAGAAGGGGAGTGGCACCACCGTGCAGTTCGGCGACGGTGAATCGGTCGAGGTCGACCTCGTCGTCATCTCCGTCGGTCGCCGCGCGTACGCCGAATCGATCGGGCTCGAAGGATCGAAGACCGCCGTCGTGGTGAGCGAGCGCGGCTTCGTCGAGGTCGACGAGCGCTGCCGCACGGCGGAGGACGGCATCTGGGCCGTCGGCGACCTGGTCGCCACCCCACAACTCGCGCACGTCGGCTTTGCCGAGGGCATCGTCGTCATCAAGGACATCCTCGGCGAAGATCCCGTACCCGTCGACTACGGCAAGGTGCCGTTGTGCATCTACTGCCATCCCGAGGTGGCGTTCGCCGGCCATTCCGAAGAGTCCGCGAAGGAAGCCGGATTCGAGGTGGTCACCTCGAAACACCGTTACATGGGCAACGGGCGCGCGCTCATCATCGGCGAGGCGGACGGGCTCGTGAAGATCATCGCCGAGAAGGATCCGCAGACCGGCAACGGCGGCCGGATCCTCGGTGTCCACATGGTGGGGCCGTGGGTCACGGAGCAACTGGGTCAGGGTTACCTCGCCGTGAACTGGGAAGCGACGGTTGACGAGGTGGCGCACTTCATCCAGCCGCACCCGACGTTGAGCGAGTTGTTCGGCGAGTCCGTCATGGCGCTGACCGGGAGGAGCCTCCATGGCTGACGTAACGATGCCGCAGCTCGGTGAGACCGTCACCGAAGGCACGATCACGAAGTGGTTCAAGCAGGTCGGCGACGAGGTGAAGGAGGACGAGGTCCTCTTCGAGGTCTCGACCGACAAGGTCGACTCCGAGGTGCCGTCGCCCGTCGCGGGGTACATCGCCGAGATCCGCGTACCCGAGGGCGAGACCGTCGATGTCGGCGCCGTGCTCGCCGTGATCTCCGACGGACCTCCGTCCGGCGAGACTGCGCCCGAAGCGAAGGAGGCGCCGGCCGAGGCGCCGGAACCCGAACCCGCGGCCGAACCCCCCGCGGCGGAGGAACCCGAGCCCGAGCCGGAGCCCGAACCGGCGAACGCCGAGGCCGCCAAAGCGGACGCACCGAAGGCCGACGTCGCCAAGGCGGACGCACCGGAGGCCGAGGCCCCGAAGGCCGACACACCGAAGGGCAACGGCGACGGGAAGCTGCTCTCGCCCGTCGTGCGCCGCCTCATCACCGAGCACGGTCTCGATCCGGCCCAGATCAAGGGCACAGGAGCCGGCGGCCGCATCACGCGCAACGACGTGCAAGCGCTCGTCGATGCCGGACCGAAGCAGAGCGCACCCGCCACGGCCGCCGCGGCACCGGCCGCAGCGGCGCCGGCACGTGAGCGCGCCAAGCCGGAGCCGATAGCTCGTACGGGTGAGCGTGACACGTCGATCCCGTTCTCGAACATTCGCAAGCGCACGGCCGAGCACATGATCCGGTCGAAGCAGACGTCGGCGCACGTGTACGCCGCGATCGAGGTCGACTACGAGGCCGTTGAGCGCGTCCGGCGCGAGGAGCGCGACGCGTGGAAGGCGGAAGAGGGCTTCAGCCTCACGTACCTCCCGTTCATCTCGCGAGCCGTGGTGGACGCGATCCGCGATTACCCCGAAGTCAACGCGACGTTCGGGGAGAACGAGTTGATCGTGCACAACTACGTCAACCTCGGTATCGCGGTCGATCTGGACTTCAAGGGCTTGATGGTGCCGGTCATCCACGATGCCGAGACCAAGCGGCTTCGCGCGATCGCGCACGAGGTGAGCGATCTCGCCGCCCGCGCGCGGGGCAAGAAGCTCAGTCCGGACGACATCGTGGGCGGCACCTTCACGATCACGAACCCCGGCCCGTACGGGACGTTGCTGACACTGCCGATCATCAACCAGCCGCAGGTTGCGATCCTGTCGACGGATGGCGTGAAGCGGCGCCCGGTCGTGGTCGAGCTGCCCGACGGCAGCGAGGGCATTGCGATTCACTCCGTCGGCAACCTCGCGCTCGCGTGGGACCACCGCGCCTTCGACGGCGCCTACGCCACCGCGTTCCTGCGGCAGATCAAGGAGAACCTCGAGACGCGCGACTGGTCCCAAGAACTGTGACGAGGCCAAATCCAGCGCACTACGACACAAAAGTGTGTTGCTGTGCACTGGATTTGCGATCGCAGTAGTGCTCCGTGTCCGATGGTTGGGACGGGTTCGGTATAGAGACGCGTTGGCGTTGCAGCGCGGGCTGTTCGTCGACTCGGCCGACGACCACTTGCTGTTGCTCGAACATCCGCACGTGTACACGCTCGGCGTGCGCGCCGACATGGGAAATCTGCTGGTCCCTCCTGCCGATGTGGGCGCGGAGCTCGTGCGCGCCGATCGCGGCGGTGACGTCACGTATCACGGCCCGGGGCAGCTCGTCGGGTACCCGGTCCTGACCGTGCCCGGAAAGCGCGGCGGCGGGATGGCCGACACCGTTGCGTATGTGCGCTCCGTCGAGCAGCTGTTGATCGACGCGCTCGCCGATATCGGCGTGAGCGATGCGGGCCGGCTCGACGGCTACCCGGGCGTCTGGATCGAGAACCGCAAGATCGCGGCGATCGGCGTGAAGCTCACCCGCGGCCGAACGATGCACGGGTTCGCGCTCAACGTCGATCCGGACCTCGCGTACTTCGGCCACATCATCCCCTGCGGCATCGCCGACAAGTCCGTGACGTCCCTGGCCGCCGAGGGGTTCGCCGTCGACATGCGCACGGTCGTCGATGCGATCGCGAGCCGCGCCGCTGAGCGATGGGGCTCAGCGGGTTCGGAACGCCAGGACGTCGTGTGGACCATGCCGCACGAGCAGCCGCTGCGGCTGCTCGGCCGCCTCGAGGAAGCCGGTGTCACCGACGGACTGCCCATCGAGTCACGCAAGCCCGCCTACGCCAAGGCGCGCCTGCGCATCACCGACGACTACGTGCGCTTGAAGAAGACCATGCGCGACCTCTCGCTCGTCACGGTCTGCGAGGAGGCGGGGTGTCCCAACATCTTCGAGTGCTGGTCCGAAGGCACAGCCACCTTCATGATCAACGGGGAGCGTTGCACCCGCGCCTGCGGGTTCTGCCTCGTCGACACCCGCCGCCCGCTGCCCATCGACGAGGGCGAGCCGGAGCGGGTGGCCGAGGCCGTGACGCGAATGGGGTTGCGGCACGCCGTGATCACCGCCGTGGCCCGAGACGACCTGGACGACGGAGGTGCGGCCGCTTTTGCCGCCACCATCGAGGCGATCCGGGCCCGTACGCCGTCCGTCCGGATCGAGGTGCTGATCCCGGACTGCAAGGGCGACCCCGACGCGCTCGGCACGATCTTCGACGCCGAGCCCGACGTCCTCAACCACAACATGGAGACCGTCGCCCGTCTCCAGCGAGCGGTGCGCCCGAACGCGTCCTATGCCCGCAGCCTCGCGGTGCTGGCCCGGGCGAGGGCGGCCGGGCTCACCACCAAATCCGGCCTCGTCCTCGGCATGGGGGAGCGAGAGGAGGAGGTCGTCGCGACCATCGCCGACCTCCGCGCCGTCGGCACCGAGATCGTGACGATCGGGCAGTACCTGCGCCCGACGGCGAGGCACCTTCCGGTCGCCCGTTGGTGGACGCCCGACGAGTTCGCCCGCCTCAAGGCCACGGGCGAGGCGATGGGAATCGGACATGTCGAGTCATCGGCGCTGACTCGCTCGAGCTATCACGCCGCTGAGGCCGCCAATGTTGCGATTTCAGGTCGGTTGGCAGGGCCGCGGAGGGGGCAACACACTCCGTGGCGAACTAGTTCGCCTCAGTAGCCGAGTCGTTTCCAGGGGGTTCCGCCGAACATGTCACGTCCGCGATCGCGTGCTGCCGCCATCGTTGCCATCCTCGCCGCTGCGCTGCTGATCACCGGCGTCAGCTCCGCCAGCGCCGACTCGACGCTGTCGACGTACCACGCCGACGCCGACGCCGCCGCGCTGAACCTCCAGGTGTTCGGCCAGGGGCTCACGCTCGGCGTGGCGCATGCCGATGTCGCGGACACCCCGAAGGCCACCGGGCGGGGCGTCGGCCTGGTCCTTCCGGGCGACACCTTCGTCACCGAGGAGAAGAAGGAGGTCACCGGCGCTGACGGCAGCCAGGCGACCGACACCCCTCCCGTGTGTGGCCCCATCACCTTGCCCCCGGAGTTCCCGATCCTCGACCTCTCGTCCGCGTGCGCCCAAGCGAGCGCCGCGGTGGCCGGCGGGCTCCCGAACGCGAACGCCGAGGGTTTTGTGACGGAGATCGCCGTGAACGCGCAGGAACTGTCGCCGGCCACGGACGCCGTGAAGGCCGCCGTGGGGCAGGCCATCGCCGGGCTCAAGCCGGTGTTCGACGCTCTCCCTGATCAGTTCGACACGTCCACGGCGATCGAAGACATCATCGCGGCGATCACCGATGGCGGCGACCTGCTGCGTGTCACGCTCGGCTCGGCGCAGGCCTCGGCGGGCTCGACGGGCGACACCGTGTCCGCGACCGCGTCCTCGCGGGCGGTGTTCATCGAGCTGCTGCCCCGTGACGGGATGTTCGGCGTCGACGAGAACCCGCTCCTCCCGGTCGTCACCATCGAGATCGGTGCATCGTCGAACACGGTCGATGTCAACCGGACGACGGGCGAGGCCACCGTCCACTTCCTCCCGGCATTGGTGCGAGTCACGATCGCTCCGGACATCGCCGCGGCGCTCGGTCTTCCCGACGGCGCCAACGTCGTCGACGTTCCGGTGAACGTCGTGCCGACGTGCTTCCTGCCCGCTCCACTCGAATCGTGCATCACGGTCGCAGGCGGTTCGCAGGGCAAGACCGAGGAGGGCGGCACGCACGCCGAGGCGGCGGGCGTGAGCGTGCACCTGCTCACCGGCGTTCAGGACGGCATCCGCCTGGATTTGGCCAACACGGCCGTCGAGGGCTTCGCCAAGACCGAAACGTCGCGGGACAGTCCTCCCGACGTGGCGCTGGCCCGCACCGGGGGCACTGCCAACACCGTGCTCGGCGGCGGCCTGTTCGCGGTCGCCGTCGGCGGGATGATGCTGGTGCGCGGTTCGCGCCGGCGCGCAATCCTGTAACCGACCGGCAACACCTAATCTCCAGGCGTGCTGAGCGAACGGATCACACGCGCCCGTTCCCGAATGCGCGAGCTCGACGTCGACGTGCTGCTGCTGTCGGTCGGGCCAGACCTGCCGTACCTCACGGGGTATGAGGCGATGCCGCTCGAACGCCTCACGATGCTCGTGCTCCCGGCGGACGGTGACGCCTCGCTGGTCGTGCCGAGACTCGAGGCGCCGCGGGTCGTCGAGCACCCGGACCTGTTCTCGATCGTGCCGTGGGACGAGACCGACGATCCGGTGGAGATCGTCGCCGGGCTCGCGGGCACGCCCCGCACCGCGGCGATCGGCGATCGCACGTGGGCCCGTTTCCTCGTCGATCTCCAGGCCAGCATGACCACGACGGCGTTCCGCCGAGGCAGCGAGGTGATGGGCCCGCTGCGGGCGGTGAAGGAGGCTGCGGAGATCGCCGCGCTGCGGCGGGCGGCTGTCGCCGCGGATCGCGTCGCCACTCAGTTGCAGAGCGGAGACATACCGCTCGTCGGTCGTACGGAAGCGGACGTGTCGAAGGACATCGGACGCCGTCTCATCGCCGAAGGTCACCGCCGCGTCAACTTCGCGATCGTCGCGGCCGGTCCGAACGCGGCGAGCCCCCACCACGAGGCCGGTGACCACAAGATCGGTGTCGGTGAGATCGTGCTGTGCGACTTCGGCGGCACGATGTTCCATGGTGGGGACGGCGCGTCGGATGGTGGCGTGGGCTACTGCTCGGACATCACCCGTTGCGTGTGGACGGGAGGAGTCGGCCCGCCGAGCGAGCTGCGAGATGCGTACACGGTCCTGCACGAGGCGCAGCAAGCGGCCGTTGCCGCGGCCACGGTGGGCACCCCCTGTGAGGACGTCGACGCTGTCGCGCGCCGCATCATCACCGAAGGCGGCTATGGCCCGTACTTCATCCACCGCACCGGCCACGGCATCGGCATCGAGGAACACGAAGACCCCTACATCGTGGGCGGCAACTGCGAAGCCCTGACGCCCGGCCACGCGTTCTCCATCGAGCCGGGCATCTACTTGCCCGGACAGTGGGGCGTGCGGCTCGAAGACATCGTCGTCGCCGCCGAATCCGGACCTGACGCGCTCAACACCGTCGAACACGGGCTCGTCACCGTCGACGCGTGATCTCCACCGACGCGTGATCAAGCTCGACGGCGCGACCGTCCTGTTGCAATGGGCGACGGGCGGTCTCTTCTTCCTCTGGATCACCTCCCGCAAGCGTGTCGTCAGTGCCGGCTACGGGTGGCTGCTGCGATCGATCTATCTCGTGCTCGCGGGAGCGGCGGCCGCGATCGGTGTGCGCGTCGACGCACTTCCCGTGCGCGATGTGTCCGCCGCGCTCGTCGCGGCCGCGGCCGCGGTGGCGTTGACGCTGTCGATCGTTCGCCGACGTGCAGGAGTGGCGACGTTCCCCGCCCACCTCGACCTCGTTGCACCGATCTTCGGCGTGATCGGTTTGATCGCGGCAGGCGTGCACGCCGGCGATCCCGCGCTGCTTTCCGTCGTACGTACGGTCGTCGGTGCCGCGTTCCTCGGCAGCGTGTCCGACGCGATGCTGCTCGGCCACTGGTATCTCGTGCAGCCGGGCCTGGCGCGCGGTCCGCTGCTCGAGATGGTGCGCTGGGTGGGGATCGTGTGGCCGCTCGAGGTGGCGTCGTTGCTGTGGCCCACCGGCATGCTGTCCGTGCTCGATGGATCGATCGACGACGGCTACGCCGGTCTGCTCGGGTGGTTCTGGATCGCGTGTGCGATCACGACCATCGTGTTGGTGGTCGTCACCCGAGCGGCGCTGAAGGAACGGGCGTACTCCGCGGTCATGGCCGCCACCGGACTCCTCTACCTCGCCATCCTCACCGCGTTCGGTACCGACCTCGTCGCGCGCGCCGTGCTGGCCCGATGAGCCGCTCCTCTGCTCCTGTGGCCGGCTACGAGCGCCCGCTCGGCTCGCTCTCTGCGCCTCGGTGCGGCTCGTCGCCGGCGCTTTCCCCGTCGCGTGTCCGTCGGGCGTGATTCGATGACCCAGCGAGAAGGGCGACGCCGAGGCCGAGGAGGGTGATCGGCCACACCCAACGGAGCGCGTTGGCGAGCTGATCCGGTCCGACCGACAGGCCGTAGACGCCGAGGCCGATGAACAGCACGCCGGCAATCAGCCCGGTGAGATTTGCGTCATGCCGCCGCATCGACGACCTCCACCTGTCCGATGCCCACCTCGAGGTCGAGCACGATGCGCGGTGGGCTCTCCCCTCCGGACGACAGCGTCGTGTCGCGGTCGATCCGAATTCCGCCGTCGTGCTGGCCGAGGAAGCGGACCTCGCCGAGACCGGCGTGCCCGTGGAGCTCCGCGGTCGCGTTGCGGGGCAGCGTCACGAGCACGTGACCGATGCCGACGGTTGCCTTGATGGTGCGGGCGCTGCCGCGATCGAACGTCAGGTGGCTGAGGTCGAGGCGCAGCTCGCCGAGGCCGAGGTGGTAGTCCGCGTGCAGCTCGGCGAGTGTCAGCGGTGTGGCGCGTTGATCGCCGACGCCTCCCGTGATCGGCACGTCGATGACGGTGCTGACCGACATCAGACCGACGAGCACGACGCCGAGCGGGATCAGGACGAAGCTGCGGCCGACCCACGTGCTCACCACGAGCGCCGCGCCCACGATCAACAATCCGGCGGCGAACACGTACGACGGCTCGACGGTGTTGCCCGCGGCGAGCACGAGGCCGACCACGCCGCTGCCGATGAACAGCAGCCCGAAGGTGAGCGCACCGAGCCCCCCTCGCCGGCGCGGGCGCGGCGCTGACGGTTCTGGTGTCGGTGCCGGCGCCGGCGCTCCGTACTCCTCGGGGACGGTCCCCGAGCCCGCCTCACGCTCCAGAGAAGGGGATGCGGCGTCCGGCGCCGCGTGTGCTCCGGAGAACCCGGGCGAGAGGAGGTATAGGCCGCCGACGATCAGGAGCACGGCGAACAGACCGTGGCCCCCGGCCCACCACACCGGGCGCATCAACGACGAGATGGCGATGGCGATCAACACGAAGCCGGCGATGCGCCCCCATCGGTGTTCCCGGAGGATCCGCTCGCCGATGCTCGCGGTCTCACCCTCCTCCGGGATGAGCAGCCACGCGGCGGCGTAGGCGATCATGCCGGCGCCACCAAAGAACGTGATGACCACGAATGCGATGCGAACGAGGATCGGGTCGATGCCGAAGTGGTCGGCGATGCCTTTGCACACACCGGCGATCAACCTGCCCTCTGAGCGTCGCACCAGTCGCGGTGCGGTGGCCGATTGCGATTCCATGGGCGTCATCATCGGATGACGCGGGCGTGCTCACAATCGGGGATGACCCCGAGAGCGTCGGGGTCATGTCTCATGGTCGGTCCCCGAGGCCTGTGGGATCATCGAACCCGTGAGGGAACGCGCGCGCCACCACCGCTTTCGCATCGGCACGATGCAGCGCGGCTCGGACCGCGTGATCTCCGGCGTGTCCTCCGGTGTCGCCGAGGCCCTGCGCGTCGACCCACTCATCGTTCGAGTCGGGTTCGTCGTCCTCGCGGTCGCCGGCGGTGTCGGAGTGCCGTTGTACTTCGGTTTGTGGTGGCTCATGCCCGGTCCCGACGGCGAGCGCCACATGCACGTCAACCGCATCGGCAACCTCGACCTGCATCACGGCGATCTCCGTCAGCCGTTGGCGATCGGTTTGATCGTCGCGGGCACGGTATTGCTGCTGCGCAACGTCGGCCCTTGGTTCAGTGACGCGGCGGTCTGGCCGCTCACGCTTGCCGGCTTCGGCGTGGCCGTGTTGTGGGCCCGGTCGGACGACAGCGAGCGCGCTCGATTGACAGAGGTCGCGGGACGACCATTCCAGGCAGTGCTCGGCGGACGTCAGGGCGCGTTGCGCCTCGGCGTGGGCGCGGTGCTGGTGTCCGCCGGCATCGTCGTGTTCCTGGCGGCCAACGACGCGTTCGGCGCCGCCCGCCAGGTCGGCTTGGCGATCGCCGTGACCATCGCGGGCTTGGCCGTGATCCTCGGTCCGTGGATCCGACGGCTGCTGGCCGATCTCGGTGAAGAGCGGCGCGAGCGCATCCGCTCGGAGGAACGGGCCGAGGTCGCCGCTCACCTGCACGACTCGGTGCTGCAGACGCTCGCGCTGATCCAGCGCAACGCCGACCGCCCCCGCCAGCTCGCGGCACTGGCCCGTCGTCAGGAGCGTGAGCTGCGCACCTGGCTGTACGGCGACCGTCTCGCCACGGCGAATGGGCACAACGGCACGCTCGCCGCGGCGGTCGATGCCATGGTTGCGGAAGTGGAAGAGATGCACGGCATCGAAGTCGAGGTCGTCACGGTGGGCGAGTGCACGGTCGACGCGCGCGTCGAGGGGCTTCTCCAAGCGGCGCGGGAGGCGACGGTCAACGCCGCCAAGCACGCCGGCGTCGAGACGGTGTCGCTCTACGTCGAGGCCGAGCCCGACCGCCTCACCGCGTTCGTACGCGACCGCGGCCACGGCTTCGACACCACACACGTGCCGGCCGACCGGCGCGGCATCACGGAATCCATCCGTCAGCGCATGGCCCGGAACGGGGGCACCGCCGTGATCGCGTCGACGCCAGGCGAGGGCACCGAGGTCACCTTGGAGCTCAATCGGCCGTGAACCCGCGCGTGTTTCTCGTCGACGATCACCGCCTGTTCCTGTCGGGGGTGCAGGCCGAACTGACGGCCCGGGTCGACGTGGTCGGCACGGCCACAGAGGTGAACGAGGCCATCGGCGCGATTCGCGACACGCATCCCGATGTCGTGCTCGTCGATGTGCACCTGCCGGGCGGCGGCGGCAGGGCGATCATCGAGTCCGTGTTGCGCACTCATCCCGACACACGGTTCCTCGCCCTGTCGGTGTCGGATGCCGCGGAGGACGTGATCGCCGTCATCCGCGCCGGAGCGCGCGGGTACGTCACGAAGTCCATCGGGCCCGACGAGCTGGCCGACGCGGTGCGCCGCGTGCACGAGGGCGATGCCGTGTTCAGCCCCCGGCTCGCCGGTTTCGTGCTCGATGCGTTCGCCGGTGAGCCTGTCGCGCCTGCGGCGACTGCCGACACCCGCGACGATCCTGAGCTCGACAAGCTCACCGCGCGCGAGCGCGACGTACTGCGGCTGATCGCGCGCGGCTACACGTACAAGGAGATCGCCCGGCGGTTGGAGATCTCCGTGAAGACCGTCGAGAGCCACGTGTCCGCCGTGCTGCGCAAGCTCCAGCTGTCCACCCGACACGAGCTCACGCGATGGGCATCCGACCGCGGCGTCGTGTAGCTAACTCGCCGAGCGGGGCTATTGATCCGAGCGCGCCACGTACGGGACGCCCGCGTCGTCGAAGGCCAACCGCACCACCGCGAGCGGGCGGACGGTGGGCACGAAGGGCGCGGCCGGGTTGTACGACATCCAGATCGCGCCGTCGCGGTCCGTGAACGCACTCAGCTCTCCGGGGCCGGTGCCCTGGTTGTTGGTGACCACGAGTGTCACGAGGCCTTGCACCGAGCACGGTCCGCGAGGCTCGTCACAGGGCACGCCCGCAATCCGGTAGTTCGGTGTTTCGCCGGCGAAGAAGCCCGCGGAGAAGAACAGCCACCACTGGTTCCGCTCCGGGTCCTTGACGAAGCTCGGCGACTCGATCATGTCGTGCATCCACGGTTCGGAGGCTTCGATGAGTGTGCGGACTGGGCCGGTGGGAAGCCCGTCCGCGTCGAGCTGCACGGAGTCGAGCCTCGTCCGCACCCCATACACGTTGAGGTTTGGCTTGAAGCTCAGCCACCACGTGCCCGCCTCGTCCTGGGTCATGTGCGAATCGATCGTGCCGCCCGCGGAGATGTCGCACAGCCGAGGCGGTGCACCGTCGACCACGAACGGTCCCGCGGGCGCCGCGGCAGTCGCACGGAAGAGACAAAGCGAGGGTGTGTCCTTCACTCCCGCCGATCCCCACATCGTCCACAGGCCGTTGATGAAGGCGACCTCGGGCGCCCACACCCGGAAGTCGTCACTCGCCCAGTCCGGGAGCACCGGCAGGCCCTCGCCGGCCCGCTCCCACGGTCCTGTCACCTTGTCCGAAAGCCACATCGGGACGTGCAACAACTGCGCGTTCGTCGTGTACATGCGGAATCGCTGGACGACCGGGTCCCACATGACGAACGGGTCGGGCCGAGAGACGTCCGGGTCCACGATCGTCGCCGGCGCCGATGGATCCGCGAGGAGCAGCCGTGGCTTGACGGGCTCGCGCGTGGCCGATCCGATCGGCGTGTGCCCGAGAATCGTCGAGCCGACGACGACGGCAATGATCAGCCCGAGCACCGGTCGCGTCACCGCCCTGGGGCGAAGTCTCGACCTCGCAGCATGCCTTGCCACTGGTGAACATTAGGACGCTTGCGTCGTACGTCATGGCTCGGTGGGCGCGGAGCGTAGAGTTGTCGCCATGCCCAGAGCCATATGGAGTGGGTCGATCAGCTTCGGGCTGGTCAACATCCCGGTCAAGCTCTTCAACGCGGTGTCCCGTAAGTCGGTGTCGTTCAACCAGATCGACAGCCGAACCGGAGCGCGCATCAAGTACCAGAAGGTGTCGGGAGCGGACGGCTCCGAGGTGCCGACCGACGCCATCGTCAAGGGCTACGAGCTGCCGTCCGGTGAGTACGTGTTGATCAACGACGACGAGCTGGCCGCCCTCGATCCGGAAGCGGTGCGGACGATCGACATCGAGGAGTTCGTCGATCTCGCCGAGATCGATCCGATCTTCTACGACTCGGCGTACTACCTCGCTCCGGACAAGGCGACCGTCAAGCCGTACGCGTTGCTCGCCGAGGCGATGGAGCGATCGCAGAAGGTCGGCATCGCTCGTTTCGTGATGCGCTCGAAGCAGTACCTGGCGGCCGTGCGCCCGAAGGACGGGAAGCTGCTCCTGTCGACGATGGTCTACGCCGACGAGGTCAACGAGACCGACGGGATCTCCGAGCTCGATGGCGTCGCCAAGATCGACGTGAACGACCGAGAGCTGGCGATGGCCGAGCAACTCATCGAGTCGCTCTCCGCCGACTTCGAGCCCGGGAAGTTCGAGGACACGTATCGCAACCGGGTGCTCGACCTGATCGAACGAAAGGCGGCGGGCGAGACCGAGATCGTGTCGGCGCCGCAACCGGTGAGTGCGGACAAGGTGGTCGACCTCATGGCGGCTCTCGAAGCCAGCGTGAAGGCGGCCAAGGAGACTCGAAAACGCCACCCGACAAGCAGGCCCGCCGACGAGAAGCCGGCTGACGGCGAGGCCGCTGCACCCGCGAAGAAGTCGGCAGCAAAGAAAGCGGCAGCACCAAGGAAGCGCAAGTCGGCATAGTGCAGCCGGATGCGCAGGCGCAGCCGTAGCACGACGATGAGCGCGGCGTGACCGACACGGCCGTCGAGATCGACGGACGGCGACTCAAGCTCTCGAACCTCGAGAAGGTGCTGTACCCCGCGACGGGGTTCACGAAGGGCGAGGTGATCGACTACTACGCGCGCATCGCGCCGACGATGCTCACGCACGTCGGCGATCGGGGCATCACGATGCGGCGCTTCCCGAACGGCGTCGACGACAAGTCGTTCTTCGAGAAGCGCTGCCCGAAGCATCGGCCGGAGTGGCTCGGCGTCTGCCCAGGCCCTGGCGATCACGGCGGCGCCATCGACTACTGCCGCCTCGCTGATCGCCCTGCCGTGGTCTGGGCCGCGAACCTCGCGGCGCTCGAGATCCACGCGCCCATGGCGCGGTGCGTCGACATCGAGACGCCGTGCATGGTCGTGTTCGACCTCGACCCGGGGGAGCCCGCGGCGATGACCGAGTGCGCCGAGGTCGGGCTGTGGATCCGAGATGTGCTCGAAGGACTGAAGCTCGAGTGCTTCGCCAAGACATCCGGGTCGAAGGGGTTGCAGGTGTACGTGCCCGTCAACGGACAGCCGCTCACTCACGAGCAAGCGTCGTCGTTCGCGCACGCGGTGACGCAGGCGATGGAGAAGCACCACGGCGACAAGGTGCTGTCGGTGATGCGCAAGGAGCTGCGGAAGAACAAGGTGTTCATCGACTGGAGCCAGAACTCGCGCCACAAGACGACCGTCGGCGCGTACTCGTTGCGTGCTCGTCCGCACCCGACCGTCTCCACGCCCGTGACCTGGGACGAGGTCGAGGCCGCCGCCGGGGGAGCGCCGTTGTCGTTCACCGCGCCGGACGTCCTCGATCGAGTCGAGCAACTCGGCGACCTCTGGGAGCCGACCGCCACGATGGTCCAAGAAATCCCGCTCGCGTCCTAACCCACCAACGATCCGGCTGAGATCCGTGGAAACGGCGGATGTGAGCCGGATCGTCGGGCGACGTAGGCGACCAGCAGGCGGCGGCAGTCGTTCAAGTGGTGCGTGAGTCGGTTGTAGGTGAACCGCAGGACGTCGTAGCCGTGGACGTTGGCGAGGTTGTCCCGTTCACGATCGCGCTCGAAGTCGTCGACGCGGGTGTGCCACGCCCGGCCGTCGGCTTCGAGGATGAGCGGCCACTCGACGGCCAGGCCGTCGCACCGGGCTGTTCCTCGCGTCCAGAACGGAAGCGTGGCCTGCCACACCACCCTGCCGAGCGCCGGCACCGATGCGACCAGGGTGCGTAGTTCGACCTCCAGGTCGCTGTCGGTTGGTGGAACATCGTCGATCAACTCCGACAGCACGACCCGCAGCTTCTTCATGCCCGGCAGCCGAGAGCTGGCGAGGGCGAGCTGGCGGTCGCGAAGTTCCGCCAAGTAACGCCGATCGTGTCTGTCGAGGAAGCCGACCATCGACCGAAGGCCCTCCACCGACAAATGGCGCGCGACCTGGATCGTGCAGTCCGCCTTGGAGACGACGCGGATGCCGTCCACCACGGTGAACCGACCCACAGTGCGGGACTCGTGCACGGTCGCGAGCGAACTGCGATGCGTCGTGCCGTGGCGGGTGACCACGTCGATGGCGCCGGGACGGAAGCGCGGCACCTTGTACACGACGGCCGCCGTGCGACCCCAGGCCGCGCCCGCAGGGACGGACAGCGTCGCCGCCATGCACTGTCGATGCCAGGTTCCGGGATGCGACGGGAGGCCGTACACGTCGCCGCCGACGCGCACCCATGTCCCGCTTGCAAGCCGACGCTCGATGGCGTCCGGTGTGAATCCGATGCGGAGGGCCTGACGGCGATGAAACACGCCGTGCTGAGGTCGGGCGAGGCCCTCGAGCGCCCGATCCAATGATCGAGCAACCATGACGCCACCCTCTCACGAGGGTGTGACAGTGCGACGATCCGGCTGAGAGCCGTGGAAACCACGGACGTGAGCCGGATCGTTGGATGA
>JBEEFX010000342.1:0-11351 GCA_041166365.1 Acidimicrobiaceae bacterium
GGGACTCCGAAGGCGGTGACCGACGGCGTCGAGGGCCGGCTCGTGCCCTCCGGACGTCCAGACGCACTGGCGGAGGCGGTGAGCGACCTCACGGGCGACCCCGCGCGCCGGCGGTCCATGGGTGCCGCGGCCGCGCAGCGTGCCCGCCATTTCGACATCGACGAGGCCGCCCGCCGGCTCGAGTCGCTCTATGCCGAGATACTGGTGCGGTGAACTGGACGTCGGTTGCCCGTCGCGCCGCTGCCCAGACCGTGAAGCTGACCGCGGCGGGGGTGGACGTCGTGCGCCCGCCCCGGGGCGGGATCGTGGTCCTGCTGTATCACCGCGTCGGCGCGGCCACAGCGTCCGCAGTCGACCTGCCGCTCGATCTGTTCGAGCGGCAGATCGCAGAGATCGCGCACCGGGCCACGAGCCTCGACGCGGCCCTCGACGCGCTCTCGGGCGGCGCGCTGCCGAGCGAGCACGACGTCGTCCTGACCTTCGATGACGGCACCGCCGACTTCGCCGACCGCGTGCTCCCGATCCTCGTCGCGCGCCGTGTGCCGGCGACCGTGTACGTCGCGACCGCTTTCATCGAGCGGCAACAGGAGTTTCCGGGGGGAGCGGCCCCGCTGTCGTGGGCGGCGTTGCGCGATGCCGTGAGCACGGGGCTGGTCACCGTCGGTTCGCACACCGACAGCCACATGCTGCTCGACCGGGTGGACGGGCCCGCCGCTGCGGGGGAGCTCGACCGCTCGATCGATGTCATCGGTGAACGGCTCGGCCTGCCGGTGGCGCATTTCGCCTATCCCAAGGCGCAGCCGCCGAACGCGGCGGCCGAGGCCGAAGTCCGTCGCCGTTTCCGCTCGGCCGCGCTCGCGGGAACCATCGCGAACACCTATGGGCGCACGGACCCGTACCGGCTGTCACGGTCGCCCATCCAGGTGGCCGACGGCATGCAGTGGTTCCGGCGCAAGGCCGCGGGGGGCATGTCCGTCGAGGACACCCTGCGCCGGATCGCCAACCGCGGTCGCTACGCCAACACCGTCACCTGACCCCGCAAGAATGTGTGGCTCCGCAAGGGATTTGCTAAGGAGGCGGGGTGGACCTTCGGATTTTCACGGAGCCGCAGCAGGGCGCGTCCTACGACACGCTGCTGAGGGTGGCGACGACGGCCGAGCAGCTCGGCTTCGAGGCGTTCTTCCGCTCGGATCACTACATCGCCTTCGAGGGTGACGGGATGCCCGGGCCGACCGACGCGTGGGTGACGCTGGCCGCGCTCGCCCGCGAGACCACCACGATCCGGCTCGGCACCCTGGTGTCGCCCGTGACGTTCCGGTACCCCGGTCAGCTGGCCATCGAGGTCGCGCAGGCCGACGCGATGTCCGGGGGGCGCGTGGAGCTCGGGCTCGGCGCCGGTTGGAACGACGTCGAGCACCGCGCCAACGGCATCCCCTTCCCTCCGACCGGCGAGCGCTTCGAGATGCTCGAGGACCAGCTCGCGATCGTGACCGGCATGTGGAAGACGCCAGCCGGCGAGACGTTCCGCCACGCGGGCACTCGCCAGAGCGTCGACGGGTCGCCTGGCTTGCCCAAGCCCGTGCAGCACGACCCGCGCAGCGGCGGCGTGCCCATCGTGATGGGCGGCTGGGGCGCGAAGCGCACCCCGCGTCTCGCCGCGCAGTACGCCGCCGAATACAACCTGCCGTTCTCCCCCGCGGCCAACGCCGCCGACCAGTACGCCATCGTGCGATCGGCGTGCGAGCGGGCCGATCGCGACCCCGCCACACTCACGCTCTCCGCCGCGGTGGTCGCCTGCTGCGGCGAGGACGAGGCCGCGTTCGTGCGGCGGGCCAAGGCCATCGGCCAGGACCCGGATCAGCTCCGCAAGAACCAGCTGGGCGGAACGACGGCCGAGGTGGCCGATCGCGCCGCACAGTATGCGGACGCCGGCGCGCAGCGGCTGTACCTCCAAGTGCTGGACCTCGGCGACCTGGAGCACCTGCACGTCTTGGCGGACACGCTCCTTTGACGACGTCCGATCTGCCGAAGACGATCCCGCATGTCGTGCGCCGGGCGGCGGCGCTGTTCGGCGACCGCGAAGGGGTGGTCGACGGCGCGGTGCGCCTCACGTTCGCCGAGCTCGCGGCGGAGATCGACGTCGCCGCCCGAGCTCTGATCGCGAGCGGCGTGGAGCCAGCTGAGCGCGTGGCGATCTGGGCTCCGAACGTCTACGAGTGGGCCGTCGCGTCGTTCGCGATCCATTCGATCGGCGCCGTCGTCATACCGCTCAACACGCGCTTCAAAGGCAACGAGGCCGCGTACATCCTCGGCGCCGCCGGAGCGCGCCGGCTCTTCACCGTCACCGACTTTCTCGACACGAACTACGTCGACCTGCTGCGGGGGGCGTCGAGCGAGGTCCAGCTCGACGATGTCGTCATCCTGCGCGGGGCCGTGCCGGACGGTTGTACCTCGTGGTCCGCGTTCCTGACTCGCGGCGCCGACGTCGACCGTTCCGTGTCGGCGGTCAGAGCCGACGCGGTGCAACCTGACGATCTCTGCGACATCCTCTTCACCTCTGGTACGACCGGCGCGCCGAAGGGCGCGATGCTCATGCATTCGCCCACCATTCGCGCGTTCGACTCGTGGGCCGACGTGGTGGGGCTGCGCGAGGGTGATCGCTATCTCATCATCAACCCGTTCTTCCATGCATTCGGGTTGAAGGCCGGACTCCTCACCTGCCTGCTCAAGGGAGCGACGATCGTTCCCCACCCGATCTTCGACGTGCCGTCCGTGATGCGCCGCGTCGTCGACGAGCAGATCACGATGCTTCCCGGTCCGCCGTCGATCTTCGAGACGATCCTCAATCATCCGGAGCTCGATCAGTTCGATCTGTCGACGCTGCGCCTGGCCGTCACGGGCGCTGCCGCGATTCCGACCGAGATGATCCTCGCGATGCGTGAGAAGCTCGGCTTCGAGACCGTGGTGACGGGCTATGGGCTGACCGAGGCGCACGGGATCGCCACGATGTGCCGGCACGACGATGATCCCGAGACCATCGCCAAGACCTCCGGGCGCGCCATTCCCGATGTCGAGGTCCGCCTCGTCGACGACGACGGACGCGAGGTGCACTCGGGCGAGCCGGGCGAGGTCGTGGTGCGCGGCTACAACGTGATGAAGGGCTACCTCGACAATCCCACGGCCACCGCGGAAGCGATCGACGCCGAAGGGTGGCTGCACACGGGCGATGTCGCGGTCGCAGATGCGAACGGCAACATCACCATCACCGACCGCAAGAAGGACATGTACATCGTCGGCGGATTCAACGCCTACCCCGCCGAGATCGAGAACATCATGAACGGCCATTCCGGCATCGCGCAGGTTGCGGTCGTCGGCGTCCCTGATCCACGCATGGGCGAGGTGGGAATGGCGTTCGTCGTACCCGCCACCGGAGCAACCGTCGACGCTGACGAGGTCATCGCCTGGTGCCGCGAGCGCATGGCGAACTACAAGGTGCCGCGTTACGTCGACGTCGTCGACGCGCTACCGCTGAACGCGTCCGGCAAGGTGTTGAAGTTCGACTTGCGGGACCGCGGTACGAAGCTGATCAGCTCGCGCTGACCGACCAGCGCGCGAGCTCGGCGAGGACGGCGTCCTGCGCGGCGGCCGTGTGGAGCCCGTGCAGGAAACCTGGCATCTCACGTACCTCGACCTGCGGACCGGCACGGTCGAGTATCCGACCGAGGCGGCCCTCACGCGTCCGCACGAAGTCGCGCCAGTACTCGTCGGCGTTCCCGTAAGCGAGGAGTACCCGTACGCCACCGTCGACGGCGGCTTGGATCTGCTTCAGGAACTGCGGGCTGACGTCGACGTCATCGGTCGGCGCCCCCGACCCGCCCCGGACGCGACGGACCGCTTGGCGGGCCTTCTTCTTCACGATCCGGGTGAGCAAGCTCCATCGCTTCGGATCCACGAGGCTCCTCAGCGACCGGATTCGCAGCTTCCGGCGGGCGAGGGTTCCGACCGACCGCGTCGCGAGACGTTCCATCTCGCGGTCGAAGATGGGCGTGGAGAAGAGCGCCACCGCCGCGACGCCCTCGATTCGAGCGGCCGCCAGCGCGGCGCGGGCGCCAAAGCACGTGCCGACGAGCACGAGTCGTTCGCAGCCCGCAGCACGCAACGCCCCGGCCGCCGCCGCCACGTCGTCGACGAACGGCGAGTCCAGGCGGTACAGCTTCGTCGTACCGCCGCTCTCGCCCACCCCGCGGTAGTCGAACCGAATCACGTCGTAGCCGTCCGCGGCCAACTCGCGCGCCATGTCGACCCACATGCGGTTGCGTCCGATCGACGTGACCCAGTTCCCTCCTTGCAGGAGGACGATGCCCTCACCGCGGCGGCGGTCGTCGACCGCCCGCGTGTGGATCGCAAAGATGTCGTTGCCGGCGCTGCGCAGGAACATCGGGACTTCGTGGTCGGAGGTCACCGCGGTCGTCACGGTCCCGCCGCCCAGGTCGCGATCGTGTCGCTCAGCGCTTCGCCGATCGACTCCCGCCCCTCTGGCGGTGTCCACCATGCCTGCGGTCGAGGGAGCCGAACGACGGTGACGTCGTGCCCGGCGGCGGCCCACGCGTCCAGGATCTCGGCCTCTCGCTTGGTCGTGTCGTGCTCGACGAGCTGCACCCAGAGGATCTGCAACCGCTCACCCGTGACCTCATCCTCGAGCCGGCGGTGGACGACGCTGTCGTGCAGCCGGCGGTGCACCGTGATGCCGAACACCATCGTCTGACCGGCGTCGCGGAGCTCTCCGGCGGGATCGGACGACGCGGCGTCGGTGGTGATCGTCTGCACCTTCTCGGCGCGCCACGCCTCCCTGAAGTAGCTCCGGCCGTCGAGAGGTGGATCGACGAGCACCAAACGGGACGCCCGCAACGGTCCGGACGCCGCGGCCGCGACGAGCCCACTCAGGCGCGTGCCCACGAGCAGGTCGACCCCGACACCGGCGTGCTCCTGGACCGCTCCACCAGCGGCAAGGACATCCCCGACCAACGAGTCGTAGTCCACGTCGGCCTCGACACCGTCGCTGTTGCCGGTGCCGCGGTAGTGAAAGCGCAGCGTGGACCATCCGCGAGCGGCGAGCGCGTGGCCGAGCCGCAGCTCGTGGCGGTAGACGCGCACGAAGTCGTTCCCCATCGGGGAACACACGAGCGTGCCGCCGACCGGCGTTGCCAAAGCCCTGGACAGCACGGTGATGAGCCGGTCACCCGGCGGGCCGACGAAGCGGACTTCGTCGCGCACACCGCTCGATTCGTCGACGCGCGCGGCGAGTTCTCCGCGCATCTCCCTGACCCCGCTCGACACCGACGGAGCATAGATTGGCCGCGTCACCCCATCGTGAAGGGGTCCTTGCCCATCTGCTCGCGGATCGGCGTGACCTCCGGTTGTGCCATCGCGCGCCGTTGCCAGTTGGCGCCGTCGACCACCATCGTGTGGCCGTTCACGAACGACGCGTAGGGCGATGCAAGGAAGGTCGCGGCCCATCCGAGCTCGTGCGGCTGCCCGACGCGGAACGCGGGCTGCCGGCGGTCTTCGGCCGTGCCGCGTCCCGGCGTCGACATGATGTCGGCGGTTTCGTCCACATGTGGGAACAGGCCGGGTACGAGGCCGTTCACGCGGATGCCGTACGGTCCCCATTCGACGGCGAGCGACTCGGTCAAGTTCTTCACGCCGGCCTTGGCCGCGGCGGAGTGCACGAAACCGGGGCCGCCCGTCCAGGCGTAGGACGCGCCGATGTTGACGACGGCACCCGGGGTCGCGGCGACGATGTGGCGCCGGCCGAACTCGCGGCAGCAGTAGAAGGTGCCGTTCAGGACGATGTCGACGACGGTGCGCCAACCGTTGGCACTGAGGTCCTCGGCGGGCACCGGGAAGTTCCCGGCCGCGTTGTTGATGAGTACGTCGGCAAGGCCGAAGTGCTCCTCCACCGTGTCGAACAACGCCTCGACCTGCTCGGGCCGGCGGAGGTCGACCGGCACGTCGATCACGTCCGCTCCGAGCGACGTCATCGCGTCGACGCCGGCCCTGCGGTGCTCCTCGCCGCGGCTGGCGATCACGATTCGAGCCCCCAGCCGAGCGAACTCGCTCGCGATCGCCTTGCCGAGCCCCGTGCCACCGCCGGTGACGATGACCGTCTGGCCTCGGAACGTGTCCGGCTTGAGCGCGGTCTCGCCGATGGGCGGAGGTTCCGGGGCGCCGATGGGCTGTTGTGCGCTCATCGGTCGCGCTCGTGCTTGAGGAAGGTCTGCGCCACCATCTCCTCGTCCATCGAGGCGAGCACCTCCGGCGTGGCCAGATGACCGAGAATCCGGCGCGCCACGCGGATGGTCGGCTCCGGCGCGGCCACGATCTTGTCGGCCATCTCTCGTACCGTCGCGTCGAGGTCGCCCCGGGGCACGACGCGCGACACGACACCGTGGTGCAGCGCTTCGTCCGCGCTCATCGGGCGGCCCGTCAGCACCATGTCCGCGGCCACTCCATGGCCGCACATCTGAAAGAGGCGAGCGACGCCCCCCGTGTCCGGGATCACGCCGTGCGTCACCTCCGGCAGCATGAACCGAGCGTCTTCGCTGGCGACGCGGACGTCGCACAGCAGCGCGCGTTGGAAGCTGGCGCCGATCGCCCACCCCTGGATGGCCACGAGGATGGGCACGTGGAGCTCGAACACCTGGCGGATGCCGGCGTGGCCCCTCGCCATCAGCTCGTGATGGCTGAGCTCGACCGCGCCGCCACCGATGGCGGCCACGTCGCGCCCTGACGAGAACGACTTGCCCTCGGCCCGCCAGATCACCACCCGAAGGTCGGTGCGCGCCCTCAGCTCGCCGAGGATCTCGAAGAACCGTTGATCCATCGCGTCGTCGAACGCGTTCTGCTTCTCGGGCTGATCATTGGTGATGACCGCGATCGGCCCGTCGATCTCGAGCCGCACCCGCGCTTCGGTCGACGCCATGGCGCGCAGGATCATAAGTTGCCCGGCATGACTGCGCGGCCCCCCGAGGGCGACTGGCTGGGTACGCCGTACCTGCGGTTCGAGCGGCACGGTTCACTGGCCCACTGTGTCGTGGACCGGCCCGAGAAGCGCAACGCCATGACACCGGCGATGTACTTCGGTGTGCGGCGGGCGGTCGACGTCGTCAATCGGGACGCCGCGCTGGCCGGGCTGCTCATCACGGGTGTCGGAGACGTGTTCATTCCCGGCGGCGACATGAGCTCCAGCTACGACGACAACTGGACCGAGCTCGGCGACATGCTCAACATGGATGTCACACCGTTCGACGCGGTACGTCACTCGGCCAAGCCGGTCGTCAGTGCGATCAACGGCATCGCGTTCGGCGGCGGGATGATGATCGCGATGCTGTCGGATGTCGCGGTCGCATCCGAGCAAGCCACATTCCGTTCGCCGGAGATCTATCGAGGCATCGCCGACACGCACTACTCCCAGATCCTGCCGCAGCAGGTCGGCATCGCCCGTGCCCGTGATCTGCTGTTGAGCGGCCGCACGCTCACCGCGGCCGAGGCTTGCGAGTGGGGTCTGGTGACCCGCGTCGTGCCCCACGATTCGTTGATGGAGGCCGCGACGCAGGTGCTCACGGAGTGCTGCTGGGGAGCGCCGGAGGCGCGGCGGGAGGTGAAGCGGGCGATCAACCTGCAGTACGGCATCTACGACCGCATGGCGATGGACGCGAGCCTCCGCGGTGACGAGTACGTCGAGGGCTGGAAGTCGTTCTCCGAACGCCGCGCGCCGAACTGGATCCCCGAAGACATCCGACCGGAGGGACGCCTGTGACCGCGACGCGTTACCTCGACCTGCTGGCGGCGTGCCTGACACGCGAGTTGTTCCTCGACCAGGAAGTGCGTGACGTCGACCTGCGCGAGTGGCCCGGAGGCCGCGAGACGGTGCTCCCGGTGCTGCGCGCCAACGGGTGGCGGGTCGTGCGCCCGTGCGGTGACGCCGCAGTGCGGGCTGAGGGCCGCGACTGGCCGCCCGCCGCCGAGACGATGGTGGGTGCCGCGCGCCTGGCCAACGTGCGTTGGTGCGCCGAAACTGCCTTGCAGGAAGCCGTCGCCGGCGACTTCGCGGAGTGCGGCGTGTGGCGCGGCGGAGTGATCGCGTTGCTCCGCGGCGTGCTCGCGGCCTACGGCGTGATCGACCGAACCGTTTGGGGTGCCGACTCGTTCCAAGGTCTGCCGGTGCCGGACGGCGAGCGCTTTCCCGAGGACGAGGGCTACGACTGGTCGCATGTCGGCGCGTTGAAGGTCGGGGTCGACGACGTCGAGGCGAACCTCGAGCGCTACGGACTGCTCGACGCGCAGGTTCGGTTGCTGCCCGGTTGGTTCGAGGACACCTTGCCGACGGCACCGATCGAGCAGCTCGCGGTCCTGCGCGTCGACGGCGACCTCTACCAATCCACGATGGACGCGCTGGTTGCTCTGGAGCCGCGCGTGTCACCCGGCGGCTTCGTGATCATCGACGACTACCACGGCTGGATCCCCTGCCGGCAGGCCGTCGACCACTACCGGGCGACGAACAACATCACGGCGCCGATGACGACGGTCGACTGGACCGCCGTCTGGTGGCGCAAGGCCGCATAGCGGCGCGTGCGACTGGCGCGCACCCGCGTGACGGGAGCGTCCCGTGCGTGCGCTCCGGTCGTCAGGACGGGGGCGTCCACCCCGGGTCACGGCCGGTGAGCCCGAGGAGCTGGTGCAACGGCGACGCGTCATCGGGAACGGGAACGATCGGGCCGAAGAGTCGGCCGTCGCGCGGCGGGTCGAACGAGGCCAGAAATGATGCGGCGCCCTCGATCTCCTCCACCGGTGGGTCGTACGGCTGCCCACTGGTGACGGCGACATCCCAGCCGTGAACCACCAGTTCGTCGAGGGCGACGAGTCCCGCGATCTCGCCGGGCAGGTCGATGCCGCCGGCGGCGGTCATCCCCACCCACGCCGCCGGGTCGCGCCAAGCCACCGCCAACGTCTCGAGGTCGCGGGCGATCCGCTCCCGCCATCCCGGCTCGAGGTTCGAGGAGTCGGCGGGCGGCGGCGCCCCCGTCCCCGCGATCTCCTTGCGGGCCACGGCCACGAAGGCCGTGGAGAAGGTGCCGACATGGTCGATCAGGTCCCCCAGACTGGTGTCCGGGCACGGTGTCGCCGCCCCGAGCTGCTCGTCGTCAACGGAAGCGAGGAGTTCGGCCATGCGCCTGGCGGCGGGTTCGAGATCGATCATGTCCGTTGTGACGAAGGCCGACGCCCGAACTCATCGGCCTTTCGGGCAATATGCGGCGGTGGCGCAGGTGGACGAGCTCTACTGGGATCCGTTCGACGAGGAGATCGACACGGACCCGCATCCCACGTGGAAGCGGATGCGCGACGAAGCACCGGTGTACCGGAATGACAAGTTCGACTTCTACGCGCTCACCCGGTACCACGACGTCGAGGCGGCGCACCGCGATCCGTCGACGTTCAGCTCGGCGCGCGGCACGGTGCTCGAGCTCATGGGCCACGACCTCAGCTCGACCGGGCAGATCATCTTTCTCGATCCGCCGGCGCACACCGAGCTACGTCACCTCGTGTCGCGCGCGTTCACTCCTCGGCACACCGCCGTGCTCGAGGATCGCATCCGCGGCTTCTGCGCCGACATGTTGGACGCGCAGCAGGGACGGGACAGCTTCGACTACCTGCAGGACTTCGGCGCCAAGCTCCCCTCGATGGTCATCTCGTCGCTGCTCGGCGTTCCCGACGAGGACCAGGAGACATTTCGCCACGCGGTCGAGCGCATCTTCCACATCGAGCCCGGCGTGGGCATGGTCAACGAGGAGTCCATGGCGGCGGGGCGGGAGATCCACCACTACCTCGCCGGGCTGCTCGACGAGCGCCGGACGTCGCCCCGGGACGACCTGCTCACGTCGCTGGCGCAGGCGGGTCTTTCGCGGACCGCCACCACAGACTTTGCCAACCTCCTGCTCGCCGCCGGCACCGAGACCGTCGCGCGCCTGCTGGGGTGGGCGGCCGTCGTGCTCGCCGCCCATCCCGACCAGCGGGCCGAGCTCGCCGCCGACCACGCGCTCATCCCCAACGCCGTCGAAGAACTGCTCCGTTACGAGGCGCCGTCACCGGTACAAGGCCGGTGGACGACGCGAGACGTCGAGCTGCACGACACCGTGATCCCCGCCAACTCGAAGGTGCTGCTGCTCACGGGCGCGGCAGGCCGCGACGAGCGTGTGTACCCCGACGCCGACCAGTTCGACATCCATCGCGAGCATCACCACCACGTGTCGTTCGGGTACGGCATCCACTTCTGTGTCGGCGCCGCGCTCGCGCGCCTCGAAGGGCGCATCGCCTTGCAGGAGACGCTCGTGCGCCATCCGACGTGGGAGGTCGATCACGATCGTGCCGTGCGGTTGCACACCAGCACGGTGCGCGGCTACTCGCAGGTGCCGATCGTCGTCTAGACACCCTGCATGCCACGACTGCGAGAAGTGCCGCGAGCCGAAGCCGCCCCTTCGGTTCAGCTCATGTACGACTTCCTGTTCGGCAACCGCGATCCGGTGGCGGAACCGGGCACGTCGAGCGGCACGCCCGGCGACTGGTGGACGGTGTTCGCGCTGGTGCCGGCGGTGTTCGATCACGCGGTGGCCGGCTTCGCCGTGTACCGGGGCTCGGAATCGGTGCTCGATCCGAAGTTGCGTGAGCTCGGCCAGTGCCGGGCCGGATGGGCTCGTGGCAGCCAGTTCGTCTTCTCACAGCATTGCAAGGCGATGCGCACGCACGGCTTCACGGAGGAGCAGGTGCAGGCCATCCCGTTCGGCGCCGGTGCTCGCTGCTGGTCGCCGATCGAGGCCGCCGTGCTCGCGTATACGGACTGCCTCGTCTACGACGGCGGGCGCGTGCCCGACAGCGTGTTCGCCGCGCTCAAGGCGGAGCTCACGGACGAACAGATCCTCTACCTCACGTACATCACCGCGCTGTACGACATGCACGCGGTGATGAGCAAGGCCTTGCGCACCGAATACGACAACCGCGAGGAGCCGATCGTCGAGATCGGCGACGGTCCGCTCAAGGTCGCGGACCACGAACGCGACGACTGACAGGCAAACCCACGTTCATGGTGTCAAAACAGATACGACCATGTCGTGGTGACGAGCCAGCCAGTCGAGCTTGCGCCGAGGACCATCGTCGGTCACGCCCCGCGCCGCTTGCTTGGCAATGATCTGCAGGCCTCGGGCCCGCAGGTAGAACACGACGGCGGCGCGGTCGTCGCGCGACAGCGGCCTCGCCGACGCGTAGCCGTCGACATAGTCGACGATTCGTTGCAGATC